>JAKBBN010000083.1 GCA_021808485.1 Planctomycetota bacterium | reverse complement strand
TGCTGCGGCCGGGTGGACGCCTGATTATTCTGGAATTTTCCCTGCCGTCCAACCCCGTGCTGCGCGGGCTGTACAACTTTTACTTCCGGCGTGTTCTGCCGCGCACCGCAACGTTTATCAGTGGCGACAAAAGCGGAGCCTATCACTATCTGCCCGAAAGTGTGAACACCTTCATCAGTTGCGATCAAATGACCAGCCGCATGCGTGCCGCCGGTCTGACCGACGTGCAGGCCCATGGCTTAACCATGGGGGTCTGCTATTGTTACCGTGGGGTGCGCCATGCGTAAGCGGACGGAGGAAATTGAACCGATCATGCGGCGAATTGTCCGCTGTTCCTGGCGCTGCCGTCGCTGCAGGGAAGTGGTTGGGGGGGAAAATCTTGCGATTTACTGTTCGCGTCTGCCGGATGTAATCAAGCCCGGCTGGTTTTTCGCCAGCATGACCCTGCTGGATCATCTGAGGGATTGCGTGCGGACGGATTTTTCCACCGATCTGCGCCGTGAATACGGCGATGATTTTTTAAATCATCCGCATATCTATGAATGGTTTAACCGGTACGGCGTTCTGGAGACGGAATTGGCCGCAGAGGAAGTGTTGGAACAGGCCGCCGCGGAATAACCCGCGTCGGAAACAGGCATGGTCGATAAACGCAACATTATTCTGGCGGTAACCGGTGCCTCCGGCGCGGTGTACGCCCGGCGGATTCTGCAGGGGCTTAACCAGCCTGACTTGCGCACTTATCTGATCGTTTCTCCCGCGGGCCGGCGGCTGCTTCATGAGGAACTCGGGCTGGAAACACCGGATGCCGTCCGGCTTCTGGGTGAACCCGTGCGCGGCGAGATTGTTTCATTGCCGGCAAATGATGTGGGCGCGTGCATAGCCTCCGGTTCATTTCAAACGCATGGCATGGTGCTGGCGCCCTGCTCCAGCAACAAGCTGGCCCAAATTGCCCACGGCCTGGGGGACAATTTGATCACGCGCGCCGCGCAGGTGGTCCTTAAGGAACGCCGTCCCCTGGTGCTGCTGCATCGTGAAATGCCCCTGGGCCTTATTGAGCTGCGCAACATGGTGCAATTAACGGAGGCCGGAGCGGTTGTCTGCCCGGCGAGCCCCGGCTTTTACATGAACCCGCGCAGCATAGATGACCTGGTGACGATGGTGTGCGGTAGAGTGCTGGATTTGCTGCGGATTGCCCATCCGTGGAAAATTCGCTGGAATGGCGCCGGCTCGCCGGAAAATCGTGCCTCCGCCGCCACTGCTCCGCAGGCGGAGGATCCCAAATCTTGACTATGACGCCCGCAGATCGGCCCATTCGGCCGCAGCTGTCCTTTGTCGGACGCCTGCGAATATTTCTGGAAATGATCAAATTTTCCCATTCCATATTCGCCATGCCTTTTGCGCTGATCGGCGCGTTTCTGGCATCACGGCGGATCGGACTGACCTGGCCCGGCTGGACGCGGCTGGGATTGGTGGTGGTGTGCATGGTGCTGGCACGCACCTTTGCCATGACATTCAATCGTCTGGCGGATCGCAGGTTGGACGCGCGCAATCCGCGTACGCTGCGCCGGCCCAGTGTCACCGGGGAAATTTCCGCGCCGTTTATGGCGGGGCTGCTGGTTTTAACCGGGTTGCTGTTTATCGGCGCAACAGGGCTGTTTTACGTCCTGAAGCAGAATATCTTTCCGCTGCTGCTGTCGGCGCCGGTTCTGGCGTGGATCGCCGGCTACAGCCTGACCAAGCGATTCACCTGGTTGTGTCATTTTGTGCTGGGCATTTCCTTGGGGTTGGCGCCGGTAAGTGCGTGGATTGCTATTGTTCCTCCGCACGGGCCGGCGGTTGATCCGCAAATATTGCTTCTGGGGATTGCGGTAACTTTCTGGACGGCCGGCTTTGATATTTTATACGCGCTGCAGGATATGCAGGTGGACCGCAGTGAGAAACTATCCTCCATACCGGCGAAAATCGGTATCGGAAAGTCTTTGTGGGTGTCGCGGCTGTGCCACCTGCTGACAATCATGGCGATGACCGCTTTTGGCAGCGGCTGGCTGGGGGGGATGCCGTTGGGCGTGCTGTTCTGGATCGGGCTGGCGGCCGTGCTGATCCTGCTGGTTGTTGAACAGTCCCTGGTGAAGGCGAATGATATTTCAAAGGTCAATCTGGCCTTTATGACGGTCAACGGCCTGGTAGGGCTGGTATTTGGAACACTGGCGATTGCGGCGGTTCTGCTGCATTAAAAGCGCCTGCGATTGCCCACCGGCGGCCTGATTGACAAGCCGCCGCGGTTCCGGCATATAGATTTCCGGCGGTAACCCCGGCCGACCCCCGGCTGTGCCATAAGTGACGGAGAAAACAATCATGTCAAGCTATAAATTTGGTGTAGCCGTTTTAGTGGTATTTGTACTGGTCATCGCGGGAATCGCCGCATATTTTATCTGGCCCAGCGGTCTGGGGCAGGCCTCGTCGCATGCCATGCGCAGAGGGTTTTTGCAAGCGATCAAGGTTAATGGTTCGTTGGGTGCTTTGGCTCCGGTATCAACCGGCGGCGGAGCCGGGGCGCTTTATGCCAAGGCCTATGAAAAGCTTATGGAAATCGCGCCGGACGCGGATTCGCTGGACAATGCCCGGCACAATATCGCCCCGGAAAAGGATCCTGGCCTGATGGCCATAGTGACACTGCTGGAAAAAGCCGCCGCCAAATCCATAGGGCGCCGATACATGGTCTTTTCGCCAAAGCTGCCTGTTCCGGCAGTGGATGATCCGATTGCGGATCGTGTGGCGGCGCTGGGGGATATTTGTTCAACTGCGGGCGCGGGGTTGATGGCCGATGGTCGTCCCAAGGCGGCGGTGAAGGCCCTGCAGGCGAGCATGGTATTCGGTTATCGCGTGTGGAAGCGGGGATTGCTGGTGGATATACGGGGCAATGCGCTGGGGGCGATGGATGTCGGTGTGCAGGGGCTCACGCAATTGTATAAATCCGGACCGCTTGCGAATGCCGCAAAATTCGCCGCATGTGAAAAGTTGCACCGGGCCATCAGCCGGGCCACAAAAAAATGGTTTGCAAAATCCGGGTTTGTGTGCGTCATCGCGCCCAGGCCGGGGGACATGGTCTATATTGCGCGGCACGATCAAGACATTTCCTGGCGCATTGAAGCGATTATGGAACTCGGCGTGGCGCGCTGGGCGACGGATTACCAGCCCAGAGCGGCCGCCATCAAAAATTTTCTCCATCGGCTTGCCGGCAGCCGGAATCCCTGGATTCGCCGGGCGGCGGCGCGGTCTATCGGCTTGACGCTTCACAATATCCAGGCAGCCGGTTGAACCGTACCCGCGGCCGGCGGTTTCACGCTGCGGCCGGCGCCTTGGATGCCGGCGCTTTGGATGCCGCCGCCTCTTTACGCGGTGCGCCGGCACTCTGCACAACCAGAATTGAACAACTGCTCGCATGGGCGACGAAACTCGGCCCGCTCCCCAGTAAATTCTGCTGCAGCTTCCACTTGGGTGAAATACCGAGAATAATCAGATCATGTTTGGTGGATTGCTCCACCACCACGCCGGCCGGATCACTGCTGGGCACAATCTGCATACGAATGTTTCGGCCGCCTTCCGGGTTCGGCAAAAAACGGTCCACCAGGTCTTTCACTCCCATTTCTTCGTCCGAGGCGGCCCGCTGGGGTTTTACCACGTGCAAAATGGTAATCTGCGCATCGGCGCTGCGGCTGAAGAGTTGTGCGGCCATCAGCGCGCCGGTGTCCTGCGGTTCGCCGAGGTAGGGCACCAGAATCCGCTGCAACCCGCAAACCTTCTTGCTTATGAGAATGCCGGCATGGCACGGCGCTTTTTTCAGCACCTGTTTCACCACGCCGCCGATGGCCGATGGATTCAGAATGCCGCGGTGAGCGCCCATCAAAATCCAGTCCGCATGCTGATGCTGTGCGACCCGGCAGATATCCCGGGCGATGGTGCGGCTGGGAAAACTAAGAGGCTGCATTGTCACCTTATGATCGGCGGCCTCCCTGGCGGCGAAATCCAGCGGGTCTTCGCCTGTTGAGCCCCGGGATTCGCGCGCGTGTTGCCAGTCGCCGGGTTCCAGCATGTGCAGTGCGGTGAGACGGCCGGGCCGCCCGGCCAACAGTCCTGCCGCGAGTTGCACCAGCGTTTTGGATGTATCCGGCTGGGAAAGCGGAATGAGGATATGCAACTGGCTGCCGGCATCGGTTTGCTTTCCGGACGATCGCGAGGCGATGCTTTGGCGAAGTTTGCGGCGCTGGGCGGGGAATTCGATGAGCCGGGTAAGGCCGGATGAAAAGACCGTGATGGCCAGCAATACGACGATAAAAAGGGCCAGGCTTTGCGAACTGATGGCGCGCATCTGCCAGCCGATGCTCAACACGACCAGTTCCACCACGCCGTGGGTGTTCATCAAAAGTCCCAGCCGGGCCGCATCGGCGGTTTTGGCGCCCAGCAGGCGCGCCGGCCCGGCGGAGAAGATAAATTTTATCAGGAACAGGGCGCCGGCGAGTTCCGCGGCAGTGCGCCACACATCGTGGCCCACGAGGCCGGCGATATCGGTATGAAGGCCCATGTTGGCAAAAAAGATCGGCATGAGGATTAGAAGGGTAAGGTCTTCCAGCTTTGATGTGATGTGTTGCACAAACGCCTCATCCGCGGGAAAAATAAGTCCCATCATGAAGGCGCCGAAAATGGCGTTGATTCCCAGTACTTCCGTCACCATGCCGCTCATCAGCAGCATAAACAGGGTGATGGCCAGCACATTTCGCGTCATGCGTCCGCGGACTTCAAAATGGGCGTAAAACCGCCACAGGAATCGGCGTATCACGAACATCATGACAATGACATAAGCCGCGGCGAGAAAGGCCGTGCGCGTACCCACCCAGACGGAGAACAAGATGGAGGATCCGGCGCCGGTCATGTTCGCCCGGGCCAGGTCGTAAATAACCGCCAGCAGGCACCATCCGGCGACATCGAGTACCGCGGCGGTGGAAATGGCCAGCAATCCCGCGGGTGATTTTCCCAGATTCAAATCGCTGATGACGCGCGCCAGCACGGGAAACGCCGTCATCGCCATGGCGGTGGCCGCCATGAGAATAAACGCCAACGGGCTGGCTTCATGGCCGCCCGCAAGATGATAGTGCAGGATAGTCCATGCGATGGCCAGTCCGCAGATAAATGGCCCCAGCAGACCGGTGATACCCGTGACCACCACCGTGGCGCCCTTGCCGCGCAGCGAGCCGATGTCCAGCTCCAACCCCACAATGAACATGAAAAAAATCACACCCAGTCCCGCCAGCAGGTTCAGCAGCGGGAGTGATTCGGCGGGAAACAGCCAGTTCTGAACGCTGCCGTGCCACAGCAGGCCGAGGCCCGAGGGTCCCAGCAGAATTCCGCCGATCATTTCCCCCACGACTTCCGGCAGACCCATGAAGCGCAGCGCCGCGCCGCAGGACCGCGCCACCAGCAGAATGACGGCAATTTGAAGGACAAGGTGCTGGATTGTCATGCAAGATTCCAAGTATCGCGCGGCACGCGCCGACCGTCGGTTCCGGCATCATACCGGATCACCCCTGCTTCTGCATGAAATATTTATAGGTCCATCAAACCGGATGCGGGATTGATTCGCCGCCGGCAATTTAACCGTGTGCCGGCCTATAACCACCGCCGGCGTTACGCAATATCCGCGGAGTCTGAATTCTACGGTCCGGTGATGCAGGTTTAGCCGCGGAAATGTCGATAAAACTGCGGAAGATCGCACCTTAACGCGCAGTGAATTCGCCGGCCGGTCAGGCCGCCCCGGTGTCGTATGAAAGGGATGCAGGATGCCCGCTGTTGAAACGATGATCGCCCAGGCCGATAGTTCAACGATCGTTCGTCTTTCGGATGCGCCGCTGGCATGGATGAACATGTCCGATGCGCCGCGGGAGATATACCTGTCGGAACTCATAGGCGCTCTGAGTTACGCGCTGGACCTGACGGAAGGTTTACCGCCGGGACACTGCCTGCGAGCCTGCTGGCTGGGAATGAAAATCGGCTATCGTCTGGATTTGACCGAGCGCGAACTGTCGGATTTGTACTACACGATTCTGCTTAAAGATGCCGGTTGTTCCAGCAATGCGGCCCGCCTGTTTGAGCTTTACGCCAATGACGAGCGCGAAATAAAACGGAATTACGCCACGCTGGATACGCAAAGCTTCACGCGTGTGGCCCGGTTTGTGCTGGCCAATCTGGCGCCGGAGGCGTCCCTGCGGGAAAAGCTCGGCAGATTTATTAATCTGGCCATGAACGGCGAAAAACTTCAAACCGAACTGGTGCAGGGAAGGTGCGAACGTGGATCGGAAATTGCCCGGCAGATGGGATTCAGTGAAGTGGTCGCGGAGGGAATCGCCTGCCTGGCGGAATATTGGAACGGCAAGGGCCGTCCGTCCGGGCTGGCCGCCACGGCCATTCCACTGGTAAGCCGGATCGCCCTCATCGCACAGGTGGCGGAGGTGTTTTACAGCGCCGGCGGAGCGGGCGAGGCGATCCGGCAGCTACGGGTGCGCAGCGGCGTCTGGTTTGACCCGGTGCTGGTGCAGACGGCGGTGGAACTGTCCGCCGAGCCGAATTTTTTCGGCGCGCTGGACTCGGCGGATCTGGAGATTCGCGTTCGTTCACTGGAGCCTTCAATCCATGCCTGCCTGGTCAATGATACGCAGATGGACGAAATTGCCGCCGCCTTCGCCCGTGTGATCGACTCCAAAAGCCCGTTTACGTTCGGTCATTCCTCGCGCGTGGCCCACTATACCGTGGCCATCAGCGCGGCAATGGGCTTTTCCCGTCAACAACGGCAATGGCTGCGCCGTACTGCTTTGCTTCATGACATCGGCAAGCTTGGTGTCAGCAATGCCATCCTGGATAAACCGGGAAAATTGACCGACAGCGAATGGCTGAAGGTAAAAGAGCATCCGACCTTTTCCGAAGAAATTCTTAAACGCATACCAATTTTTGCGGAACTGGCCGTGGTGGCCGGTTCGCATCATGAACGGCTGGACGGCAAAGGCTATCCCCGCGGTATCGGCGGTAGCGACATTCCGATGGAAGCGCGGATTCTTACCACGGCCGATATTTTTGATGCGATTACCGCGGAGCGGCCCTACCGCAAGGCCGTTCCCGTGCACGATACCCTGAACATCATGGATAAAGATGCCGGTACGGCCATTGATCCGGAATGTCTGGCCGCCCTGAAAGATGTGATTCGCCGCGGCCTGGACTGTTCCTCCGGCATTTAATCGGGTGCGTCCGGCAGTCGGCGGGTAATTGTCGAATCGCGGCGGTTGATTGCGCGAGCCGTTATTCCGCCGTCCATCGGTGGATGCGCTGCACCGCGGCCATCGCCTGTTTATGCAGGCGACGGTGGAGGGCTTCCATGGTCGGTAATTGATGCGATGCGGCGGCATATTGCAGACAATGCTCCCGCAGAAGGCATGCGTCATGCAAATCGCCGGTCAGCGTCTGAAATTGTTTTAATCGGCTGATGATGGGCGCCATTCCCGGAGTACCGCTACGGGCGGCAATTTCGCAGCTGTATCGCAGTTTTTTTGCCGCAATCCGTGCGCGATGAACCGGGTGATCGCGACGGGTCTTTAGGGCGCGGCCGCACCGGCGGTGAAGAACATCAATATTATGGACAATCCGCCGCAAGACACTTTCGGTCGCGGATAATCGGGCGGCGGCATCCCGGCGGGCCGGCGCGGCGCCTGGAAGACCGCGGGAGGAAAAGTTGGTCACGATGCACGTGTTCAGCCGCCGGCCCAGGGTGTGGATCATGGATTGCCGGGAATCGCGGAATTTTGCGCGTGTCATGGGGAAAACGGGATCGGCTTCCGCCTGTCCCGGACGAACTTTGCGCGCCCAAGCCGCTTGCACGTCCAGATCGCGAATCTTTCCGCCAAGCCGCCGGATTGTTCGCAGCCTTGCCAGCACCACACGCAACTCCGGCCCCGGCAGAATGCCGGCCAACGAGGCGATGTGGACTGTTTCGATAAATCGGCGCAATTGCACCCGCAGGTCATGAATCGCGCCCGCATCCGGTGTGTGGGCGGTCTTGAGCATCTGCCCGAGCGTACGATTGCCGCTGTCGGACAGCAGCTGGGCGATATCCGCCGGGGCCGCATGCGCGAAACTTTTTCGGACCCGTTCCCGCAATTGTCGCGGATTGCCGCCGGCTTGCAGCACCGGTTTTTCATGCCGGCGTTGCGGCGATTGGCGGGAACGGTGGGCAATGTGAACTGTGGATTTCATTGTGCGGCTCGTTAGACAACAGCGGCTCATGGCAGCATAATCATTATATATGACATTGTCCGGTCGCAAATTGAAGAACCATTCCCGATCAGGATCGTCGCCGTCATCGCGCCCTCTCCGCAGCACACCCCATGGATTACGCATTGCCGCGATTGATATCGGCACCAACAGCCTGCACATGGTGGTGGTGGAGGTCACAAAATCCGCGGGATTCAAGGTGCTGAGTTCGGAAAAGGACCTTACGCGGCTGGGCAGCGCCGCCCTGGTGCGGCATGTGCTTACCAAGTCCGCAATGCAGCATACGTTGGCGGTGCTGGGACGGTATCTGCGTGTGGCGGGGAATCTGGAATGCGACCGTATTCGTGCTTATGCCACCAGTGCGGTGCGTGAAAGCGTCAATGGCGGCGACTTTATTCTGGCGGCCAAAACAGAACTCGGGCTTAATGTCCGGGTGATCAGCGCCCAGGAAGAGGCGCGACTGATTTACCTGGCGGTTCGCCAAGCCGTGGATCTGGTGGATTCAAGCGCGCTGGTGGTGGATATCGGCGGGGGGTCGGCGGAGTTTATTGTAGGCGATTTTCAGAAAGCCGCCTTGCTGGAAAGCCGCAAAGTGGGCGCAAGCCGGCTTACCCAGCAGTTTTTCGCGCACGATCCGCCGACGCGCGGTGAAATTCGTTCACTGGAAAAGCATATTCACCAAGAATTAAAGGGAATTATAAAAAAGATCAGAGTGCTGGGGCCGGCAAAATTCATTGGCACTTCCGGCACGATGGAGAATCTCGCGGCCATGTGCCTGGCGCGGCACGGCGAGGATGTATTGCGCCACCGCGTGCTTACCGAAATGCGGCGGGAGGATTTTGGCCCGCTCTACCGGCGGCTGGTGAATATGGACCAGAAAGAACGGCTGGATATCTCCGGACTGGATCCGGGCCGGGCGGACCAGATTACCGCCGGAGCCGTTGTGGTCAATTATCTGTTTGAGGAACTGGATATTCCGGTTATTGAAGTATCCGACCGGGCCATGCGGGAAGGCATGATCATTGACTACGTGCAGACGCATTGGCCCCGCGTACGCCTTTCCGTGGAAATTTCCGAACCGCGCCGCCGCAGCGTGGTGGAACTCGGCCGCCGCTGCAATTATGACGAAGGCCACCATCGGCAGACCGCGTGGCTGGCGGTGAATTTATTTGACCGCCTGCAGGGCCTGCACCGGCTGCCGCGGGACTATCGTGAACTTCTGGAATATGCCGCCATGCTTCATGACATCGGTTGGCACATCGGCCACAGCGGCCATCATAAACATTCGCTTTACCTGATTAAAAACGGCGAATTGGACGGTTTTTCTCCGCGGGAAATTGAGCTGATTGCCAACACGGCCCGCTATCATCGGCGCAGCGCCCCCAAAAAAAGCCACCCTGATTACATGGCTTTGCCTCCATCCGATCGCCGGATCGTGGATTCGCTGTCCTCTATCCTGCGGATTGCCGAGGGCCTGGACCGGGGCCACTATGCCAATGTGCGTGATTTGCGCGTTATCCGCCGCAAGGGAATGGTCAGCATCATTTTGCGGACGGAGTTTGATCCGGAGCTCGAACTCTGGGCGGCTCGGCATAAATCCGGTTGCTTTGAAAATATCTTCGGCGTACGCGTTAATTTTTCCGCACACCCGGCGCCCGGCAGGCGTGCGGCCCGTCCTGCGGCGGCGGGCGCCGTCTGATGAGGGTCGCTGCGCCGGTTATATTCGCATCATGGAAAAGTGAGTGCCCATGCCCAATGAAGCTGATACCGTCGCGCCGCAACCGGCGCAGGGCCGTGAAATCGCGGTGCTGCCGGATGCCTTGATTAATAAAATTGCCGCCGGCGAAGTGGTGGAGCGGCCGGCCAGCGTGGTCAAGGAACTGCTGGAAAATTCCGTCGACGCCGGGGCTGCGCGCGTGTCCGTACAGATTGAGAACGGCGGCCGCACATTGATTCGCATTGTTGATGACGGCTGCGGCATGTCGCCGGAAGATGCGCCTCTTGCTTTTGCCCGCCATGCCACCAGCAAAATCCGGACGATGGAGGACCTTTTCGCCATTTCCACCATGGGTTTTCGCGGTGAGGCGGTGGCTTCCATGGCCGGCGTCAGTCATGCGCGCATCGTCACCCGTCGGCGCACGGATGTGCAGGCGATAGCCGTGGAAGCACACGAAAGCGTCATTGGACCGGTTATCCCCTGTGCCGGATCACCGGGAACCACGATTGAAATTCGTGATCTGTTTTACTGCGTGCCGGCCCGCCGGAAGTTTTTGCGGACGGATTCCACCGAGTTCGGTCACATTCAGGAAATGGTGCTGCGCACCGCGCTGGCATTTCCGGGCATCGGCATTCAACTGCAGCATAACGGCCGCACCGTGCTGGATCTTCCGCCGACGCAGGACCACTCCTGGCGGATTGTGCAGGCGCTTGGGGATGAGCTTAAAGATAAACTTCTGGCCGTGGACCTGGAGGATCGGCATATCCGTGTGACCGGTTGGATAGGGCGACCGGAAACCGCACGCGGAACCTCCCGTTACCAATACCTGTTTCTTAACGGCCGCTACATCCGCGATCGTTCGTTGCTGCATGCCGTTAAGGAGGCTTATCGCGGCCTGATAGAACCCAACAGCCAGCCGGTGGCGGTGGTATTTGTGGCCATGCAGCCGGAAGCGTTTGACGTCAATGTGCACCCGCAAAAAACGGAGGTGCGGTTTCGCGAAGCCAACCTGCCGTATAGGGCGGTGCTTGCCGCGCTGCGGCGGCAGCTTTTGGCCCAGGACCTGACGACCACCGCCAAATTCACGTCCGGCATGCGGACGCCTGTCACCGGCGACCTGCTGGAGCAGCAGACGGCGGAGAGCCGGCGGGTGGTTGCGGAGTTTTTCCGCGCTGCGGACCCGCAGCAGCCGCAGCTTGAGTTCCCAATATCCCGCCCGGATACAGGGCGGGCCGCGCCGCTTGATCCGGCTTCACGGCCTGTTCCGGGAGCCGCGCCGGCGCTTGCCGGCGGCAGACAGTATGCGGCGGACAGCCCGGCAAATGCGGATGCCGTATTTGCCGTGCCGCCGGAGAATGCCGCACCGGTCCGGCAGGCCGCGGATATCGCCGCAGATGACCGCGGCGGTCAGCCCATCGTTGAACATTCCGGGCGGAATTTTTTGCAGGTGCACAACAGTTACCTGGTGGTGGAAGAGCCTGACGGTCTTCTGCTGATAGATCAGCATGCGTTGCATGAACGGATCATTTATGAGCAATTGCTTGCGCGCATACGAAAGGGGCCTTTGGAATCGCAGCGGTTGCTGATGCCGGTGGTGGTGGCCGTCAATAACCGGCAAATGGCGCTGGTGCAGCGGTTGCGGCCCACTTTCGAGCTTGCCGGTATTGATATTTCGGAGTTTGATGCCGGCAGTGTCGCCGTGCAAAGCCTGCCCACTTTGCTGGCGCGGCTTAACCCGGTGGATTACATTCACTCCCTGCTGGATAAATTGCTCGAATCGTCCGGCCGTATCACCGATGAAGAATTGCTGCACGAAGTGCTGGATATGGCGGCATGCAAAGCTGCGGTAAAAGCGGGCGATCCGCTGGCGCCGGACGAAATCCGGGCACTGCTGGCCCGCCGCACGGAGGTGGACCGATCAAGCAATTGCCCGCACGGCCGCCCAACCACCATCCGCCTCTCCCTGCGGGACCTGGAAAAGCAGTTCAAGCGACGGTAGCAGCTGAATCGCAAATCACCGGAACCGTTTGCCGTCAGCGGTCGGGTATCCGGTTGTTCAGTGTTTCTCCTCACCGGTCTTGTCCAGATGCCGGTGATGCCAGTAAGCTTCAATCTGTTCCAGTGTTTTACCCTTGGTTTCAGGCAGTACCAGCAGCACAAACAGGAAGCTGATCAGTGAGCATCCGGAGTAAAGGAAGTAGGTAACGGTCAGGCCGGCGTGGGCCTTAAGCCACGGGAATGTTTGCGCGACGATATAAATGGCGATCCACAGCGTAAACACTCCCACGGACGCGGCGCGTCCACGAATTCTGGCTGGGAAAATTTCCGAAATAATGATCCAGGGCATCGGTCCCATCGCCATGGCAAACGCCGCAATAAATACCAGCACGCTGGAGAGCAATATGACAACCTGAACGTGATTGAAATGGATGGATGTATGTGTCACCGTATGGCCGGCTTTGACGAGGGTGACAGTGGTATGTTTGGCGAGTGCGAAAATCAAACCGACGCTGAACAGAGATATAACCTGGATCGCCGTGCCTATGGCCAGCAGCAGCTTACGGCCGGCTTTGTCAACAAAGCCCACGGCAATAAATGTGAAGGCCAGATTTACCATTCCCACCAGTGCCGTGGAGCCGAAGGCATTGGAGGTATTCATCCCCGCGGCCTTAAACACCCGTGGCGCGTAATAAATAATGGAATTAATCCCGCTGAACTGGGAAAAAACAGCCAGAAACAGCGCAATTATAAGCGGCAGACGGTAGCGATCCAGGAACAACTCACTGAACCGACCTTCTTCCTGGGCGGCCACTTCCTTGACCGCGGCAATTTCCCGCTCCGCGCCCTGCGGGCCGACAAACCGTGTAAGAATTTTCCGGCCAAGACCTTCAGCGTTATTGATGATCAGCCACCGGGGACTTTCAGGAACCGCCAGAATCATCAGCAGGAAAAGAATTGCCGGCGCCGTTTCCGACCCCAGCATCCATCGCCAGCCCGTCGTCTGGTTCCAGTTGGTGCCGACTGCGGCATGGTGCGCGGCGATGCTGTGGCCGGTTTTCAGAATAAAGAAATTGACCCAGTAGACCAGGGCGATTCCCACCACAATTCCCAGCTGGAAAAGCGAGCCCAGTCGGCCGCGGTGGCGCTCCGGGGCAATTTCCGCAATGTACACCGGTGCAACCATTGACGACGCCCCAATGGCCAAGCCTCCCAGAATACGGGCCAGTACAAGCTGATACAGTGATTGGGGAATGGCGGAAAGTATGCCGGAGACCGCAAACAGAATTGCGCAGATGATCAGAATCTTCTTTCTGCCGAAGCGGTCCGCCAGCATGCCGGCGAACATGGCGCCGGGCACACAGCCGAGCTCCAGGCAGGCAATTGCAAAGCCCAGTTGCGAATTGCTCAGTTTAAAGTAAGTTTGAAGGTATCCTTGAATGCCTGAGGCGACGCCTGTGTCATAACCGAACAACAATCCCGCCAACGCCGCCGCCGATACGGCAAACACGATCGGTCCCATGCCGGGTCGTGACGTTGATGATTCCGGTTGCGAAACATCTGCTTTGGTCATCGTATCCATCCTTATTAATCCCGATTTCAGCCGCCAGGCCGCCAGACAGTTACTATGCTAGATTCAGCAAGGAAGACATATCATCCTTTCTTTGCAGAAAAATTACAACCCTTTGCGGATTAACGCAAGCGCCGGGAGCCTGCCCGCAGCGTTTTGCGGAGGCTCCCGCCGGCATACGGTTTGCGGAATGCACCTGCCTCGGCGGGAGTTGCGTTGCCGCCCGGCCTTAGAGCCTGTTTGAGAAGTTCATAAAATGCCGATAGGTAAGGAATGAAAAGGAATTCATACCCCAGTGACCTCACGGATGAGCAATGGTTGTTGATCGAGCCGCACATTCCGCCGGAAA
>JAKBBN010000009.1 GCA_021808485.1 Planctomycetota bacterium | reverse complement strand
AAAAGCGATGGCCGGGTGGTAATTTTACCACCCGGCCTTTTACGTTTTGAACCTTTTAGCTTAAGAAGCGGCGCCCGGACAATATCGGGGTCCTGCGACCCGAAAATGGCGACGCTGAACCGCCCAGGCTATTGCTTACGGATAAACTTCCGCTTCATGCAGGCGCTTTCCCACACGATCTTTGTCGGACAGAATTGGTTGGCCGGGGGCGCCGTCTCCGCCGATCGCGGGCCATTGAATGTTCACGGCCGGATCGTTCCACAGCAGCGTGCGTTCATGCGCCGGGGCGTAGTAGTCCGAAGCCTGATAATGCACATCAGCCGTCGCGGACAGCACCAGAAAGCCGTGGGCGAAACCCGGAGGAATCCAGAACATCGCCATGTTCTCGGCGGAAAGGATCGCTCCGACCCATTTGCCAAATGTCGGCGAGCTGCGCCGGATGTCCACGGCCACATCAAAAATTTCGCCGTGGGTCACCCGCAGTAATTTCCCCTGGGGTTGCTGAATCTGATAGTGCAACCCGCGCAGGACGCCGCACGTGGAAAAGGAGTGGTTGCACTGCACGAATTCATGTGGAATTCCAATCGAGGCGAAAGTCCGCCGGTTGTAAGATTCCAGAAAAAAGCCGCGCGCATCGCGAAACACACGCGGCTCAAGCAGCAGAACTTCCGGTATATCCATTGCGGTTGATTTCACGATTTACCCCAGTTTTCCTTCGGCGAGTTCCAGAAGGTAGCGGCTGTAGTCATTTTTGGCCATGGCCCTGCCGGCTGCGGCGAGCTGCTCGGTGCTGATGAATTTCTGCCGCCATGCGACTTCTTCGGGACAGGCAATTTTAAGGCCCTGCCTGGTTTCAATCGTATGCACAAACATGGATGCGTCCAGAAGAGACTGATGCGTGCCGGTATCCAGCCACGCCATTCCACGACTCATCGCCAGCACGTTAAGCTTTCCACGTTCCAGATATATACGGTTGACATCGGTTATTTCCAGTTCACCGCGAGCGCTTGGTTTCAGATTGGCCGCAATGTCCAGAACGTCGTTATCGTAAAAATACAGCCCGGTTACCGCGAACCTGGATTTTGGCGCACTCGGCTTTTCTTCAATTGATTTCGCCCGGCCGGCGGTGTCAAATTCCACCACGCCATAACGTTCCGGGTCTATGACCGGATAGGCAAACACCGTGGCGCCGGCGGTGTTGGCGTTGGCCTGCTGGAGCAGTTTTGCCAGGTCATGCCCGAAGAAAATATTGTCCCCAAGCACCAGTGCACTGGGATTGTTTCCGACAAATGTCTTCCCAATGACAAACGCCTGCGCCAGGCCATCCGGGGAAGGCTGAACGGCGTAATCCAGATGAATGCCGAATTGCCCGCCGTTTCCCAGCAATTCGCGAAAATGCGGCAGATCCCGCGGCGTCGATATGATCAATATATCCCTGATTCCCGCCAGCATCAGCGTGGTGAGCGGGTAATAAATCATCGGCTTGTCATAAATCGGCAGCATCTGCTTGGATACCGCCAATGTAATAGGCGACAGCCGGGTCCCCGAACCGCCCGCCAGAATTATTCCACGTCGCACCGGTTAACTCCTTTCCGCATAATTGCGGCTTACCCACTGGCGGTATTCGCCGGAAACCACGCGGTTGACCCAGTCCGTATGATCCAGGTACCAGCGCACGGTCCGGGCGATACCCGCCGCGAATGACAATTGCGGCTGCCAGCCGAGTTCCTGTTCCAGCTTGCGGCAATCAATGGCATACCGGCGGTCATGTCCCGGACGGTCGGTGACAAATTTGATCAATTTGTTGTGCGGCCGATGCGGCGAGTCCGGGCAAAGTTCATCCAGCACTGAACAGATGGTTTGCACCACATCCAGATTTTTCATTTCGTTTTTTCCGCCGATGCAATAGGTTTCACCCGGCCGGCCGCCGCCCATCACCGCGCGAATCGCCGCGCAATGATCGTCCACATACAGCCAGTCACGAACATTCATGCCGTCCCCATATACCGGCAGCGTGCGGCCGTGAAGAGCGTTGTGAATCATCAGCGGAATCAGTTTTTCGGGAAATTGATAGGGACCATAATTATTGGAGCAATTGGTGGTAAGTGTCGGCAGGCCGTAGGTATGGTGGTATGCCCGCACCAGATGGTCCGACCCCGCCTTGGATGCCGAATAGGGGCTGTTCGGGGCATAGGGCGTCGTTTCGCAGAACGCCGGAGCCGCCGGCGCCAGCGCCCCATAAACTTCGTCGGTTGAAACGTGCACGAATCGAAAACTATTGCGGGTATCCGGTGGAAGATTCCTGCAATATTCGCGGGCTGCTTCCAGTACACAAAACGTGCCGTTTACATTGGTGCGGACAAATTCCTCCGGTCCAAGAATGCTTCGATCAACATGACTTTCCGCTGCGAAATGCACGATTGCCCATGGTTTGTGCGCTGCCAGAGCCTCGGTCATCAAGGCCCGATCGTTAATGTCTCCCTGCACAAACACGTATCGATGGTCATTTTCCAGATCCTTGAGATTATCCGGATTTCCCGCATATGTAAGTTTGTCCAGGTTAATTACCCGGGTTCCAACGGCACTGATCCAGTCGCGCACGAAGTTCGATCCAATAAAGCCCGCACCGCCGGTGACCAATATTGGATCAGAGGGTAGCTGTGGTCTGACCATTGACAATGAACTCCCGTAATCCAGCCCGGTCCGATAAACCGCCCGTCATCAACTGCTGTATCGCATGTTCCATCGGCATGCACCGATGGCGGCGCACAACTAAAATTTCACCAAATGCTACGCTGCCGCGGTCTTGCCGTCAAAACAGCCATACGCCCGCTCATCTGTCCGATGGCTTCTGCCGACCGTTGCATACACGGGCCGGATAGCTTACAACATTCCCGGCGGCGGCATTGGATCGCCGCGGGTATCAGGCTGCGCACAGAAAAACACGAAAGGCAATGGCATGAAACGTGCAAAAATCAGTATTATCGGAGCCGGAAACGTAGGCGCAACATCCGCCCACTGGGCTGCAGCCAAGGAACTTGGTGACGTGGTGCTGGTGGATATTCCCCAGATTGACGGCGTGCCGCAGGGCAAAGCACTGGATCTTTCCGAGGCGGCTCCAATTGAAGACTACGATGCGCGCATTACCGGCGCAACCTCGTATGATGCCACCAAGGACAGTGATGTGGTCATTATTACCGCGGGGCTGGCGCGAAAACCCGGGATGAGCCGCGATGACCTTCTGCTTAGAAATACTGAAATTGTAAAATCCGTATCGCAACAGGTGGCGGCGGCATCGCCAAATAGCGTACTGGTGGTGGTTTCCAATCCGTTGGATGCAATGGTATATGTGGCCCATAAAGCCAGCGGATTCCCGGCGCACCGCGTCGTGGGTATGGCCGGTGTGCTGGACACGGCGCGCTATCGCAGCTTTATCGCAGCGGAACTTGATGTAAGCGTGGAAGACGTGCAGGCTTTGCTGATGGGCGGCCACGGCGACGATATGGTGCCGCTTCCGCGCTATACCAGCGTAGGCGGAATTCCGTTGCCGGAACTCATGGCGGCGGACAAAATCGAGGCGATCGTCAAGCGAACCCGGTCCGGCGGCGCGGAAATCGTGAATCTGCTTAAAACCGGTTCCGCATATTACGCCCCCTCCGCGGCCGCCGTGCAAATGACCGAGGCCATTATCCGTGATAAAAAGCGGGTACTGCCGTGTGCGGCGTATTGCGATGGAGAATACGGCGTGGGCGGATATTTTGTGGGTGTGCCGGTGAAACTCGGCACGCGCGGCGTGGAAAAAGTAATTGAAGTGAAACTGACGGCCGACGAAAGAAAGCTGTTTGAAGCATCCGTGCAGCACGTAAAAGACCTGATTGCGGCGGTAAAACTATAAATCCGGTCATTGGCCGTCCGATCCATTAAGCTAAGCGCCCGGCGCCTGCATCTATTGCGTTGGCGCGGCCAGGTGGGCTGCGCTACGGTCCGCCGGGAAATAAATGCGCGGAAGAATCCCCAAAAACCGGACGGACGGATCGGGACAGGTCAATTTGATTTGCCCATTGGTCGGGTGCCCGTGCATGGGATGGATATTCGCCACAACGGCATGAAGCCATAAAGCTTTCCGGACACGATAATGTTTACAGGTCATAGGGGAATAGCGATTTTTCCGCAGACCGTATGCACGTTACGCCCGCACGTCCGATGATTCCCGGATAGGCAATATGCCATGTGATAAACAACGCATCCGGCGCCTGTCCCGGCCGCCCCGGTTGCCATTTAACGGTTATGCCGGATAATGCCTTGCGCTGATTATTTAACCGGCCCGGCGGCGTCGCCGGTGCACACTGCTCTTGCACAGGAGAACCAGCCTTGGAATTTCTGAAATTGCTGACGGAAACACCGGGCGTGCCCGGGCGCGAAGAACGCGTTCGTGCGGTTGTGCAGAATGAAATTGCCGATCTATTTGACCACACCCACGTGGATGCGATGGGAAATCTGGTATGCGTGCGGAAACCTTCCAAGGTCGTAACCGGCGAAAAGCCGCAGCGCGTTATGATCGCCGCGCACATGGACCAGATAGGGTTTTATGTGCGGCATATTGACGATAAAGGGTTCATTCGCGTGCATAACGCGGGCGGATTTGATACGCGTAATCTGGCGGCCAACACCGTCCTGATTCAGGGCCGTAAAGACATTCATGGCGTGCTGAATCCCGGCGGCAAACCCATTCACATCGCCACGGAAGATGAACGCCGCAAAATATTCGCTGTCAGCGATTTTGTTGTGGATACCGGCCTGCCCGCGAAAAAAGTCCGTGAAATCGTCCGCATAGGCGATCCTGTCACTCTGGTAAAGCCATTCAGTCAAATCGGTGATTTTGTCTGCGGGCAGGCGATGGACAATCGCGCGGCGGTTTGGGCGGCGGTCCGGGCGGTTCAGCGTGTCAAAAAATCGCGCTATGAAATTGCCGTTGTTTTCACTGTTCAGGAGGAAGTGGGCCTGCGAGGCGCCGGGCCGGCGACATTTGGCTTGGAGCCGGATATCGCCATCGCTCTTGATACCACGCTGGCCTGTGACACCCCGGGTATTCCGGATGATCAGGCCGTCACGCGGGCCGGCGAGGGCGCAGGTATTAAAATAATGGATGGCGCATCGATCAGCGACCGGGGGCTGGTGGATCAATTCGTGGACATCGCCCGCCGGGAAAAAATAAATTTTCAATTGGAAGTGCTGCCCTTGGGCGGAACGGACGCCGGCGCCATGCAGCGCAGCCGCAGCGGCATGAAAACGATCACATTGAGCATTCCTACCCGGTATATTCACACGGTTACGGAAATGACTCACAAAGGCGATTTGCACGCCGTCCGTGATCTGCTGGCCGCCTGGCTTTCCGCATAGGTCCCTGCTGTTTGCCGGGATTGATCAAGGAGATACCCGCAATGAATCCGATCGCTCTGGATCAGAATACGTGCCGGAATCTGGACGCATCAGTCTCACGCGAGTGGTTGTGCACCAACGGTCGCGGGGCCTATGCATCGGGCACCATCGCGGGTCTTAATTCGCGCAAGTACCATGGCTATCTCGTGGCGCCAAACCGGCCGCCGGTGGACCGGATCGTGCTGTTGTCACGCGTGGAAGACCGCATCTGGATCGGGCAGAAAAGCTTTCCCCTGTCCACCAATGAATTTCCTGATCTGATTGATCCGCAGGGGTACCAGAATCTCATTTCGTGCGCTGTGGCGGCCGGGCCTGTCTGGCGGTATGCATGTGCCGACGCCGTTATCGAAAAGTCCGTGTATATGCCGTACGGTCAGGATGCGGTGGTTATCCGCTATGATCTGATTCGGCCGCCCGCGGGCAAATCAGATGTCCTGTTGCATGTCCAGCCCATGATGGCAGGCAGGCATTTTCATGCCACCACCACGGCGGCCAACCGGGCCGGATGGCGAGTGGATGTAAGCGCCGGGGCGCACGAGCCTCTTCTTCTAACGGCTCCGCAGTGTCCGCTGAAGGTGTATATCAGCCACAATGCGGACCATTTCAGCGAAGGAAGCTGCTGGTGGTACAACTTTGTGCTGCGCCAAGAACGCAGCCGCGGTTATCCGGATACGGATGATCTGTGGACCCCCGGCGCCTTGGAATTTACGCTCAAATCCGGGTGCCCGGCCGTTTTAATCGCGTCTGTACATCCAATTGCCATCACGGAACAGCAGAAGATAATCGATGGTTGCCGCCAGCGGTACCGGCAGCTTGGTTCGCCGCCGGGGCAGTCCGCCGATTTGTCGGATTTTCTATCCAAGCTCAGCATTGCAGCGGATCAATTTCTTGTCAGTCGCAGCGCCGGCAAGGCGGATTTGAATAAAATGTCGATCATCGCCGGCTATCCCTGGTTTGAAGACTGGGGCCGCGATACCTTTATCAGCCTGGCTGGCATTGCGCTGGTTACCGGCAATCATGCGGCCGCCCGCGGCGTTCTGGTGACGTTCGCCGATCACATCCGCGACGGGCTCACGCCGAATCGCTTTCCGGATGAGGGTGATCACCCGGATTACAACACGGTGGATGCTTCGCTGTGGTTTGTGCACGCGGCCTATCAGTATTGGCGTTATACCGGCGACGGTGCGCTGCTGCGGGACTATCTCTATTCTCCACTTTGCCAGATTATCCTGAAATATCGCGCGGGTACCCTTTTCGGCATTCATATGGATTCAGACGGACTGATTGCCGCCGGCGAGCCGGGCCTGCAACTTACCTGGATGGATGCGAAGATCGGCTGGGAAGTGGTGACGCCGCGCCATGGCAAACCGGTTGAAATTGCCGCGCTCTGGTATAACGCTCTGCGCATCATGGAGATTGTGGCGCGTGCCGCCGGCGATGAATCCAACGCCAGTTTATTCGCCCAGACCGCGCAGCTTTGTGCGCAGAATTTTGTGAAGAAATTCTGGAATTCCACCCGTGGATGTTTATATGACGTTATCGCTCCGGATGGCAAGCCGGATGATGCGGTACGGCCCAACCAGATACTGGCGGTCAGTCTTCCATTCTGTATGCTGCCTGCGGATAAAGCCGCTTCAGTCGTGAATGTGGTGCAGCGGGACCTGTTGATCCCCTTGGGACTGCGCACATTGTCCCCCGGCTCTCCCGGCTATACCGGCCATTATGTTGGCGACCAGAACAGCCGCGACCATGCTTACCATCAGGGAACGGCATGGCCATGGCTCATCGGGCCGTTTGTTTCGGCATTTGTAGGCGTGCATGGCCGGTCCGCCGAAGCCCGGCAAAAAGCATGGGAATTCATCAAGCCATTTGAAGCCCACCTGCAGGTGGCGGGTCTTGGATCCATCAGTGAAATTGCCGATGGGGAGTCGCCTCACCAGCCCCGTGGCTGTATTGCCCAGGCATGGTCCGTCGCCGAAGTGCTGCGCTGCTGCTGGGAGGATATACTGGGCAAAGCGCCCGCCTGGCCGCATGAAAAGTCATCCGTTTCTCATCCTATCCGTGTATGACGTGAAACGAATACTTTTGGTATCGCACCGGCTCTGATCCGGTGCCGTGGGGGGGTATAACGGTCAATTGATAATTGCCCGGTCATAGCCCGTACCACATTTTTTCTACAAGTCTGCAACACAAATTATCTTTATGCGTCTATCTTGCCGATGATCCGTTTCGGACGCCTGTTGGGGTGGGCAACGCCCGCTTTCAGGCATCCTGCGGGCACGGTCTCCGCGACTGTTGGGCAAGAGGGATGAAAGAGGGGCGAAATGGGGAAGTAAACAACATATGCAAAACAATACGTCCGTGATGGTGCTTGGTGCGCCTCGTAGCGGTACGAGTGCAATTACCCGGCTGCTTCCGATTCTGGGCATAGGGCTTGGCGATGACATGGTTCCGCCTAATCCCAATAATCCTCGCGGCTTTTTTGAAGATACCGCCGTGCAATGGATTAACACCCGGTTATTGGAAACGGCGGGGCGGCATATCGAATGGCCGGGGTTTGATCGCAAAAAGGCCGAATCCGCCCGTGATTTCAGTCGTTTGCGGCAGGAAGCCGGCGCTTTGCTTCGCCAACGCCTTGCAAATATGGACTTATGGGCCTTTAAGGATCCGCGTGCCACACGGCTGGTCTGGTTCTGGCAATCACTGTTTTCGCAAAACTCCTGCCGCGACGTTTATATTTACGCCTTGCGCGATCCGGCTAAGGTAGCCACCTCACTTTGTGCATCGTCGGGGTTAAGACCGCTTGCCGGTCTGGCTCTCTGGCTGGAGTGCACCGTATCGGCGATACAAGACACATTGGAAAGGCCCGGTGTGGTGATCAGCTATGAGAATCTTTTGACCAATCCCCGGCGGCAACTGCAGCGAATCGCTCATGCGTTTCACTGGGAATCACGTGTTCTTGAAAAAGAAATGCAATTTTATGAAAATAAATTTATTGATCCTTCCCTTGAACATGCGACCAGAGTTTCAGAGGATTTAATTCAGGCGCCCATTTTACTGCCACTGGCCTTTGATGTTTATAATTTATTATTAGGCCGTGCAATTGACGACGCTATTTCCACGGATTTCACGGCCGCTTGGAACCGCCTGTATTCCCGTTACCGAACGGAGTTTCCCGCATTTCTTGCCGTTCACCCCTGGATGCAGGATGAAAAGGCGATCTTTGCTCCCCGCACGCAGCGTCTATATCAGCGTCTGCAATACCATGGCGCCGGAGAATTAACCCGCTTGGGCCGCAGATTTGCCGACAAGCTGATCCGTGGTGGGTGATGCTACTTGCAAACGGGACATAATTGACAAGCGTGTACGGGGCGATCAACAGGCAAGACGTTTCATGAACGCGAAGAAATTTTTGCATTGTCGCTTTTCAGCAAACCATCTGACAATCGAGTGGTAATCTCCATCCCTGGCGTCACCTGTCGGACGCTCCGCAGTACCTGACCGGAAGAATCCGTTGTAATCGAAAATCCCCTGTTCAAGACTGCCTGCGGCCCCACCAACTCCAGTTTATGGCTCACCGCCCGCATGGATTTTGCTTTGTCCTGATAAACCACACGAACGGCATCGGTTAAGATCCGCGGCAATGTTGTGAGCCTTTCACTGTAGCGGGCCAGCATAATCGTCGGTGATTCGCGGCGCAGTCCAGCTTCCATAATTGCCAGATGCTGCCGCCCGCGGCGCAGTTCGCGTTGGGCCGTTGCGATGAGTTGGCGTCGTGCGCTTTCGATTCGTCTCCAACCCTCCGCAATGGTGTACCGCGGTTCAATGGCCGCAATTTGCGGCGTTACCGCGGCGAGCCGGCGCCGGCATTGACGAAATTGGGCATCCATGGCGTCGGAAAGCCGCCTTGCCGATGCCTGATACTCCCGGTCCGCCCCCAGTAGTGCAAGGTCCAGTTGTCGGCGCAGTGTCCCGGCCAGGCCATTGTACGTATCCCGTAAAACGCGGACGTCCGGAATTGTAAGCTCGGTAACCCCTGTCGGCGTGGGGCCCCGAAGATCCGCCACCAAGTCGGCAATAGTAATATCCGGCTCGTGCCCGATTCCGGTGGCGATGGGAATTGCGCTTGCCGCAATCGCACGTGCCACAATTTCCTCATTAAAGGCCCACAGGTCTTCCATGGATCCGCCGCCGCGCACCAGCAAAATAAGATCCGGCCGAAGTTCTTGCGCACAGGCATTAATGTTTTTCAGGGCGGCGGCAATCTGGCCGGCGGCCTGGGTACCTTGAACTTGTACCGGATAAATCATCACATGCAGACCGGCAAAGCGCCGCCATGCGGTAATCAACACATCGTGAATAACATCCCCGGTCGGGCTTGTTACCACAATGATACGCCGCGGCAATTGCGGAAGCGGCCGTTTGCGATCGCTGTCAAACAGGCCCTCGGCTCGCAGTTTCCCGCAAAGCTGACGAAAAGCGAGTTCCAGTGCGCCGGCGCCCAGCGGCGTAAGGCGGTTTATGTAGAAATTGATCCTGCCCTGCGGCTCATAAACCTTGACCGTCCCCTGGGCCAGAACCGCAAGACCGTTCTGCGGCGTAAACCGCAATGCTTCAAGTGTGTCGCGCCACATCATGCAGGAGATTTCAGAGGCCGCATCTTTAAGTTTAAAAAATGCATGTCCCTTGCCATAAATTGAAAAATTGGAGATTTCCCCTTCCACAAGCACTGCTCCCGGCAGTCCCGCGGCGAGCGCCTGTTGAATCAGTCGGTTAATCCGGGAGACGCTGTAAATGGTCGGTCCGTTGTCGGCAGGTTCCGGGCTCGGCAGTGGCGGCTTTGCGGCTGCGTCGGCCTGTACCGGGGGAGGCACGCTTGCAGGTGGGTCCGTAGCGGCAGGCGATTTCCGGAGTTTGCGGCGCACCGTGGCCCGCTTTGGAGCAGGAGTGTCGTCAAACAGGCCGGTCATGGGCGGCTCCATTTAAAGGTTCCATCGCTGTCGCCCTGTTGTGCGTCCGTTTGAACCTCGCGGCCGGCTGACAAAACCCGGTCAGGGCAATGCTCCCTGCAGTGCGGATGTGTTGGTAATGCCGTACTGTGGATAACCTTGCGGCCAAATGCTGAAGAATACGGCTTCCGACCTGGTATCCGCATTGTAGCTAAGTGTGATGCCTGTATAAAACCGCGGAAGTTTCCGCACGACGGTAATCTGGGAGAGAATATTGTGTGAAATCGCAAAGTCGTAGCTTTGGGTCAGGGCAAAGGAGTATTTTTCCGTTAAGCGGTAATCGATTGATGCCGTCCATTGATCGGTATCCAGCGCCCGAATATAGCTGTTGCCAAGGAAATAAGAGATGTCCGGGGATTGATCCACCACTACGCCGCTATCAAATTCTTCCAGTTGGCTTACATCCAGGTTATAGCTTTCATCCGCCAGCACCCGCACATTGGCGCCTGCCCGCCATGTCACATTGGAGTTGATGCTATCCGCCACCTGGCTTAGTTCCGGCCGGCTGAAGTCATAATAGCCGATCACCGGCTGGCCGAAGTCACTGGTGGAAAACGGCGCGCCGGCATACATTGGATTGGCTGCATTAAATGGCCCGCCGGTGGGAATATTCCAGAACATATCCGCCGATACATTCATCGTGATCCAATCCACAATCTGCCGCTGACCGGGACGTCCGCGCTTCGTTTGGAAAATCTGTCGAAGCGCGAATTCCGCACCGCTGGCATCCGTTATGCCTTCCACGTTGCGGTCAAAGGGTTGCAGATAACCGCGTTGCACATTGGCCCCGGATACAAACATGTCGACTTCCGGTTCAATAATATGGCGGAGGGAATGCACATCCAAAAAATCGGAATTGAAATTGCGGTAAACCTTCCAGAACGTGGCGGTGGAACGGAATCCTACCGCGCCCCAGGCGCGGGTGGTGTCGCCGCCGTTCTGATTGTTGACTACCGGAAAGCGCGTGTTCCAGTAAGTTAATCGGCCGGTGACAAATGGGGTGAATTCAACCGGGCCGGCGGCCAGCGGCAGGTCAAGTTCCTGCCGGGTGTCGCCCCGGGCCACACTGTTGTTCGTCCAGCCGTTGGCAAGATAATAGCTGCTGAAGCTTTCATTCGGGTTCATCCCCGGAAAATTGAGGGTGAGTGCGCGCTCGGCCGGTGTAAGCGAACTGAATTTATCGTTCAATATGCCGCCGCTGGTGTCGGAATAATAAGTGAAGATTCCCAGCAGTTTATCCCCATCCCGCCAGTAATGGGCTTCCGGATACCGTTGGACGGAAAATTCATTGTCCTCCAGATCCGCATTGGCGACAAAGCGGTTAAGGTTCCATTTGCCGATGACCGTGAATCCCTCGGTATGATGCTGTTGCCGCAGATCGATCGACGTCTGCTGTTCCGGGGCCGTGGCGTATTGCGTCGGGAAATACTGTTCCAGAAAATTTTCATCGGAAATATACGATCCCTGCACCGCGAGCGTCCATTGCCGCGTCAGGTCCTGCTGATACCGCCCGGAGGCAAAACCCCGAATGTGTGACGACAACGGAAGATTGTCGCGGTTGGCGCCAAGCTGGTCGGTGCCGTCATCATACATGATGAAACTGTCGATTGAACCATGAGCATTGGCTTGATCCGGTAAATGAAACCGTGAATCAATTCCCATTCCCGGGCCGCGGCTGGAGAATTCGTCCAGTTTCAAACCCATATCGATACCCGGAATCGGATTCTGCCCCAGCAATTCCATCAGATTCCAGTTCGTGGTGACCGTTGCTCCAAATGTGTTGGAATAACCGGTGCTGAATGATCGCAGCGGCGTATTGGGTTGCGCCGTTGTACCGGCAACTTTCGGCCAGTAAAAAATCGGCAACCCCATGAAATTACCCGTTACCGA
Organism: Planctomycetota bacterium; assembly: GCA_021808485.1. Classification (GTDB taxonomy): domain Bacteria; phylum Planctomycetota; class Phycisphaerae; order WQYP01; family WQYP01; genus JAJYPG01. Next base: position 43,381 of record JAKBBN010000009.1, on the reverse strand, counting down.
GTCCGCGGTATAGGCGTATATCGGCGTGGCCCGGCGGCCCGGCGCCCGCACGACGGGGCCGGAAATTGCCCGCACGGTCATGGCGCCGGCGCCTATGTAATAGTGCGGAACGTAAAAATCATCCGTGGAAAGCTCCACGGATTTCGCCGCGAAACTTCCCTGTGCAAGCTGCAAAATTTTGGCGGCGCGCATATACAACGGCGAATGATGGGCGGCATCGTATGTGCTCAGCACGGCATGAAGCATGATCGCGCGATTGGTCGTAAAATCGTAATAGACCTGATCGGCATGCACCGTTTCGTCGCCCTGGGTGATGGTGACATCGCCATCCAGGTAAACGCCCTGCACTTTCTCCGCGATTGACTGATGGGGGCCTTTAGGTGCGGCGTGCCCGGCCGATCCCGCCGGACTGAAAAGCACCGCATTGTTGGCCCGCAATTCCAGCGCCGGCTGGCCCGCCGTCTGCCGCACCAGAATAAACTCGCCTTCCGCCGTCGTGACCCGTTGGTTCCCAACGACCGAAATTGAGATTTTGTCGCCCGTCGCAAAAACAAGCGCCGGCCGGTTGGGCGGGCGGGCGGTTTTCATCGCCGCCTGATGCGGGCTGGTTACCACCGGCGCCACCCGGTTTCCCGACCCGCGAGCCAGCCATCCGAGTCCTAAGGCTTTTTCCGTCGGCTGCACCTGTATGGTTGGAATGTACGTCAGGGCGACGTGCCGCATGGCCAGATTCTTTATCAGCTTCTCGCCGCGCAGAACAATGGCGGAAGAGGCCGCATTTTGTGCGACAGGTTGGGTTTTTCCCAGCCTTACCCCGCCCGATATCAGCGTCGTAACCAGCAGTTCATTTGCCCGGCTTACCGCCTGTCCGCGGCGGCCTTCGCTGATTGAAACGTGCCCCGCCAGATAAATTTCCGTCTTATAAATGCCGGAATTGCCGACGCCGGACGGCGTCAGCCATACCGCGGCATGATCCGCACGCAATGTGCGATAGCCCACACTGATCAGCACCCGGCCGGTCAGCAGAATATGCTGCACGCCGTCCGCCGAAACCCAGACCTGTGTGTGTGCGGCCTGTGCCAGCAGCGGTACGTTTACCGCGACTCCCGGATGCAGGACCGGAAACACCGTCGGCTCGATGGGCGCGGCCATCAATGAATCGGCGGGCGCGCCGGTCCCAACCAGCCCGACAACACACGCTGTCGGCAGAATATGCCGCCAGTTCAGGAATTGTCGGCGACGGCCGCAGGCCGACGGCTCCGCTCGGCCGTTGCCTGAAATCGCATGTTTTCGCTTAGTGGCCAAGGGGTATTTCCAATTCAAGTCCCGTTTTCCAAACAGGCGAATCATAGCTTGCCGACCGCGCCATGGAAAGTGACACGTTGCCTTGTGAAATATTCGCATCCGGCCCGGCGATCCGCCATGCCCCGTTGGCGCCGGCCAAAACCGGCCGTCGGCCGTCATTTCGGGCGAATGCCGACAAACTTAACCGTCGATTTAAGGCTCGAAATAAATTTGGTATCATGTTGGCGGTTTAAACCGGACGTCGCGTGTGTGTATTTCACACGGCGGATGCAGGCCGCAAAAAAAGTTCCGGCGGAGAATGTTTCATGTCCATCGACGTTTCGTCCCCGCCTCTGCCCGGTGCAGAACCCCTGGCGCCGCAGGATCCCGGATCGCTTTTCGCCATGGCGGTGGACAACGTCAATACCGCCGGCGCGCTATGCCATTTGCCCGAATATGTCGGGGCGATTCTCAGTCAGCCCAAAAATGAAATTATTGTGCATTTTCCGGTGCGCCTCGATGACGGGCGTTACCGTATTTTCAAGGGCTATCGCATCCAGCACAACAATGTCTTGGGGCCGTACAAGGGCGGAATTCGTTACCATCCCGATCTATCACTGGATGACACCAAGGCCCTGGCGCTGTGGATGACCATGAAGTGCGCCCTGATGCGGCTGCCATTTGGCGGCGCCAAAGGCGGCGTTAAAATTGACCCGCGCAGCGTATCTTCCGCGGAACTCATGCGGGTCACACGCCGTTTTACCACCGCTCTGGCCGCCAATATCGGTCCGGAAACCGATATTCCCGCACCGGATGTGGGCACCAATTCCCAGGTGATGGATTGGATGATGGACACTTATCTTAATACCCACGGCAACAGCGGCATCGGCCTGCGCCACGTGGTGACCGGGAAATCAATCGCCTGCGGAGGCAGCGAAGAACGTGATAAAGCCACCGGGCAGGGGCTGGTGTATGTGCTGCTGGAATTGCTGCCCGAATTTAAAATAAAACTGTCCGGCATGACCGTAAGCCTTTTGGGTTTTGGAAATGTTGCGGGCTATGCCGCATCCATTCTGACCGCGGCGGGCGCCACCGTACGCGCCGTCATGGATCACAGTGGTTCGATCATCGGCAGTGCGGGCATTCCCGTTGAGCCTCTACGCAGTTATGTGGCCCAGCATGGCTCCATCGCCGGCTTTGCCGCACCGGGCGTAAGGCCGGCCCACCGTGAAGAATTCTACCGCACCGAGGTGGACCTGTTTATTCCGGCCGCATTGGAACGCATGGTGGATCATCAGGTTGCACAATGGCTGAATTGCCGCATCGTTGCCGAAGGCGGTAACGGACCAACCACACCGGAAGCCGCGGCAATTCTCCGCCGGCGCGGCATCACGCTTTTGCCGGCGATCCTGTGCAATGCCGGCGGGGTGACGGTCAGTTATCTGGAGTGGGTGCAAAACAAGACGGGCGTGCATTGGGAAGCCGTCCATGTGGACCGCGAACTTCGCAAAACAATTACGCTCGCCGCGCGCCGCGTGAGGCTGGCCGCCCATTCACTGGACACGGATATGTGCAATGCCGCGTTCTGCGTGGCCCTTGAACATATATCCCGCAGCTACCAGCAGAGAGGGATTTTTCCATGACCGCGGCTCCGCTGTCACCAGAACCGGCTGCGACGGCAGTCCTTTCCGACCGCCGCACGCTTGTTCCATGGTTTGCCGCCCATGCCGTGGCGTCATTTGCGGCGGCTCTGGGCGGAAGCACGGTTTATTTTTACGCAAAATACCAGTTGCACACCAAGCTTGTTGACATGCTGTGGATGGCGGCCTGCGGCGGATTTATCTACATTTTCTCCTCAATTTTCGGCGGCCGGCTGGCGGACCGGTTCGGTCAGAAGCGCGTTTTTATCATTGCCGGCTGTTTAGCCGTGCCCATGTTTCTCATCGGTTATGCCGCCGTTGCGCGCGGCAGTGTAATGCTCCTGTTCCTGGAAGTCGCGATGTCCAATCTGATCGTCTCGCCCATGTGGCCGTCAGTGGAGTCCGCCCTGACCCGCAGCCGCGGCCGCATGAAACTTACCTCGCGTATAACGTGTTACAATCTGGTGTGGTCCTGCACCTGCTTTTTGGCCACGTTCCTCACCGGCAGCATCGCGCACGTGGTATCTTGGGGAGGGGTTTTCCTTTTTTGTGCGATGGTGCAGGTGGTGGCGCTGGTTATTATTGTTTTTATCGCGGTGCCGCAGTCCATGATCGGCACGCACCATGTGGAAGATAATCCGGAAGATCAGGCCAAAAGCAATGCGATTCGCGCCAGTGGAAAGTCCAAAACATTGCTCTGGATGGCGTGGCTTTCCAATTCACTTGCCTTTGTCTCCGCCAACACACTCGGGCCGGTGATGCCCGCGTTGACGCTGCAAGCCGGCATCACCTCGGCGGCCGTCGCCACCGCGGTGGGTTCCGTGGCCTCGCTGACCCGGTTAATCGGCTTTTTCTTTGCAAGCGTCTGGACCGGCTGGCATTACCGGGTCCACTGGATGTTGATTTTCTTTTGTGCCATGATCGTGGCCACCGCGGGCGTGCTTATGGCACGCAATATTGTGGTCCTCGTGGATACCCAGATATTTCTCGGCCTTACATGGGCCATGCTTTACAGCGGATCTCTTTATTACTCCATGCATCTAAGCCATGGGTCGGGTGAAAACGCCGGCATTCACGAGGCCGTCATCGGCGTGGGAACGGTCATCGGCCCCACGCTTGCCGCGCTGGTCGGCGGTCCCAATTCCCTGCCCCCCAAAACCGCCGTGCTGCTGAGCATTCTCGTCGCCGGCGGATGCGGCCTGTTCGGCATGGCGCCCCGTGCACGCGGCATCGCGAAAATCGCCGATTCACCCGCCGATGAGTCCGGCCGGAGCCTGCCATGACGCTTTCACCCATCGCCCCGCAATCCGCGGAAAAACGCGCCTCCATCGCCGTGCTGATCTCCGGTTCCGGCACAACACTGGTGAACCTGGCCGGGCAGGCTGCGGCGGGCATTTTGCCGGTCAACATTGCAGGCGTGATTTCATCCCGACCGACCGTCGCCGGTGTGCAACGGGCCCGGCAGCTTGGACTCCCGGTGGAAATAGTGGAGCGCCGAAACTTCGCGGATTCCGTCGCTTTTTCAGACAGGCTTTTGACCGTTCTCAGCCGATGGTCCCCTGACTTGGTCTGTATGGCGGGGTTCCTCTGCTTCTGGAACATACCGTCGCAGTTCGCCGGCCGCGTGGTAAATATTCATCCCTCACTTCTACCCAAATTCGGCGGGCAGGGTATGCATGGCTTGAAGGTTCACGAGGCGGTTCTCAAGGCCGGAGAAAAGATTAGTGGATGCACCGTGCATCTGGCGGATAACGTTTACGACCATGGCCCGGTGCTGCTGCAGCGCACCTGTCCGGTGCTACCGCACGACTCCCCGCAATCGCTGGCCGCCCGCGTATTTGCGGAGGAATGCATTGCCTATCCCCAGGCCATCCGCCAACTGCTTGTTGAACGTGGCTTAATCTGACCGATTCCAGCGTGGGGGCTTCGGCCGGCCCGGCGATTCGGCCGCTCGCCCTGCCGCAGCGGGGATTCTATAATTTGATAAGGCGCCCGGGTTGGCGAACCCTGTTTGGTTGCCGTGCAAGGAGTTGTTTGCATGCAGATGGCCTCCGCCCTGGTTGAGGGTTCCGATTACGACACAATTGTTGCCGGCCTCAGCACTCAGTTGCAGGCCGGTTTGGAAGGCCGGCCGGCGGATTTGCTGTTTTTATTTATTTCCGCCCCGCTGCTGCCGCAGTTTTCGCAAATTTCCGCGGGTCTGCAGAAGGCGGTTGCCGCCCGGAAAATGCTTGCGGTTACCGCGGAAAGCGTGCTGGGCAGCGGCGGTGAAATTGAACGCGGATCCGCCGTTTCCGCCATGGCCGTATCAATACCCGGCGTGACGATCGACCATTTTCACCTGGCCGATGAAGAATGGTCGGAATTGCTTGGTGAAGCCCGGACCCTTCGCTCTCGTCTGGATGCCGGGCCGGACCTGCGGCTGTTTATCATGTTCGGCGATCCGTTCACCGCACCGGTCGTGCAGTTGCTGGACGCCTGCTCGCGCGAATTTCCCGCCGCCCCGGTTGTGGGCGGCATGGCCAGCGGCATTTCACATCCGGGTCAAACCCGGCTCATGATTAATGATGATCAGTTCAGCTCCGGCCTGATCGGTGTTTCACTTTCCGGCCCGGTGCAGGTGGATTGTGTTGTTTCCCAGGGATGCCGGCCGGTTGGAAGAAGTTTTGTGGTCAGTCGCGGCCATGATAACGTTATTGAACAACTGGATGATGAACCGGCCGTTGCGGTGCTCCGCCACATTATTCAGGACTTGCCGGTAAAGGACCGCGACCTGGTGGAGCAGCGCAGCATTCAGGTGGGGCGCGTTATTGATGAGCGCAAGGGCAACTTCGGACCCGGTGATTTTTTGGTTCGCAACATTCTGGGTGTGCACCGGCCCAGCAACGGGCTGTTGATTGGAGATATGGTGCAAAGCGGTCAGATTGTGCAATTTCATATTCAGGACGCCCGCACCGCTGAAGAAGATCTTCGCCTGCTTCTGGATGGCCAGATGCAGCTTGGCCCGCCGCCGTGCGGCGCCCTGATGTTCAGTTGTAACGGCCGTGGAACACGGTTGTTTGATCAGCCGGGCCATGACCTGCGGACGCTGCAGAATGTACTGGGTAATATCCCGGTTGCCGGATTTTTCTGCGCCGGCGAGCTTGGGCCGGTAGGGGGGCGGAATTTTATCCATGGTCAGACTGTCAGTCTCGCCCTGTTTCGCTGATTGACCGGCTTTTCCGGCCGTTTAGCCCGATCCCGTTTATATGGAGCCGCGTTATCATGCAATCCTTCACTTTCGGCGATCCCGCCGTCTCCGTTGCGCCGCGGGAAATTGAAATCAAAATGCGCATCACGGATCTGAATATCGCCCGGCAGGCACTGCAGGCCGCGGGCGCTGCACATATTGAAACGGTCCATGAACTCAATGAGTTTTTTGATCGTCCGGATGCATCGCTTCGCAAGGCGGGCAATGGGCTGCGGATCCGGAGTTTTCGCCGCGATGGCGCCGCGGATGCCGAGTCACTTTTGACATGGAAGGGGCCTCTTGCTCCGGGCATTATGCACAACCGGCCTTCCATTGATCTCCGCGCCAGTCCGGCGGCGCTGGCGCCGGCGTTTTTGGCGGCACTTGGGTACGTTCGCACGGCCGGGTTTGAAAAGATTCGCGAGTCATGGTCTTTGACTGCCTGCCGGATTGAGCTGGATCGCTTGCCGCATTTTGGGATTTTTGTGGAAATTGAAGGGCCGGATGAGCCGACAGTTCTTCACGTTCGCTCGCAATTGGCCATGGACGGGTTGGAAACGATTTCCAACTCCTACCATGCCATGGTCGCCGAATATCTGCGGCAATTTCCCGTTCCGGACAATACCCTGCGGTTTTAAATGACAAGCGGTGCAAATTGAATTCCGCGAGCGATCCGCCGGGATCTTCGTATCTTCAGGAATAAACAAAATCTGTGCCTGTCATTGGTGGATAATTATTGCTGCGCGCCGCTGATTTGTAGTCACATTTATTTCAACTTCTGCGGGCCACTGTGTACACCGCGGTGAGTTTTTCTTTATCGGCGGCACAAGGGAGATTTTACCGCAGGGGACGCGGAGACACGCGGAGGCACAAAATTAATGAACAGTGATCAAGGATTAAGGATCAATGACCAAAATGGGCGAACGGGAATTCACCGCGGGGGACGCAGAGGAACGGGGAGGAACGAGAGGCAATGAACAATGACCAGAAAACAAAAGCTTTCGTCAGCTTTTGTCGCTTCCAAGTCGGTGTTGCGGCCCCGATCCGCGGGGGTACACTGTTGTGCATGACAGCCGTTAATGGAAAAATCTTCCAGTCCCGATTCGCGGCTTGGCTGGCGCTATTACTCATCCTGTTCGCTGCGGCGGGGGCATCCGTCAGTTCGAAGCTCGGTTAAAGAAGCCGCGGGAAGTTAAAGGGTAGACGAAGGTCGCGTTACGAACGCAGCTTTTGTGGATTCGCTTTGCGACCGATTTGGATTTGCGGGAATCCGCGATTTCGAATAACTGGCCTTTTTGGCGGACCTATGATCGCGCTGGATGAGCATTTTCACCGGAAAGGCATATCGACACGAAGCCGCAGGCGCACTTGCGAGAAATCTGCGGCTCGCCGGACCGCAGACCGTTAGTCTTATTTCCGGAAACGCACCCTGAGATACTATCAAAAGTGGCCATGTTAAAAGTCAAGACAAATCAGGCGGCCTGTTTTTTTAACTCCATCTTCGAACGTTGCTCCGGCCAACACATCGGCAATTAAATTCGAACCGGATTGAATCGATATGAAATTGGCTCAAATGATCCCATTGCCGTATGTGGCGGAGGCGATCGGGCCGGGACATTTCGCGGGCGGCGGAATGGCCGGCATCGCCGGTCGACCTGAGCGTTGGATTGAGCATAAGAATCCCCTTTTTGTGAAAAAACGAACGTTCCGGGAGATGCCGGTATCATGATGGCGCCGGATATAAGCCGGGGACAATCCGCACCGAAAAAATTCATATTTGCAGTTGTTTATCGAACATAACGGTGGTATCCTGCAACCGATTGAAGATAACGCATCGATGCTTTGCGGGAGGTTTTTATGTCTCTATTCCAGAAGGCAAAAGCTGAATTCATTGATATTATCCGTTGGACTGAACCTGCGGACAGCGATGTTCTGGCCTATCGATTTGAGCGCTATAACAATGAAATAAAGATGGGGGCCCAGCTTACCGTTCGTGAGGGGCAGGCCGCCGTTTTCGTAAATGAAGGTAAACTGGCGGACGTGTTCGGTCCGGGCATGTATACCCTGCAAACACAAAATATGCCGATTCTTTCCACCCTTAAAGGCTGGAAGTATGGGTTTGATTCGCCATTCCGGGCGGAAGTCTATTTTATTGTGACCCGGCAGTTCACGGATCAGAAATGGGGCACGCCGAATCCGATTATGATGCGTGACAAGGAATTTGGCGTGGTTCGCATTCGCGCCTTCGGCACCTATGCCATGCACGTTACCGATCCAGCGGTTTTTTTACGGCAAATTGTGGCGACGAACCCATCCATTGAAAGCGTGCAGGTATCGGGCCAGTTGCGGGATACCATCGTGTCCCGATTTACGGACGTTCTGGGAACGGCGAACATTCCCGCCCTGGAATTGGCCGGCAACTATGACAAGATCAGCAAGCTGGCACTGCAAACCATCAAGCCGGATTTGGCCTCACTGGGCATTGAATTGACGCTGTTTTACGTGGAAAACATTTCTCTTCCGCCGGAAGTGGAACAGGCGATGGATACCCGCACCAAGATGGGTGTGCTGGGTGATATGTCGCAATACACGCGGTTTCAAACGGCGACAGCCATTCCTTTGGCCGCGGCAAACCCCGGCGGCGGCATGGCCGGGCTGGGCGCCGGTATGGCCGTGGGTATGGGCATGGGCAATCAGATGGCCGGGGCAATGGCCTCCAATGTGGGCGCTCCGCCGCCGGTCCCGGCCGGCGCATCATACTTTTTGGCTGTAAACGGCGTGCAGAGCGGCCCGTTTGACATGGCCGCCGTGGCCGCCAAAATTAAATCCGGTGATTTAAAATCGGACGCATTGGTGTGGAAAAATGGCATGGCCGGGTGGGCCGCGGCGAACACAGTGGACGAAATAAAATCCATGTTCGCACCGACACCGCCGCCGATTCCCTCCTGATGCGTCCCTGTCGGCCGACCGATTATCATGGATGGCGCATTGAGTCCGGTTCATCTCATGCTATAATCCTGCGAGGCGTTGGTGTGCGTGACATGGTGAATGCGAAACATTGGAGGCGGCTGCATGGCAGGAAGTGAGTCCGGTTCCGGTCGGGAAAATGCGCGGACACCTATTCCACTTCCGCTGGCTGCGGAGCAGGGCTGTCCTGCCGGGCCGGATGCACACCTTTCTGCGGACCTGTCTGAATACGAAAAAAAAGAAAAATGCGGGATATTCGGCGTTGCCGGTCCGGTGGATTCGGTGGAACGCTGTTATTATGGGCTCTATGCCCTGCAGCATCGTGGGCAGGAATCCGCGGGGATCGCCGCAACCGACGGCCGCGAAATTAACTGCCATACCGGGTTGGGTCTGGTGGCGGATGTGTTCAGCCGCAGCGTGCTGAAGGAATTGCATGGTGCGGCGGCCATTGGGCATGTGCGCTATTCCACCGCCGGGTCCAACCGCAAATGCAATGCCCAGCCCATCCTGGAAGAATATGTTGACGGCCAGGTGGCCGTGGCCCATAACGGTAATCTGATTAATGCCGCAAAGTTACGGGCGGAATATCAGAAGTACGGGCACATTTTCTATTCGACATCGGATACGGAAATAGTGATTCATATGCTGGCCAAGCCACGGCACCAGGAAAAGCCGGATCCGCTGGGCCATGTGTTGCGGCATCTGCAGGGGGCGTTCAGCTTTTTGTTCCTGTTTAAGGACCGCATGGAAGCCGCGCGTGATCCATGGGGCTTCCGGCCGCTGGTGATTGGAAAAACCAAGGACGGCTTTTACTGCGTCGCGTCTGAAACCTGTGCGCTATCCAGCATTCAGGCCACATTTATTCGGGAAGTGGAGCCGGGGGAAATCGTCACCATTTCCATGGACGGCCAGCAGTTAAGCAGCCGGTATTTCATTGACAAGCCCGAGGCGCCGGCCCACTGCGCCTTTGAGCATGTGTATTTTGCCAGCCCGTCCAGCACGCTGTTCGGTGATACGGTCATGATGGTGCGTCAGCGCATGGGCCGCCGGCTGGCAATTGAAAATCCCGTGGATGCGGACATTGTAATTCCCATTCCCGATTCCGGCCGTTCCGCGGCGCTGGGCTACAGCAAGCAAAGCGGCATTCCGTTTGAGGAGGGGATTGTTCCCAACCGGTACGTGGGACGATCCTTTATTCAGCCGTCGCAGCAATTGCGCGACCTTGCCGTGCAGATGAAACTTATCGTGATTCCGGAAATGGTGCGGGGCAAGCGGATTATTGTGGTGGAGGATTCCATTGTGCGCGGGACCACCACCCGCGGCAAAATTCTGGCGTTGCGCCGCGCGGGAGCCAGGGAAATTCACATGCGGGTAAGCTGTCCGCCCATTCGCTTTCCGTGCTTTTACGGCATTGATTTTCCAACCCCCACTGAACTGATCGCCAACGGCCGCACGGTTGAGGAAATTCGCGATTTTATTGAAGTGGATTCCCTGGCATATTTATCTTTGGAAGGAATGCTGGCGTGTCTTGGCAGGCCGAAAGAAAGCTATTGCACGGCCTGCTGGTCCGGCAATTATCCGATTCCGGTGGATGAAAGCCTCAGCAAGTTCGGTTTTGAACGCAATCAGATGAAAATGTTTTAACCCTGTCGCGGCCGGGCCGCAGCCGGGCTTTGACCGGCGAACAGCCGCCGCGAAGATGCCGGAAAATTCAATCCGTCGCTCGCCGCCGTAAAGTTGCGCGGCGTGCCGGCCGCGGGCTAATCTCCGGGTTCCAGCACCGCCATGAACGCCTCCTGCGGAATTTCCACGCGGCCCACCTGTTTCATCCGCTTTTTGCCCTCTTTTTGCTTTTCCAGAAGTTTTCGTTTACGGCTGATATCACCGCCGTAGCATTTTGCGGTCACATTTTTCCGCATGGCGCTGATGGTTTCCCGGGCCACCACGCGCGATCCAATTGCCGCCTGCAGCGGAACTTCAAACAGATGCTTGCCGATTTCCTGCTTTAATTTCCGGATAATGGCCCGGCCGCGGGATTCGGCTTTGTCCCGGTGCACGATCAGGCTTAATGCATCCACCGCCTCGCCATTCACCAGAATATCCATTTTGACCAGGTTATCCGTGTGGAAACCGATAAGGTCGTAATCCAGTGTGCCGTAGCCGCGGGTGGCGGTTTTCAGCCGGTCAAAGAAATCGAAAATAACTTCCGCCAGGGGCATTTCATACTCAATAATAACCCGCGACTGGCTGAGGAATTCCGTCTTTCGGTAAATGCCGCGGCGATCCTGGCATAATTTGGAAATGTCGCCGATATTTTCAGCCGGTACAATAATAGAGGCTTTGATCATCGGTTCGCGGATTTCTTTGACCTTGCTTAAGTCCGGCAGGCCGGAGGCACTGTCAATCATTTTCACGCTGCCGTCGTTAAGCATAATTTCATAAGGCACGGTGGGCGCGGTCTGCACAACCTGCACATTTTGCTCACGTTCCAGCCGTTCCTGCACAATTTCCATGTGCAGAAGCCCTAAAAATCCGCAGCGAAAGCCGAAGCCCAGGGCATCGGAGTTTTCAGGTTCAAAGGTAAACGAGGAGTCATTAAGCCGCAGTTTTTCCAATGCTTCACGCAACTGCGTGTATTCCGTATCCGGTCCGGGATAAAAATCGCAATACACCATCTGCTTGGGTGGGCGGTAACCGGGCAGAGGCTCCGGTGCGGGGTTTGCCGCATCCGTAACGGTATCCCCGATGGTGACATCACTGAGCGTTTTGATATTGGCGACAAGAAAGCCGACTTCGCCGGCGCCCAGTGCATCGACATGAATCGGTTTGGGGGAGAATTTTCCCAAGTCGGTAATTTGATGGATGGTCTGCTTCCCCATTAACCGGATCTTCTGTCCGATGGAAAGCCTGCCGTTCATCATACGCACATACACAATGACCCCGCGGTAATCATCATATTTACTGTCAAAAATAAGGGCCTGGAGCGGCTTTTCCGCATCGCCGCGCGGGCCGGGCAGCCGCGTGCAGATGCTGCGGAAAAGGTCTTCGACACCCAGCCCGCTTTTGGCGGAAACGCGGATGCAACTTAAGGCGTCGATGCCCAGAACCTGCTCCATTTCCTCGGCCACATCATCCGGCCGCGCGCTGGGCAGGTCCACTTTGTTGATCACCGGAATGATTTCAAGGCCGGCTTCGATGGCCGCATAGGCGTTGGCGACGGTTTGGGCCTGCACGCCCTGTGTGGCATCCACCAGAAGCAAGGCCCCTTCACAGGCCTGCAGTGCCTTGGCGACTTCGTAATGGAAATCAACGTGGCCGGGGGTGTCAATCAGGTTCAGCATGTATTGCTTGCCGTCAAGCTGATAACCTACGGTAACGGCGCTGGCTTTGATGGTAATGCCGCGTTCGCGTTCCAAGTCCAGATCATCCAGAAACTGCGCCTGCATTTCCCTTTCGCTGATGGCGCCGGACATTTGCAGGAGCCGGTCCGCCAAGGTGGATTTACCATGGTCAATATGGGCGACAATGCAAAAATTACGAATTTCCATCAGTGAAAAACGCCTCTAAACCGTGCGGGCATACCCTCCCGCAAAAAGGTTATTTTAGCGGAAAACGGATGATTTTGCGCTGGCCCGGGTTTTCATCTTCCGGACGGGGGGGCAGACGGGGGCGCGGGCGGGGTTAATCGGCCCGGTAGAAGCTGACTGGGTAGAAGGAATTATCCCGCCGCGGCCGGAGTTTTGCGGCGCGGTGAACTGATATGCATCAGCACGATACTCAGATCCGCCGGTGTAATGCCCTCCAGGCGGGAGGCCTGCCCCAGTGTCTGCGGGCGGAATTTCAGCAGGGCGTCGCGGGCTTCGCGACGAAGTTCGATGACGGTTGAGGCATCAAAACCGCGGGGTATGGCTTTACTTTCCAATTCCGTCAGCCGCTGCACGGCATGCTGTTCACGGTCTATATAGCCCTGATACCGGGCTTCAATCCGCACTTGTTCAACCATGGGCAACAGTGCCGGATCGCGAAGCACGGCACAAATTTCCCGGCCGCGAATAAAATTCATGGCGGAAAGTGCGGCGATTTCGGTATCCGGCCTGGCCAGCAGTTCCCAGGCCGTGGCGCCGCCGGCGATGCAGGCATGTTTTAGCTCGCGGGTGATGCGTTCCATCGTCTGGCGCTTCTGGGCCAATTGGGCGGCACGCTGCGGCGTGGCCAGACCGATTGAACAGGCCAGGTCCGTCAGTCTCTGGTCGGCATTGTCACTGCGCAAAGAGAGGCGGAATTCCGCCCGACTCGTAAACATACGATAAGGTTCAGTGGGAATTTTAGTGACCAGATCGTCAATCATCACGCCGATATAGGCCTGGTGGCGCGAAAGAATAACCGGGGAAACCTGCTGCACCAGTCGCGCGGCATTAAGCCCTGCCATCAATCCCTGGCCGGCAGCTTCCTCATAACCGCTGGTGCCGTTAATTTGGCCCGCCAGAAACAGGCCCTGTACCGCGTGGGTCTGCAGCGACGCACTGATTTGATGCGTGGGAGCAAAATCATATTCCACGGCATAGCCCCATTTGAGAACTTTCGCCTTTTCCATGCCGGCTATGGAATGAACAATGCGATCCTGCACATCCGCGGGCAGAGACGTGGAAATGCCGTTGCAATAAATTTCATCCGTATCCAGGCTTTCCGGTTCAAGGAAAATCTGGTGCTGCGATTTGTCCGCAAAACGGACCACTTTATCTTCAATACTGGGGCAATACCGGGGGCCGCGGCTTTGAATCTGGCCGCTGTACATCGGCGCCCGATGCAGATTTTCACGGATTAAATCGTGAACGGCCGCATTGGTATAGGTGATGTGGCAGTCCACCTGCGGTTGGGCGGGAAAACTGCCGCACAAAGGCGAAAGGGGCGTTCCGGAAAGATAGCTGAACGGCACGGGCGGAGCATCACCGGGTTGGGGGGCCAGGCCGGAAAAATCAATGGAATCCCGTGCCAGGCGAGGCGGTGTTCCCGTTTTCAACCTGCCCAGTTCAAGGCCCAGCCGCGCCATGCTGGCGGAAAGCCCGGCGGCGGTTTTTTCCCCGACGCGGCCGCCCGGGGTTTTCTGTTCACCGGTATGCATAAGGCCGCGCAGGAATGTCCCGGTGGTAAGGATGACGGTTTTGGCGCTCAAAATTAATCCCGATTCCAGTTTTACGCCTTCAATCGTCCATTTCGCATTTGAGGGGGATTCATTGGTCCGCATCGCGGCGTGAACCGGGGACGCGAGCAGTTCATCCACAATTCCTTCCACGATTGTCAGGTTTGGGCAGTGCGCAGCCAGGAGAGTTTGCACGGCGACGGCATAGCGGTATTTATCTGCCTGGGCACGCGGCGATTGCACGGCCGGCCCCTTGGATCGGTTTAGAATTCGAAACTGGATTCCGGCGGCATCAGTGGCATGGGCCATCAAACCGCCCAGAGCGTCTATTTCGCGAACAATCTGTCCTTTGGCCAAACCGCCGATGGCCGGATTGCAACTCATTCGGCCGATGGCGCGGCGGTCCATCGTGATCATGGCAACGCGGCCGCGGCCGGTAAGCATACGGGATGCAGCCCAGGCGGCCTCCACGCCGGCGTGCCCGCCGCCGACGACAATAACGTCAAAAGTGCCCGTCGGATCAGCGCAGGTCAATGGTTGGCAGGGGTCGGCGTTGGGATTCGGGACAGGGGGCATTCAATTCCTGCTTTGTAAAAAAATCGGACGGCGGAATTATCCGGCGACACGAGCGGTTTCCCCGGAAGCAAATTCCGGTGGTTGCCCGGATCTCGGGCAGCTTTTCAACCCTTGAGCATAACAGAATTCTGGCGGATTTTCTCGGTAATTTTGAGAGATCGGCGGCGGTCGACATTTATATTTGTGAAAGGCCGGGGTTATTGCGGGCCAATGGGCAGTCCCAAAATTTTGTGGTGGAATTGATAGCAGGGGCCAATCTATAGTAGAATACATTGCTCGCGACTGTAGAAAGGCTTGCAGGTCGTTGGCGGAAGAAGTTGTGTTTAGCCGAGGGTGCGCCTCACTTGGAGGTCGGTACTTTGGAAAAAGTGAATCATCCGGGCGTCAGGCCGGCCAAGACGGGCCTGTATGATCCGGCCCTGGAGCATGATAGCTGCGGTGTGGGCTTTATTGCCCATGTAAAAGGCCGTAAATCGCATGAAATTGTCATCAATGCGCTGACGATGCTGGAGCATATGGAGCATCGCGGCGCCTGCGGATGTGAAGACAACACCGGCGATGGTGCGGGTCTTTTAACCGCGCTGCCCCACATATTTCTAACCAAGGTTGCCCTGCGGGACGCCGGACTCACGCTGCCTGCCGCAGGTGAATATGGCGCGGGCATTGTGTTTTTGCCATCGGATAATGAACAGCGTTCATGGTGCGAAAAGACCGTTGCCCGGCAGATCGCCGAACGCGGCCTGGTTTTAATCGGCTGGCGTGACGTTCCGACGGATAATTCCATGATCGGCCCATCCGCGCGGCGCACCGAGCCGCGCATGCGGATGATTTTTGTGCGGGGCAAGCCGGGGATGGATGCGGAAAGTCTGGAACGGGAGCTTTATGTTGTGCGGAAGCTCGCCACGCAGACAATTCGCAATTCGGAAATGGATCAGGCGGAATATTTTTACGTCTGTTCGCTTAGCACCAAAGTGCTGATTTACAAAGGACAACTTACATCCATGCAGGTGCGGCAGTATTTTGCCGCGGACATAAACGACCCGGATTATGTCAGCCATCTGGCGCTGGTTCATTCCCGCTTCAGCACCAATACGTTTCCATCATGGGATCGCGCCCAGCCGATGCGGTTTATGGCGCATAACGGAGAAATCAACACGCGGCGCGGCAACAGCAACTGGATGCACGCGCGTGAAGGGTTGTTCAGTTCCGAGCTGTTCAAATCCGATGTGGATTTGATCAAGCCGGTGATTGAACCGGGTACGTCGGATTCCGGCGAATTCGATAATTGCCTGGAAATGCTGCTGCACACCGGCCGTTCTTTGCCCCATGCCGTGATGATGATGATTCCGGAAGCATGGCAGAACCATGAATCAATGGATCCGCGGCGGCGGGCATTTTATGAATACCATTCCTGCCTGATGGAACCATGGGATGGTCCGGCGTCGGTGGCGTTTACCGACGGCCACTACATCGGCGCGGTGCTGGATCGCAACGGTCTTCGCCCCAGCCGTTATTACGTTACCAAGGACGATCTGGTCATCATGGCCAGCGAGGTGGGTGTGTTGGAAGTGGATCCGGCGAATGTGGCGCGCAAAGGGCGACTGCAGCCGGGGCGGATGTTCCTCGTTGATTTCAAACAGGGCCGCATTATTGATGATTCGGAACTCAAAGGCCAGCTTGCCGCCGCACATCCTTACGGTCAGTGGCTGCAGGAACAACGCCTGACCATTGAAGACCTGCCGACGGCCGCCGATGTTCCCGGACTGGAAGCCTCTTCCCTGCTGCGGCGAGCGCAGTGCATGGGATATACCACGGAAGATGTTTATAAATTGCTGCTGCCGATGGGTACAAACGGGCAGGAAGCCCTTGGTTCCATGGGCAATGACGCGGCGCTGGCCTGCCTGAGCGACCAATCGCGCGTGGTGTACGACTATTTCAAACAGGCGTTTGCGCAGGTTACCAATCCGCCGCTGGATTCCGATAAGGAATCCATCGTCATGAGCCTGGAAAGCTATATCGGACCGGAGCAGAATTTGCTGGCGGCAAAGCCGGAACACTGCCATCGGTTGTTGGTGTCGCAGCCGATTCTGACCAATGGCTATCTGGCGCGGCTTAAGTCCTTGCAAAAATCGCCGGTTCGCGGCTGGACCAGCCGCACCATTCCTATGGTATTCAAACGCAGCGGCGGCGAAAAAGCGATGCTCGCGGCGCTCGATGAGATGTGCTCGCAGACCGGCAGGGCCATTGAAGACGGCTGTGAACTGGTGATTCTAACGGATCGCGGGGTGGACGCGGAACATGTCGCCATTCCCACGCTTTTGGCCTGCGGTGCGGTGCATCATCACCTGGTGCGGCAGGGTACCCGGACGCGTATCGGGCTGATTCTGGAAACCGGGGAAGCCCGGGAAGTGCATCATCATTGCATGCTCATCGGGTACGGGGCCGATGCAATCAATCCGTACATGGCGTTTGAGGTGCTGTGGAACCTGCGGCTGGAAAAAGCGATTGATCCCACCTTTGATGAAGACAAACTGACCAAGAACTACATCAAGGCGTGTGGAAAAGGCATTTTAAAAGTGATGAGCAAGATGGGCATTTCCACGCTCCAAAGCTATAAAGGCGCGCAGATATTTGAATCTGTCGGATTGTCGCGGGCGGTCATTGACCGTTGTTTTGCCGGCACGGTGTCAAAAATCGACGGCGTCGGGTTTGATGTGCTTGCCGCCGAGGCGCTGCGCCGCCATGCCGTCGGATTTCCGGTGAATCCGGCCGATGTTCACCTGCCCATGCTGCCGGAGGGCGGCCAGTATTCATGGCGGAAAAACGGCGAGCATCATCTGCTTAATCCGGAAACGATCGCCCATCTGCAGGATGCGGCCAGAACCAATTCGCGTGAAGCATATGCCCGTTATGCCCGGTTGATTAATGAACAGGCCGGTCATTTGTGCACGCTTCGCGGGCTGTTCAAATTAAAGCCGGCGGACAAACCGGTGATGCTGGCGGAAGTTGAGCCGGCGGCTGAAATTGTCAAGCGGTTTGCCACCGGGGCCATGAGCCTGGGTTCCATCTCCACGGAAGCGCATGAAACCCTGGCTATCGCCATGAACCGTATCGGCGGAAAATCCAATACGGGTGAAGGCGGCGAGGATTCCCGCCGGTTCAAGCCGGATGCCAACGGCGACTTGCGGCGCTCTGCCATCAAGCAGGTGGCCAGCGGCCGCTTCGGCGTGACGATTAATTACATGGCCAATGCCGATGAACTTCAGATCAAAATGGCCCAGGGGGCCAAGCCAGGTGAAGGCGGGCAATTGCCGGGCCACAAGGTTGACCGGTATATCGGGCAGTTGCGGCATGCCACTCCGGGCGTGCAGTTGATCAGTCCGCCGCCGCATCATGATATTTATTCCATTGAAGACCTGGCGCAGCTTATTCACGACCTTAAAAATGCCAACCCGTCGGCCCGTGTAAGCGTGAAGCTGGTGGCGGAAATGGGCGTGGGCACAGTGGCGGCGGGCGTTTCCAAGGCGCACGCGGATCATGTGGTGATTGCCGGCCACGACGGCGGGACGGGTGCTTCGCCGCTGACCAGCATTAAGCATGCCGGCACGCCGTGGGAATTGGGCCTGGCCGAGGCGCATCAAACACTGGTGCTTAATGATCTGCGAAGCCGCATTGTCGTGCAGGTGGACGGTCAGTTAAAGACCGGTCGCGATGTGGTGATCGGCGCGCTGTTGGGTGCGGAAGAATTCGGTTTTGCCACGGTGCCGCTGGTGACCATCGGCTGCATTATGATGCGCGTGTGCCATTTGAACACGTGCCCCGTAGGCATCGCCACGCAGGATCCGGTGTTGCGGGCCAAGTTCGCCGGCAAGCCGGAATATGTGGTGAATTTCATGTTCCTGCTGGCGGAAGAAGTTCGCGAATTGATGGCCTTTATGGGCTTCCGCAGGTTTAATGAAATGATCGGGCGGGTGGACCGGGTGGAAGTGGATGCGGCCGTTCAACATTGGAAGGCCCAGGGGCTGGACCTCGCGCCGATTCTTTCACCGGCGGTGAAACTTCACGACAATGTGGAGGTTTACGCCACTAAAAAACAGGACCATGGTCTGGAATCGGCACTGGACAACCGGATTATCCGTCTGGCTCGATCGGCGATTGAAGGCGGCTCGGCTGTGGAGCTTGAATTTCCGGTCAAGAATACCAATCGCACGGTGGGAACCATGCTGAGTCACGAAATCGCCAAACGCCACGGCGATGCCGGGCTTCCGGATAAAACAATTCGGATTAAGCTGCGGGGATCCGCCGGGCAAAGTCTTGGCGCGTGGCTGGCGCGCGGCGTGTCCATTGAACTGGAAGGCGACGCCAACGATTATGTCGGCAAAGGGCTTTCCGGCGGATGCATTGCGGTTTATCCGGATCGTGCCAGTACGTTTGTGCCGTGTGAAAACATTCTCATCGGCAATGTGGCGCTTTACGGCGCCACCAGCGGGAAAGCTTTCTTCCGCGGCATGGCCGGTGAAAGATTTTGTGTCAGAAATTCCGGCGCCTGGACCGTGGTGGAAGGTGTGGGCGATCACGGTTGCGAATACATGACGGGCGGTCGGGCGGTTATTCTTGGCACGACCGGGCGCAATTTCGCGGCGGGAATGTCCGGTGGCGTGGCGTATGTATATGATCCG
Organism: Planctomycetota bacterium; assembly: GCA_021808485.1. Classification (GTDB taxonomy): domain Bacteria; phylum Planctomycetota; class Phycisphaerae; order WQYP01; family WQYP01; genus JAJYPG01. Next base: position 23,866 of record JAKBBN010000009.1, on the reverse strand, counting down.
GATGATCAGTTCCTGTCACGCTGCAATCTGGCGATGGTGGAATTGGAAAAGATGACGGAACCAACGGACATTGCGGAACTTAAAACCATGATTGAAGAGCATCGGGCGGCCACGGGCAGTGCCGTGGCCGGAAAAATTCTTGAAGACTGGACCCGCGAATTGCCGCGGTTCCACAAAGTGATCCCCACGGATTACAAGCGGGCCCTCCAGCAGCAGGCGAAGCAGGTTGCCTCGCAGATGCAGGAGGTGCGACATGGGTAAGCCGACAGGATTCATGGAATATGCCCGCGAGTTGCCGTCGGATCGGGCGGCGCGGCTCCGCATTCTTGATTGGAACGAATTTCATGACCATATGCCGGACGGTAAACTGCGCCAGCAGGGCGCCCGGTGCATGGATTGCGGTGTGCCTTTTTGCCAAAATGGCTGCCCGGTAAACAATATCATCCCGGAATGGAATGACCTGATTTATAAGGATCAGTGGAAAGCCGCCATTGAACGGCTCTGGAAGACGAATAATTTTCCGGAATTCACCGGCCGCGTCTGTCCGGCGCCGTGCGAGGGCTCATGTGTGCTGGGCATTAACGAACCCCCGGTAACGATTAAAAACATTGAACAATCTATCATTGATCATGCCTGGGCCAGCGGCTGGGTGGTGCCGCGGCCTCCGGCGGTTCGCACCGGAAAAAAGGTGGCGGTGATCGGGTCCGGCCCGGCCGGGCTGGCGGCGGCGGACCAGCTTAACAAGGCCGGCCACCTGGTAACGGTATATGAACGGGCGGATCGCATCGGCGGGCTGCTGATGTACGGCATTCCCAACATGAAGCTGGATAAACGACAGATCGTGGACCGGCGGGTGAAGCTCATGGAGCAGGAAGGCGTGGCCATCGTCACCGGCGTGCATGTGGGGTTGGAAGTGAATGTTCATAACCTGCTGCGCCAGTTTGACGCCATGATTCTCTGCTGCGGTGCCACAAAACCGCGCGATGTGCTGGGGGCGGACCGCAAACCGGTGGCAGGACGTAAATTAAACGGCGTTCATTTTGCCATGGAATTTTTGCATGCCAACACCCGCAGCCTGCTTGATTCGGAACTCGCGGACGGCAAATATATTTCCGCCAAGGGCAAGAATGTGATAGTGATCGGCGGCGGTGACACCGGTACCGATTGCATTGGTACATCCATGCGGCACGGGTGCCGCAGCCTGGTGAATTTTGAGCTGTTGACCCAGCCGCCGGCGACGCGCGCTCCGGAAAATCCATGGCCGCAGTGGCCGCGGATTTATCGCGTGGACTACGGGCATGAGGAAGTTCGTGCCGTGTTCGGTCAGGATCCGCGGCAATACAGCATTTTAACCAAGGAGTTTCTTGGTGATGATAAGGGCAATGTCCGGGCTGTAAAAACCGTTCAGGTGCAATGGACCGGAACGAACGGAAAAATCGCCATGACGGAAGTGCCCGGATCGCAGCGCGAATGGCCGGCGGAATTGGTTCTTCTGGCCATGGGCTTCCTGGGGCCGGAGGAAACACTGGCACAGCAGTTCGGCCTGCAAACGGATGAGCGATCGAATTTTAAGGCGGAATACGGAAAATTTGCCACTTCCGTGGAAGGCGTGTTTGCCGCCGGTGATTGCCGCCGCGGCCAGTCCCTGGTGGTATGGGCAATTAATGAAGGCCGCGGGGCGGCCCGTGAATGTGATCGCTACCTGATGGGGGCGACGACCCTGCCATGAAGCCGGCGGGGCGCCAATGGTAATGCTCTGCTCATTTGGCCGGCTATTCGCGCTAGAAAAGTTCGCCCTGTACCATGGGCTTGCACAGTGCCGCGGGCCGCTGAAAAGTATCAGGGCGGAACGCCGGCGGGCCGTCGGCAAAGCCGGATTTTCGACAGGCCATCCTGAAAAGGCCGTGAATTTGATCGGCGAATTCGCCCTGCCCTGTCATGCGGGAATAAAAATTTGAATCGTTGAGCTTGCCGCCGCGGATATCGCGTATCCGGGCCAGTACTTTGGATGCCCGGTCCGGAAAATTCCGTTCCAGCCATGTTGTGAACATATCCTTAAGACCGTAAGGCAGGCGAACCGGAGTCATGTCGGCGAATTGCGCGCCGGCGGCGGCCGCGGCGTGGACAATGTCGGCAATTTCAAAATCGGTAAGGCCGGGGATAACAGGTGCCACCAGAACGCCGACGGAGACGCCCGCAACGGACAATTGATGAATCGCATCGAGCCGCCGCTGCGGTGCGGAGGTTCGCGGCTCCATGACGGCGGTCAATTCCTTGCGTAAAGTCGTCATGGAAATATAAACGCGTGCCGCACCGGCTTGGGACATCCGGGCAAGCAGGTCCATATCCCGTGTTACCAGAAAATTCTTGGTGATCACCGTCAGTGGATTGCAAAAGTCCGCAAGAACCGCCAGGCATTGGCGGGTGATTCCCAGCCTTTTTTCCAGCGGTTGATAACAGTCTGTCACACTGGACATGGTAATCATGTCGCCGCGCCAGCGGGGGTGCATCAGTTCTTCGCGTAGAATTTCCGCCGCGCGGCTTTTTACCAGAATTTTGGTTTCAAAATCCAGACCGGCGGAATATCCAAGTGTTTCATGTGTGGGACGTGCATAACAATAAATACACCCATGTTCGCAGCCGCGATACACATTGATGGAGTATTCAAAGCCAAGGTCCGGACTGTTGTTGCGGCGGATGACTGTTTTCGCGTGATCGGTGAGGATTTGCGTAGAGGCATTCAGTGTCGGCGCTTCATCGGAATCCGGATCATTCGCCAAATATGAGGATTCAAAACGATTCGGCGGATTTTCCGCACAGCCGCGGCCTTTTGGGCCGGGGCGGTCAGCAGGAAGCAGCGGCAAGGAGTGATCTGCCATGGGGAATATTATATCTTTGAGCCGTGATGAAGTCTTTTTTGCACATTAAGGCGCCCGGAATTGATCCGGTTATGTGTGCCGCGGCGTGTTTAACGGCAGATTTTGGTAGGCTGAAAATGGCAGGGCCGTGTGCAGGGCTTTGCCGGCCAACTGTTTATCACGCATGGATTGCAATATTTGCGGCAATGCATCAACCGTGCATTGCTGCGAGAGATGAAGCCGCGCCGGTTCAATGCCGTCATGCAGCGTGACAATCGCCCCGGGGCGCAAACCAAGGGAAATGCGCCGGCTGATATGCTGCGGCGTCGTTTTGAGCGTATCAAATCCGCGGCGACGCCAACCAATGTAATGCAAACCCAACTGCCGTGCCGCTTTGGCCTGTGCGGGGGTCTTGAATCCCATGGGGGCGCGAAACAGTGCGGGTATCAGGCCGGCGGCATGATGCAGAATATCCTGCGTTCGCATCATTTCGTCCTGCCAGTAACCTGCTCCGCGCAGGGTGCCGGAGTGATCATGGTTCCATGTGTGATTGCCGATGGTGTGACCTCGATCGGTAATTTCGCGGACCAGCTGCTTTTCCCTCGCCGCATTTACGCCGATCAGAAAAAATGTCGCTTTGGCGGCGTATGTGTCCAGAATTGTCAGTATTTGCGGTGTGAATGGAGATGTGGGGCCATCATCAAAGCTTAATGCAACCGCGCCTTTATCCTGAATTTCGCTGATAACGGGAGCGAATACCTGGCTGTTGTTATAAAGAGCGGCATAGCCCAGCGACGTTGCTCCCAACCCGACGGCCGCAATCCCCGCGGTCCATGTTGTGGCGGACGACAGAAAACAAGCAGCGGCGGGCGTCGGCACTGGTTGACTCCTTGTGCTGGTGCGGATGGAGCCGCGGCGGCTTCCGAACGCGGCGAAGATTAAAGCCGGCCGGACGCGTGATACGCCCGGATGCCGTCCATAAGTCCGCAGGTGGGGGCGTAACCGAGCACCTTTCTTGCGGATGAAATGTCCGCCTCCGTGTGGTTCTGGAAGAAGCTGTACGGATTGTGAATATACTCCGGTTCCAGCTTGGTATGCAGGACGGAATTCAGTGCGGCGACAACCGCGTTAAACGATTCCGATTCGCCGCTGCCGACATTGAACACACCATGTGAATCAACGCTCATGGCTTTTAAATTGGCGTTGATAACATCCCCAATCCACACAAAATCCCTTTTCTGGCCGCCGTCATGAAAAATTTTCGGCCGCTGGCCAGCCTGCATCTGTTGGGCGAGCTGGTAAATCATGGAAGCGAATTTTCCCTTGTGGCCTTCGCCCGGGCCATACACGTTGAAATAGCGCAAACCGATGATGGGAAGATGGGTTTCCGCATGCCAGCGTGCGGCCATATGCTCCATGGCCAGTTTGGAATAACCGTAAACATTTAATGGTTGAGGTTCGATATTTTCGCGCATGGGCGCGGGAAGATTTCCGTAAACCGCCGCGGATGACGCCCACACGACCCTGGCGCCGAAATCCGCCGCCCACGACAGAACATTTCTAAAACCTTCGACGTTGTTCTGCATCATGTGAAATTGATCAGTCACGGTGGTGTCTGTGATGGACGCTTCGTGAAAAATAACCTCAAACCGGCCGGCAGGTTTGGCGGCGCATCCGCTGGAGATCACATCGCCGGTAAATTTCACGAGATTGCGAAAATCCCCGGAGGAGAAATTGTCAAGAATCGAGACCTGATGACCGGCCGTAAGGAGATGTTTGGCCAGATTGGATCCAATGAAACCCGCACCGCCAGTAACCAGTATTCGCATAACTACTCCTGAGTTTTAAAATGCTTCAATTCGCTGCTTTTGACGAAGGCCGTGATTTCGGTTTCCCCTGCAATGCGGGCTGCTGCTGCGTCATGCAATGTATTGTACCAAGCCCCCATACCAGATCGCGGCAATAAATGGGAATAATGGGGCGTGGGGCGAAGGCCTGCTCGATAACTTTCAAGGCGGTAACATCCGCCGCATCGTTAAAAACCGGAACCAGCACACCGGCGTTGCAAATATAAAAATTTGCATAGCTTGCCGGCAGGCGCTGCCCGCGGAAAATCACCGGTCGCGGCATGGGCAATTCAGCAATCGTAAACTGCCTTCCAGACGGATCACGCATGGTCTTAAGACGCCGCAAATTTTCCCGCAGCGGGGCATGGTTGGCGTCGCGTTTGTTCGCTTCGGTACACGTTAGAATAAGACCCGGTACGGCAAACCTCGCGGTATCATCAACATGGCCGTGTGTATCATCTCCGGCAATTCCGCGGTGCAGCCACAGAATTTTCCGGACGCCAAGATAACGGCACAAAAAGGCCTCAACTTGTGATTGGGTGAATCCGGGATTGCGCTGCTGAATGCGTGAAAGCAGGCATTCTTCAGTTGTCAGCAGGCAGCCTTGGCCATTCACGTCAATGCTGCCGCCCTCCAGGACAAGGCGTTTTAAGCGTCCGCGGGAATCCGGGGCAACCGGCCGGCACAAAGGGATTTTCAGGACTTCGGCCGCCAGTCCCGGGAGATGTTCGTCATTGCGGTAATTCCGGTATTTGGCCCATCCATTAAATTGCCAGCCAACGGCGGCGAGTTGGGGCTTGCGTGAATTGGAGCGGACAAAAATGGGGCCGGAATCACGCGTCCAGATTCTATCCGTCGGTTGAACATGAAATGTGATGCGCGGCAAAGCGGCGGCGGATTGCTTTAAAGTGTTTCGGGCGTTGCGCAAAGCTTCCGCCGATTGCACCAGCAGATGCACACGTTCCGCGGACGCAATATGCCGCACGATGTCGGCATATATCCACGGAACCGGGCCGAATTTTCCGGGCCAGTCCGGCTCATGATGCGGCCAGGCCAGCCATGTGGCGTCGTGACGTTCCCATTCCGCAGGCATGGAATAGCCGCGCTCCGCAGGTTGGAAATCCGGAATTTGCAGGTGTTGCTGGGGCATTCTAATACGCTCTCAATGAAGGTTGATTCAGGCCTGCCTGACGCCGTGCCGGGTAAGACTTCGATCATGATTGAATCTGTTAAGTATGGGGCCGTAGGCATCGGTTCTGCGGTCTCTTATGAACGGCCAGTTCCGCCGTACCGTTTCCAGATGCCGCGGGTCAATCACCGCGGTAAGGATTTCCTCTTTATCGACGGACGCTTTGCCGAGGAATCTGCCGAATGGATCCGCGATAAATGAACTGCCGAAAAATTCCAGCCCGCCATCCGCCGGTCCTTCGTGACCGATGCGATTGGCGGACGCCACATAAACACCATTTGCGATGGCGTGTGAGCGTTGAATGGTCTGCCATGCATCCACCTGGGCAGCGCCGAATTCAGCCTTTTCAGAGGGATGCCATCCGATTGCCGTGGGATAAAACAGGAGGTTCGCCCCGCACAAGGCGGTCAGCCGGGCGGCCTCCGGAAACCATTGATCCCAGCATATCAACACACCGATGCGGCCGAACTTTGTGTCAAATGCCTTAAAGCCGGTATCACCGGGCGTGAAATAATATTTTTCATAAAAAAGCGGGTCATCGGGAATGTGCATTTTCCGGTAGATACCCAGCAGTGAACCATCCGCATCCAATACCGCGGCGGTGTTGTGATACAGGCCGGCCGCCCGTCGCTCAAACAGGGAAATCACGATCACGACCCCGAGTTCGCGGGCCAGCCGGCCGAACATTTCCGTGCTTGGGCCGGGAATTTCTTCCGCGAGATCAAAGTTTTCCGTCGCCTCACGCTGGCAGAAGTATTCGCTGCAAAACAATTCTTGGGTGCAGATGACCTGGGCGCCGCCGGCGGCAGCCTGCCGGATCAGTCCGGCGGCTTTTTCCCGGTTTTCCCGGGCATCGGCGCCGCATCGCATCTGCAAGACGGCTGCACGATATTCGCTGTTCGTTGCCATATTATGCTCCTGCTGCCAGTGTGCCGGCAGCCTGCAAAGCCGTTCCGGCGAAACGCGAAGAGTATAGCAATTTAATGGTGGTTTGTCCGATTTGCATTAGATTCGCCGCGAGGTAACGGCTGATCCGCTTCGGCCGTCGGGAAAATTCAGCGGCGGCAGCTGTTGAAGAATCTGCGGACGCTGATCCTCCAGCCAGGGGGGCAGGCATAACCTGCGGCCGAGTTTCATCAGCGGTTCATCCACGGCAAAGCCCGGACCATCCGTGGCAATTTCGCAAACCGCGCCTCCGGGTTCAAGAAAATAAATTGAGCGGAAATAGACCCGGTTTAACGGCTCGGTAGCGTTATGGCGGGCATGGATCAGACCGCCGCGGAATGCCGCCTGCTGGGCCTCATCCCGGGCGCGGAACGCCACATGGTGTATCATGCCCGGAGCAAAATGACCGGTCGCGGCTTTGCTGCGGTCCGTTACTGCCACGCACGGATATGAGCCGGTGCTGGGGCGCAGCAGGAGATCCGTCTGAGGCAATTCCCCGGTCGAAGGCTCCCACGCTCGCAAACCAAGCTCCGACGAAAATAAAAAAGCCGATTCCGCTTTGCGCCTGCTGGCGAATACCACGCCGGCAATTCCGCCTATCGCCGCTGATGGGGGAATCACGCCGGATGCGGACGCCGGAGGTCGGCATTCCGTGCCGCTTACAAGCTCCACATGCAACCCGTCCGGAGCCGTTACATGAATCGCCGGTGAGCCATCAACGCTTTGGATTTTGCGGCAGGGGACTGCCGAATTTTCCAGCCGGCCCAGCCAGAAGTCCATGGATTCCCGTGGAGCGGCCAGTCGTACTGCGGCTATTGCCGCCGGGGAGATGGATGGAGCGGCGCCCGGCCATACAAAAAATGTTAAAAGGGAGCCTGGCGAACCGCCCTCATCGCCGTAGTAGAGGTGGTAACTTCCCGGATCGTCAAAATTAACGGTAATTTTTACCAGCCGCAGCCCCAGGATGCCGCAAAAAAAATCAATGTTCTGTTGCGCATCACTGCATATGGCGGTCACGTGATGTATCCCCGCGGTTGCGGAGGAAAGGTTGGATGTCGTCTGCATATCCATTCATTAACTATAGGCCGCATCCATGTAAAAAGATTGATGGCGCAATTCGGCCATGCGCTCCAGCAGTTGATTGATGTCGCCATCCGAATGCGTTGCCATCAGGCTTATCCGCAGCCGCGACGTGCCCGGACCGACGGTGGGGGGGCGAATGGCCGGGATGAAAATTCCCTTGGATTTAAGCCATTCCGCGGCCGCAACCGCTGTCGCCGCCTCGCCAAGCAGAACCGGAATGATCGGCGTTGTGGATCGACCGCAATGAAACCCCATTTCTTCCAGTGATTTCCGCACCTGTTGTGATACGGCCAGCAGTCGCCGCCGCCGCTGCGGTTCGCCGCGAACAATGTCCAGTGCGGCTATGGCCGCGGCACTGCATGCCGCGGGCATGGCAGTGGTAAAAATAAGGCTGCGTGCACGCTGCACCAGGGCTTCTATGACTTCCGCCGGTCCAGTCACAAAGCCACCCATGCTTCCCAGGGCTTTGGAAAGCGTTCCAACGGTGACGGCAATGTCCGGTTCCGCCCCCTGCAATTCCGCCAAGCCGCGTCCGTGCGGTCCCAGTACGCCGGTTGCGTGGGCTTCGTCAATCACGACCAGTGCGTCCGCCTCCGCAGCGGCGGCACACAACTGCGGCAGATCGGCAGTATCGCCATCCATGGAAAATACCGTATCGGTGACGACAAACTGCCTGGGGCGGGCCGCAACCTCCGCATTAGCCTGATTGGCGGTTTGCCGCGTACCGGCCGGCCGGGTTAATAATCTGGCGGCGCGATGGTAATTAAGGTGTGGAAAAACACGGTGCTCCGCCTGGCTGAATTTCGCCGCGTCCAGCAGGCTGGCATGATTAAGCTTATCAGAAATGATTCGATCAACTTTGCCGGCAAAGGTCGTCAGCACCGCCATGTTGGCCATATAACCGCTGGGAAAAAGAACAGCGGCCTGAGCCTGCTTGAATTCCGCCAATGCGGCTTCCAGAGCCTGGTGCGTTTCCATTGACCCGGCGACCAACCGCGATGCGCCGGCCCCGAATCCGTACCGCTCCATCGCATGCCGCGCCGCATCAATCACCCGCGGATCGGCGGCAAGCCCCAGATAATTATTCGTGCAGAATTGCAGATATTCGCTGGAATCAATCAAAATTCGCGGCCCCTGGGCACTGCTGACTTCAGGCAGGCGTCTCCACAGATGATCGCGCTTGCGGGCTGCGATGTCATCCGCCAGAGATTGCAGCCAGGTCCGGATGGCCGGTTGCGATGGGCCGTCTGTTGTGCGCATGGTACGGTTCATAGAAAGGCAATTCTATCCGAAAAATGCCGGCGCGGCCCGTCGGAATCAATGGTTAATTTGCCGCGACGTTGATCGCGCGGCATATTGCGCCGGATTGGTGAAATGATTGTCCGCAACATAAATATGGCGGGCGTTCTTAATGGTAATCGCGGGTGTAAGATAGCTGCCGGTCGCGGGGATCAATCCTGGTGCGGTGAACCGGTTACCGGAAATTATCCCGCCTGCAGTCCATTGCATGAAAATATCTCCCCCGTAGTTTTTGATGAATGTATTGTGGCGGATGACGATATGGCTGTTGCCGATGGCGCCGTCGCCGTGCACAAAAACCGCCGCAAAGCCGGGACCGCGGCCGCCCTTGCCGTCATGAATGAGCCGGTTGTCTTCCACAATAACGTTGCGGCAATAACCGGCCTCGCGCCACCAAAATTCCGGCCCTATGGAAATGCCGGCCATACCGCAACCGCGAACGGTGTTGCCAATGACGATGCCGTCCGACCCCTTGAGCAGCATGCCGCGGGATCGGGTATCGCCCAATGTGCAATCAATAACGCGGTAGCCTTTGCCGCAACGATCCGGATTGGTGACGTAAGCACCCACGGGCACAGGCAGGCGGCGGGCCAGCGTGATAACGCTGGTGGCGTTGGATAAACGGCTGATGGCCAGTACGTGGGAAACGGCGAAATAGCCGGTTTTACTGGAAATTTGAATTGGCCCGCCTGCCCGGAGGCCGGAGTTGCGATTGTCTTTGATGGTAATGGCAGCTCCGTTCGCGGCGAGCACCGTCTGAAACTCGCCGTGAATGGCGATGCAGTCGTCCAGAAAGACGCCGCTGAATGTGCAATGCTCAATATCCGTCCCCGGATCAGCATTAACGGAATGAAAGCCGTCAGCCTGATTGGTCACCACCGGCAATTGCACGGCCCCGACGGGAGGGGGGCCAAGGGTCCAGTGGCAATACAAAAGATGGTTGCCGCCGCCGCCCACTTCAAAAATTGGCGCAAATCCGTTGCGTATGAGCGTGACATGGCGAATTGTGCAATGGCGGCTGTGCAGGAGAAAAATCTTCGTGTGCGGATTACCCCAACGGGCTACAAGCCAATCCCCAACTTTAAAGCGCTGCCGGTTCATATGAAAAAAAAGTTGAGAGATTCCACCGGGTAATTGTGTATGCCGGTTTGCACTGATATCGCCGCTGCCCACACGCAAGCGGCGCGACTTTCCATCGACCACATCAAATCCTGTCGGGAAGGATTTGTCCGCGTTGTCCGGGACCGGATAGCCGGCATCCGGTTTCCAGTCGCAGTCATACCCACCGGGTGCGCGAGCCACCTTCACCACACGGCCCTGATAAAACGTGACCTGCGTCTGGGTAATGGTGGGCCCGTCCAATACGACATGGCGGCAATGATCAAAAACAAAGCAATTTCCGCCATGTGCCACACGCATGATAAAGGTGACTTTACGGGCGCGAATGGTGACATGTTTCCAATGATTCAGATGAAATGTTGAGCGGCCTGTCGCCGGCAGCCGGTACATGCCCGGATTGATCACAATTCTGCGGGCGCCATTGCGGTACGCAGCGCGTATGGCGGCGGGAAGTGCGGCCGCATCCTGAGGATTTCCAATTCGAACCATCGCGGCGGCCCGTGCAAAAGGCGCGGACAGAGTCAACAGCATCAATAGTGCCGAAACCGCTATTGATCGGCGATACCAATTGTTTCGCCGGAGCTTTGCCGGCATTGATTCTTTATTCAGGCACACAACAACGCTCCTGTTCAAGTTTGCGGCTGATTACGCCCTGTCGCCGGTACACGGTTTCCAGTCGCGGTGGACAACTTGCCCCCGGCCAAAGTTAAACGCGGTCCTGCGGCGGTTTATTCCGGGTTTTTCGGATTAGTTACGCCGTCCGCCGGGAAGCAAAACCCGCTGAAGTCCGATGGAGGGGCTTTGATTGCCGACTCGGCCGTCGGCCTGCAACTGCAGCGGATCAATTCCCAGCAGGCCGTTATATTTCCTCGATTTTTCAATCCTGTAACTGAACCATGGCCGATTATTGGGGCCGCGGAACAATGCAAGATGTCCGCCGAAGAATACCGTGCCGCGCGGATCCTTTTTCCATGGTCCCATGATGTTTCGGGCGTAGGCGCACCCAGTCCGGTAGCCATATAGTTTTGGAAACTGTTTGTTGCGCAATGTATATGGTTCGGCATAAAACAGGTAATACCAATCGCCGATTTTTGTGGCCCACGGGCCTTCAATATAGCTGGTTGAAACGGGAAGTCCGATATCTTTGTTGCTGCATGTGACCGCCAGTACACGCGGGCCGACAAGTGAAATGTTGTGTTCGGCGATGCGGCTTAGATCCGCCTGCTGAACGTACATGTTCCCCAACGGAAAAATATCATAGATTTTGCCGTTCGTGTCCTGCAATAAATCGCTGTCGCAACCGGAGCCGCCCGGCAGAAGTGTGGTGTGCCGATAAGGGCCTGTAACTTTGCTCGCGACGCCCACATAGGTCCAATAGCCGAAGTGATGCCCCGGATTGTAGCGTCTTTTTAGCCAGTTGGATGCACCAAATATAATGTAGAATTTGCCGTCGATCTGATGAATTTCCGGCGCCCAGAATTGATTTTTGTAGGGACAGTTGTCCGGCAATGTTGAAGATTTGTACAGCCACGGTCCCGGCTTCCAATGTACCAGGTTTGTGGAGGAATATATGCGAATGCCGGGTGAACTGTTTTGATCCGGCAAGGAGAGGTTTCGCGAAGTCCAGTTTCCAAATGGAAACATGGTGAAAACCAGGTAATACGTGTGCTTTACTCGGATAATGCACGGGTCTCGCAATGTGTTATCCCCATTGGCGCCGTGCCGCCCCAGCGGATAAATCGGATTTGAGTATTGAAAAAAATGTGGAGCACTGAAAATCTGATTTGGCTCCATTCGTGAACTGACCGTTGCGGCCGCCGCCGGTATTGAAAGGCACAGTACCGCGGATATCCGGATACCAAACGAAGTGAGCCATGACATAATATGTGACTCCGGAAAACAGGTTGAAAGAAAAATCCCGCGGCATAGTGCCCTGGAATTTATGTTTGCGCCCGCCGGATTATTGATCCGCGCGAACCGGCGCCGGGCCATGACATTATCACGTCCGGGTGGCTTCTTGCCCACCTTCCGGCCGTTGCTTTCTCCGGCGATGAACCGCGCGGGCGGGAGAAGGTGCACAGGTTGCATCGTCCGTTAAAAAAAACGGCCGCGTCAGCCGTGCGACAGCTATTTCTCCGATGGCTTCAAGTGGGCCGTCAATTGCAGTCGGTTTGGGCAGGCCAGCCGGTGGATCAAAGCTATCAAATCCGCGTGCGGAATAATCCTGCGGTGCACGCAGGCCTTTTCGGGCGAGTGGCGGCTACGCCGGGCAGTTGGCAGCCTGGGCGGCGTGGATCGCGAACTGGACCCTGGAGATCGTGAAGCGATCGGATGATATAAAAGGATTCAAAGTCCTGCCCAAACGCTGGCTGGGGTGTTATCGCCGACTGAGCAAGGATTACGAGGCCCAAACCGCCAGCAGCGAGACTTGGATCCATTTGGCCATGATCAACTTGATGGTACATCGACTCAAACCAGGTTAACGAAACTTCTCAAACACGCTCTAAGAACATATGAAAACCACGTTTTATTCGCGCACGATTTGCATGAGACCAATAATGTTTGACCACGTCGTTTAACATATCCTTTTTCTCCTGCCGCAGCGGATTGTCGCAAGATGAACGAAGCCCTCTCGCGGCTATTTGACCGGCGAGCATGGCAGCGAGGCCCGCAGTGGACGGTCCCGTGCGGCGGCCGGTTTGTTGTCCGCAATACGGTACCCGAGCCGCACAGCTGCCCCGGCCGCGCGGGCACAAGTTTCCGCGGCGACGGCAGGATGATTGCGCAAAGATCGGCTGACCGTGGCCACGGAAAGATTCAAGACCTCGGCAATAGCGGTCTGACTGGCTCTCATGATCATATTATAATACTCAAAGGAAAAGGTTGGTGCAAAATAAAGTGCAAATTATTGCAATATTAGAGTTGGTTTGTGCGTGCTGTTGTGGAATGCATGTGCCTGAATCCTGCGGTGGCACGAGTGTTGTGTGGAATTGGCTTATGAAGGGTATTGCCAATGCATTGTTACCGTGCACAAACAGGCGTAATAAACGGTTAATGTGTTGGTAATAATGAGGTTATGATGTGATAAATAGATGATATCCAGGCGGGTTAATAATTAAGCCGGTCGACCCGGAAGGCGAGTACCGGTTTGGCAGGCTCGGCTGAAAGGAGTGATCGGCATAACAATTCATAATGATGGATTCGCGGCTATTAATGACTTTCAAAACCAGGTGTGATCTCTATTCAACATTATTTGCATTTGATCGCAATTTGCATTTGATCGCAAAGCATTTTACGCTTCGTGTACTGGTGAACCGAAGCCCCACAGTAATCGGCTCGGGTGGATTTAAGTGTACGCAGGTGGCCGCCCGCATTCCTGTGGCTTGTCTATTACCTGAACCACCGTGCACGCTGGGGAGGGTTGGACATAATGGATATTCCGTCGATGCCAAATTAGACCATGCACCGAAAGCAAAGAAAGGGTAGCCGATGCCTATATCGCGCAGGGAAATGTTGATCGGCGCCGCTGTTGCGGCTTCAGGTTTGACGACGATAGCTCCAGCTGCACAGGGGGTGACGAATCGGACCGGATGGCTGTCCAAGCGGGCCCATTTGATGACGCGCTGGAGCGGGGATGTGACACCGAAGCAGGTGTTGCCGGAATATCCCAGACCACAATTGGTTCGTGATCGCTGGATGAATCTTAACGGGCTTTGGAATTATCAGATTACCCACAAGGATCAAACCGATATTCCCGGCCAATATGATGCCGGTAAAATCATGGTTCCATTCGGTATTGAATCCGCCTTGTCCGGAGTAATGAAACCATTGTTGCCCCAGCAGCGGCTCTGGTATCAGCGCGACGTAATTATTCCCGATTCATGGGCCGGTCAAAGCGTCCTGCTGCATTTTGGCGCGGTGGACTGGGAAGCGACCATTTATGTTGATGGGCAACATCTCGGCAGCCACCGTGGCGGGTACGATGCGTTCAGTTTTGACATTACCAGGCACGTCAAGGCCGGGGCGCGGCACAGCATTGTGGTATCCGTATGGGATCCGACGGATACATGGTGGCAGCCGCACGGCAAACAGACTCTGCACCCCGGTGGATGCTCCTATACGGCGACTTCGGGCATTTGGCAGACGGTATGGCTGGAACCAGTACCGCTGTCACATATTGAAAAGCTCAAGATGGCGCCGGACCTGGATAAGGGCGTGTTGCGGCTGGAAGTGGTCGGGCGCATTGATTGTAAACCCATGACCGTGCAGGCTACGGCCCTGGAGGAAACCACGCCTGTCTGCAAGGTCGCCGCTCCCATTGGTCAGGAGTTTACACCGGTCATTCGCAATAATCTGGTGACTTTTTTCAAGGCCCGGTCAAGTTGGGTTTCCACCGAACTGGAATTGCCCATTGCCAATCCCAAACTCTGGTCGCCGGGCAGCCCCTATCTGTACAATCTGAAAGTCGAGTTGAGGGATACGCATGGAGCTGTACTCGACACCGTAACCAGCTACTTTGGGATGCGAAGCCTGAAGGTCGGGCATGATGCGTTGGGCAATACCCGTGCCATGCTGAATGGCAAACCAATACTCATGCCGGGTTCACTGGATCAGGGATTCTGGCCCGATGGGGTCTATACCGCACCGACCGATGAAGCCCTGAGATTTGATATTGCAACCGAGCGGCAGCTTGGCTTTAATACGGTGCGCAAGCATGTCAAGGTGGAACCGCAACGCTGGTATTACTGGGCGGACAAATTGGGGCTGATGGTGTTTCAGGATATGCCCACCGGTAATGACGGCGATCCATGGACAGATCGTCCGACGTCGCCGGAAGCGGCGGATCAATGGGAGGCGGAAGTACGCCATCACATTGAGCAACTGAGAAATCACCCGTCGGTGGTCTGCTGGATCATGTTTAATGAGGCGTTTGGCGGTTTTGATTACATTCGCAATGCCCGATGGGCCAAATCGCTTGATCCAAGCCGGTTTGTTGATGAATCCAGCGGCTTTCCCTGGCATGGCACGGGCGATGTGCGCGACAACCACGGCGGTATAACGCCGAAGTTCCCGCGGCAATTCGGAATTACCAGTGAAGATGGCGGCTGGGGACTTGCCGCTCCCGGTCATACATGGCCGGGAGCCTGGACGTACCGCAGTTACAACTCTCTGACCGGTCGCACCATGGATTTTCTTGCAGCACAGAAAAAGAATAAGAATTTGCAAATACCGGTTGTGATGGACGCTTCCAAAGCCTGGATGACGCGGGCCGTGGCGGGGCTGTTCCGCAATTTCATAACCAATACCAACCAGAGCGCACAAAGCGGCGATTTTTACTGTCAGATTGTGGATGTGGAAACGGAGTGCGACGGCCTTTTAAGTTACGACCGCGCAATCTGGAAAGTGGACGCCAAAGAGATACGCGCGGCGATTGAGGCGTCACTTACGCTGGCCCAAAGGCAGTGCCCGGAATTGACAATTTGATACCAACGTGACTTGAACCACATCCGGCGGCCCCGGCAAGCTGACGAACTTTTGGCCACGGCCTGTTACGCGATCTTGCGCCGCCGTTCGGCCCCTTCTGCCCGCAAAGCGGGCAGAAGGGGCGGCGGAGAAGTGGGATATCTCGTTGTGCGATATTTAAACCGGTTAATGCCGATCGATGCGTATTGCTATCCGCACCTGTGCGATCGCCTTATTGGTTAATTTAAGTGCCGCGGCACGATGCCCTTGAAAGTCATGTGCCCCCTTGGCGAGTTGACGTTTGGCAAAGATCAGGCCATGCAACGCCCGGGCCAGAAACGGATGCCGTTCATGCCTCGCCGCAACCACCGCCGAGGCCGGCCCCGCCGATCCGATGGCCAATACCGCGGTCATAATACCGGCGCTGACCACGCCACCAAGAACAAAGCTGACAATCGGTTTGGTGAAATTGACCATGGCACAACTCCTCTGTTAAACCATTGAGTGCAATCAACGGGTTGATACCGCTGTGACACACCTGCCCCCGATATTGAATTCGGTCCGGGTATCCGAAAAGCCGCCGCGCGGGCGTTCCTCGCGGCCGCAGCAGCTCCTGAATTCATCACGCGAATAAATATGCAAAGTTACAGCAGAGTGAATAAAAAGATATGTAGATTATGCATCAATAGGCAGGGTGCCGTTGCGCCGGATTCAGCCGACCCCATTTCAGCCTGGTAATGGCTGGGGACAGTTGGCGGCGTTCCGGCCATAAGACTGCAAGGCCATTTAATCTACATTAAAATAGACCGCTTCCGGATGATGCACAATCAATGCGGAGGTGGACTGTTCCGGCTGAATCATCCAGTTTTCCGAAAGCGAACATCCGATTCGCGAAGGATCCAGCAGGGCGAACAGCTTTTCCTCATCCTGCAGGTCCGGGCATGCGGGATAGCCGAAACTGTATCGGCAGCCCTGATAGCGGCAGGCAAAAATATCGCGCATGGATTGGCCGTCTTTGTCGGCAATTCCCAACTCCTGCCGTACGCGCTTGTGCCACATTTCCGCCAGCGCTTCGGCGATCTGCACGCCCATACCGTGAATATACAGGTATTCGGTAAAATCACCGGAATCAAACAACTGTTTTTCGTAGGGCGCAATTTGCAGACCGGCGGTCACGCATTGCAGGGTGGCAATATCCATCTGCCCGGAATCCACACTGCGGAAAAAATCGGACAGACACCATCGCTTCCGGGCGGTCTGCCGTGGAAAATGAAAACGAAGTATCTGGGTCTTTTTATCTTCGGCGTAAATAATCAGATCGTTTTTATCGCTTTGCGCCCAAAAGTAGCCATATACCACCGCCGGATTAAGCAGATTCATATCCCGGCACTTTTGCTTGATGCGATCATATATCGGGCGGACATGATCTTCGGTCCATTTGCGGAATTCATCCCGCGGCATGACGCCGCTTTTGAATTGCCATTGGCCGCGGAACAGGGCCACTTCATCTATATACGGAAAGACCGCGTCGATTGGAATATCCTTTACCACGCGGGCGCCGTAAAACGGCAGCCGCGGAATGGCGTTGTCGCGGGAGATGGAATTGGCGGCATAATCGGTGGTTGCCGGGCCGGTCGATGCGGCCGGCGGAGATATGGCCGTGACCGTACCGCCGCGGCATCTGGCGGCGGCCTTTTCCGGGGCGTCGCCGGTTTGAACCAGTAATTCAACGGTTTTATCCGTGGACACATGATCCATGATTTTCAGCCCTTCAAAAGCATCCCTGCCGAAGAAGAGGGGGCCTTTGTATATGTCGCGCAGATCCTTTTCGACATATTTGCGGGTCAGGGCGGCGCCGCCAAGGATGACGGGTGTGGTGATGCCAAGGCGGTTAAGTTCCATCAAATCATCCCGCATTACAAGGGTGGATTTCACAAGCAGGCCGGAAAGTCCGATGGCCTGGGCATCATACTTCTTTGCGGCCTCAATCACATTGGAAATGGGCTGTTTGATGCCCAGATTATGAACGGTATAGCCATTGTTGGAGACAATAATGTCCACGAGATTTTTGCCGATGTCGTGCACGTCGCCTTTTACCGTGGCCAGCACCATGCGGCCGCGGCTTTGACCGGCGGCTTTGGGCATGTGCGGCTGCAGGAACGCCACGGCGGATTTCATTACTTCCGCGCTTTGGAGAACAAACGGAAGCTGCATGCGGCCGCTGCCGAACAGTTCACCGACTATTTTCATGCCGGCCAGCAGGTGATCGTTGATAATGTCCAGCGGGGCATATTTGGCCATGGCTTGAGTAAGGTCTTCGGCGAGGTTTTGCTTGTCGCCGTCAATGATATGCCGTTGCAATCTTTCTTCGAGGCTCAGTGAAGCGAGTTTCTCCACCGATTGCACCGGCGCGCCAAGCGTGCTCAACAATCCCAGCGGATTGTAAGAGTCGGTGGAGCGGTCATAAATAAGGTCCAGCGCCCATTGGTAATGCTCCGCCTCAATTTTATTTTGCGGCAGGATTTTGCTGGAATGAACGATGGCCGAGGTAAGCCCGGCCTTGACGCATTCATTAAAAAAAGCGCTGTTGATCACCAGCCGTGCATAGGGCTTCAGGCCGAACGAGACATTGGAAAGTCCCAGCGTGGTATGGCAATCCGGAAAATCCGCACTGATGCGCCGGATGCCTTCAATTGTTTCCAGCGCAAGGCGGCGGACTTCCTCCTGTCCGGTCACAATGGGAAAAATAAGCGGGTCAAAATAAATGTCCGAAGCGGGTATGCCGTATTTATGCACCAGAAGATCATGCAAACGCCGGGCGATGGCAAGCTTGCGATCGGCCGTTTTGCCCATCGCTTCGATTTTATCCTCGTCAATGGTGCCGGCAACGACGGCGGCGCCGTATCGCCGCAGCAGGCGGCACATTTTTGCCAGCTTTTCCTCACCATCCTCAAGATTTATCGAATTGACAATGCACTTGCCCGGAGCAGCCTGAAGACCGGCCTCCAACACATCAAGCTGTGTGGAATCAATCATCAGCGGCGCGGTGACTTCCTTGGCAAAGCGCCGGATGACTTCGGTCATATCCGGTACGCCGTCACGGCCCACATAATCGACGCACACGTCCACGACGTGCGAGCCTTCCTTGACCGCTTCGCGACCCATGGCGGCGAGAGTGTCCCAGTCCTGGGCGAGCAGGCATTCCTTGAATTTTTTGGAGCCATTGGTATTGGTGCGCTCGCCGATAATAAGAATCGAGTTGTCCTGCCGGGCGGGCACGGAGGAATAAAGCGAGGAGACCGCCGCGGCTTTGCCGTCCGGTTGTTTTTGAAAGGCCTCGCGGAATTTCGGCGAAAGGCCGCGCACCGCCTGGGCGGCGGCGCGGATATGATCCGGAGTGGTGCCGCAGCAGCCGCCGACAATATTAACGCCGAATTCCTCCACAAAATTCCGATGGGCAACGGCAAGTTCCGCCGCTCCCAGCGGAAAATGCGTTTTGCCTTCGTGCAGCACGGGCAAACCGGCGTTGGGCTGAATGGAGATATACCGATTGCACAGGCGGCTGAGCGTTTCCACGTGCGGCCGCATTAATTCCGGTCCGGTCGCGCAATTCATGCCGATAATATCCACCGGCAATGCCTGGAGTGTGGTGATAACGGCTTCCATGTCCGTTCCCAGGAGCATGGTCCCGACCTGTTCCATGGTCACCTGCACCATGATGGGCACGCGGTTGCCCAGTTCGTCCATGGCGTCAAGTGCGGCAATGACCGCGGTTTTGGCCTGCAGAAGATCAAAGCATGTTTCAATGAGTATGGCATCCACGCCGCCATCCAGTAGACCGCGCACCTGCTGGCAGTAGGAGTCATGCATCAATGCGAAGGTGGTATTGCCCAGCGTAATTGACTTGGTGCCCGGCCCGATCGAGCCTGCGACAAAACGCGGTTTTTCAGTTGTTTTGTGTGCGTCGGCGGCGCGCCGGGCGAGCCGGGCGGCGGCGCAATTGATTTCCCGGCAGCGATCCTGCAGTCCAAATTCACCAAGTGTTATTTTGCTTGCCCCAAATGTATCGGTTTCAACCGTATCGGCTCCGGCGGCGAAATAGGAATTATGTATTTCCTCAATAACGTCCGGACGCGAAAGCACCAGTACTTCCGGGCAGTTCTCCAGATTCCAAAAATCGGAAAGCTGAAGATTGGCTGCAAAAATCTGCGTGCCCAGTCCGCCGTCAAACACCATCACGCGCGATTTAAGCACCTCCAGAAATGGATGGGCGCTTGGCGATGAAATCGCGCTGATTTCGCTGTCGGCGGCCGCGGGTTTTTCCGGTTGCTTCGTGCTGTGCTTAAGTGGCGTTGTCATGCGTTCTATTCCTGTTGATTCCCTCGGCATTTGCCTGGCGGCCCTCGCGGACATTGGTCCGCCCGTCGCCTGATGATGCGACTGTTTATTGCAGCGTTTCCCGGGCGCCGGCCGCGGATTCATTCATCATTAATATGATCGCCATTATGATCGCCCCGGTCGTTTGGCGCCTCGCCGCGATGCTCCGGACCCGGCCGGCCGATGTCCGGTGGAGGCTTGAGTGCTGCGTTTTAGCGATTCCAGGCGTTTTCGCTCCTTGTCCATTTCCTTTTGTTCATACCATTGCTGTGTTGCTTCCTTTCGCTGCTGAAGATGTTCCGGCGAACTTATTTTTTTGAGCCATTGCAATTCCTGGGGTGTCAGGGGGCGAAAGGCCCCGGGTTCAAGGCCCTTGACGGTGATCTTTTCGGCCAGAGCCGCGCGAAACAGGTCCCGGACACGGAAGCCGACACGCGCCAGAACGCGGCGGATTTCCCGGTTTTTTGATTCATTCAGGCGGATTTCCAGAATGGATTGGCGCCGGTCTGCGGATAGAACCTTTGCCTTAAGGCCGTGCGTTTTTTCCGCTTTGCCGCCGGCATGTGCCGGACCAAGCCACATTCCCTTTTTAATTTCTTCCAATGCCTGCGGATGAATCCGGCCGTCCACCGTGACGATATAGGTCTTTTCAATTCCGTAACGCGGGTGGGTAAGGCGGTTGGCCAGTTCACCGTCATTGGTCATCAGTAGAACCCCGCGGGCATCCATATCCAGCCGGCCGACCGGGAATACCCGTTGCGGTACGGATTTCAGCAATTCGTGCACGGTTTTGCGTTCCGACGGGTCTTGCGAAGTCACCAGCACGCCCTTGGGCTTATGCAGCACAAAGTAAACAGGTTCTTCCGGGGCCAGCGATTCGACGATTTCATCACCCACCATCACTTCATCTTGCCGGGGGTCAATCAGGATGGGCAATCGGCTGACAACCAGCCCGTTGACCCGAACCTGTCCCTGCACGATCAGTTCTTCGCACCGCCGGCGGGACGCCACACCGCAATCCGCCATGAATTTTTGCAGTCTTACCTTTTGTGTTGTCATCATACAGCCCAGTCAATACACATTTGATGCCGGCGGTGCCTTAATTGCGCCGGCGACAATTCACCGGCCGCGGCGAACCTGCATTACAACGGCAGATCCGCCTGAAGCCAGGAACACGGGCTGACGACACGCAGCACCGTATTCTCCATTTTAGCCGGAATAAGCACAGTATCACCTGCGGCAACGGCCACACCGGCCCGGCCGTCGCATTCAATCACGCCCTGTCCGGAAAGCAGAATCCAGACCGCGGCCGGACCGCTGGGCAGAGGTTCATCGCCGGTGTTGACGGTTCGCCGGCTTAAATGGAAATACGGGCAGCGAACAAGTTCCGTCACATGGATGTTTCCGTTCGACGTTTCCCGGCGTTCCACCGGGCTTTCCGGCAAGGTATCAAATGAAATAACTTCCATCGCCGCATCCAGGTGCAATTGCCGCGGTTTGCCGTCCGGCCCAAGGCGATTCCAGTCGAATACGCGGAAGGTTGTATCGGAAGGTGTTTGCACTTCCGCGGCCAAAACGCCCGCACCCAGTGCGTGCACCGTTCCGGATTCCAGATAATGGCAATCCCCGGGGCGAACGGGTATGGCCTGAAGAACCTGGTCAACCCGGCCGGATTCCACAGCGGCGACAAAACTTCGGCGGTCCGTGCCGGGCTTCAGCCCTTTGTAAATTTTTGCCCCGGGGCGAGCGGCAATCACATACCATGCCTCGCTTTTAAGATGCGCGCCGGGGTGCGAGGCGGCGTAGGCGGCGTTTGGATGTACCTGCACGGACAGGTCGTCATTGGCATCCAGATATTTAATCAGCAGTGGAAACCACTCTTCGCCGGCGGGTCCCAGAATCTCCTTGCCATGGCGGGAGATCGCCTGATGCAGAGTCTGTCCGTTCAAGGCGCCGCCGGCAATGACGGAACTAAGAGATCCGTCTGTCGCCGCGCCGGCGGAATCCGCCTTGACGGAGCCGGGCGGCAAGTCGGCAATTTCCCAGGATTCGCCTACAGGTTGCCCGGCCAGCGCCTGTGGAATACCGCGGCCGAGAACGCGTTCAATTTGCCGTCCGCCCCAGATGCGTTTCTGAAGCACGGGAGAAAACTTCAATGGATACACAATGTCACCGCCTGTTTCGCCGGCCTGCCGAAAACCGGCGGTGCCGCCCGGGGAATTGCGGTAGAGCCGGATCGCGGGCGAAGGGCTTGCAGCCGTCGCCCACAGTTACTATCATTATATCCGGATGAACGGATTGTTGACAACACATACCGGCAATACGCCGATGCCGTTGAGGCGCTGGGTGAAATTGCTGCGGACGCTGGCGGATCCGATGCGCCTGCGCATGCTTCGTCTACTGGAGCGAACCGGAACTGACGGCCTGCGCATCGGTGAACTGGCGGTAGCCATGAAGTTGCCGCAGTCCACGGTCAGCCGGCACATGAAGGCCCTGGTGGATGCCGGGATAACGGAGGGGCGCCGCGACGGAACATCCATGCTTTACCGTATCAGCAATGCCGCGGAAAACGCGATTTCCCGCCAATTGCGGGTGATGGTGAAGCATCAACTTCTGACGGATGAACAACTCACCACGGATGCCAGCCGGCTGAAACAGGCTTTGCAGGACCGGCAGAATTTAAGGGTTGATTTTTTCGGCGCCGCCGCGCCGCAATGGGACGCCATTCGCAGCCAGTGGTTTGGCGACACCTTCCATATGGAAGCCATGCTGGCGCTGCTGAATCCGCAGTGGACCGTCGGCGACTTGGGGGCCGGGACGGGGACTGCATTCGGACTGATCGCCCCGCATGTGAAGAAAATAATCGCCGTGGAGCCTTCCCCGCATATGGTGAAAGCCGCGCGCAATCGTATTCGAATGGCGCAGCTTGATAACGTGGAATTGCTGTCCGGAAGCCTGGAGGATCTGCCGATTGCGGATCAGACGCTGGACGCGGCGCTGACCATTCTGGTGCTGCATCATGTGGTGCGGATCCCGGCGGCGCTTACGCAAATCCAGCGTGCACTTAAACCGGGCGGCGTAGCGCTGATCGTTGATCTTCTGCCGCATACGGTCGAAATATTCCGGGAAAAAATGGGCCACCGGTGGATGGGTTTTGCCCCGGATGAGTTGGCACAGCAGCTGACGATTGCCGGATTCAAGGATATCCGCCGGCATACGCTGCCGTCCCGAAAAAGTCGTTCGCCGGAAAGCCGCTGGGCCGTTCCGGATTTGTTTGTTTTGCGGGCGGTGCGCCCGGTTCATTAGTGTCCGCCGGCGGCGGAATTGGAAGCTGCACGGCTGTATTGAAAGGGTAATTCCATGACTGTCAAGCATGATGTCAAAGATCTGTCCCTGGCTTCGGAAGGCCGCAAACGCATTGAATGGGCGGACAAGGACATGCCGGTGTTGCGGATGGTGCGTGAGCGCTTCGCCCGGGAAAAGCCGCTGACCGGATTTCGCATGTCCGCCTGCCTTCACATTACCACGGAAACGGCCAACCTGGCGCGCACACTGCAGGCCGGCGGGGCGGAACTCGCGTTGTGCGCCAGCAATCCACTTTCCACACAGGATGACAACGCCGCTTCGCTGGTGAAGGATTTCGGAATTTCCGTTTATGCCATCAAGGGCGAGGACCGGGATACGTA
>JAKBBN010000082.1 GCA_021808485.1 Planctomycetota bacterium | reverse complement strand
CCGGCCCAACCCGTCGGCAATAACAGAATCTAACCCCGGATCGCACCGTTGACAATATCATATTGCGCTTTATTTTTATCATTTAGCGTCCGCAGCGGATTCCCCATTACATCCGCTTTTGCGAATCCAGACGCGCGGACAGGTCGGCTGAATCCGGCCGATCCGCGGCGAAACCGGAGCATCCGCCGGAGAATTGGAGAACGCATGAAATGGAAAGTTGACCGTGGCACGCTGCTGTTTTCGCACGACACGCTGATGGTAAAGTGCACCGCCACTGTGTGGAAATTGGATACTTGGCAAACCTTGCCATGGGAGGAAGGCCGCGGCGGGGTGCGGGCAAAATCCAGCGATATTGAACTTTCAATGAAAATCCGCGAGGTCGATCCGGCAACCCTTGACTACTTCCTCACCTTTTCTTCGGCCGATCCGGCACGGCTTCGACTGGAGTTGGAACCCGCCGACGGCACGCCCGCCGAGGTGTTTCATCTGATTCCCGCATGCATGTTCGGCGATAACAATCATGCCGGGGTGAACCCGAATGAGTTTCCCACGCTGTCCCCCCCGCACCCGGCCAACAAGGCCGCGGCTGACCTGTGGGAATTCCGCGCCGATCGTGCCACCCATCCGGTTTCGCTGGTCTGCTCCCGGGCGGGCATATTCGGAATATCGATTGATCCGTTCAGTGATGATCCGCAGCATGTGGACGGCTTTATCCGCAACGGTTTGATCAGCCGGATGCCGGCGGGCTGCGGAGCCAGCCTAGGCTACGGCAACACACCATGGACTTTTGTTGATAAACGCAACTTTCAGGCGCCGACCCATCACCTCACGCGGCACACGGCGGCCGGTGGAAGTATTTTTCTGATACCGGGCGCCATCCGCACCGATGCGCATCGAATTATTCGACGCCTGTATTCCCATTATCATTGCCGTCCGGACCACGCCCGCACCGTTCCCGACGCCATTGAAGCGTTGGCCTGTGCGTTCATTGAAATTAATTACTCGCGGGAGTTTGAGAACTACTGCAATCTGAAATGCCGCGTCCCGGTGGATACCGCGCTTAAACCGTGGCGGCCATTATCGGAAATAGGCTGGACCGGCGGAAGCGTACTGGCATATCCGATGCTGCTGGCCGAAAAGCTTATTCCGAACCTTGTTTTTCCCAAGCCGCCGGAGGACATATTCAATGCCATCGCATCCGTATATCACCAGCCCAGCGGTTTTTTACGTGATGTGTACGGCCCGGCTCTGGTTGGAATGCCTCCAAATCAAAAAATTGTCAGCCACGGTGTGAATGGCTGGTGGTCGGGCTTTATGCCTTCCACCAAAGACCGCCATTGCGCCTACACCAACGGGCACGCCGCCTATTACCTGCTTAAGGCAGCCCGGCTGTTGGAGCAATCCGGCCGCGCCGCGCCGCCGGCCTGGCAACTGACGGCCATAAAGGTATTGCGCACCGCCATGGCGCTGCAGCGAGGGGATGGTGCATTTGGCTACACGTTCCATGTGGATCGCTGCGCCGTGGATGACTGGGATGGCTACGCCGGATGCTGGTTCGTGCCCGGTCTGGTTCTGGCGGCGGAACTGACCGGTGATCCGGATTTTCTGCAGGCTGCACGCCGGGGGCTGGCCTTTTATAGCCGCGCGGTTTTCGAACTCAACTGCCGCGGCACACCCATGGACACCTGGAAAAGTGTGGATCAGGAAGGCGTACTGGCGTTTATCATCGGGGCACGACTCCTGCATCAACGCACCGGCGATGATACATACCTGCAATGGATGAAAACGGCGGCGGAATACGAATTTCTGTGGCGCTATGGCTTTAAGGCCAGGCCGGAATTCCCGCCGCTTAAAAACAGTCCATGGAATTCCTGCGGCGGATCCGTCACTTCCGTATCCAATCCGCATATTCATCCGATGGGACTGCTGATTACCGACGCGCTGTATTATCTGGCGGAAAACACCGGAGACCACTATTTTCGGAATCGCGCCGATGACGCCATAAGCTGGATACTCAACACCATGGAACTCTACCCCGCGGTCGTGGGTTATGGACGCTACGGTGTTTTGAGTGAAAGGTTCTGCCCCAGCGACGGGCTGACCATTGACACCTTCGAAGATTCCGGAAAGCCGGCCTCCACCTGGTGGTCATACAACGGGTGGGCGGCGGCCAACGCCATGGAAGGTCTTGCCGAATGGTGGGCAAACCGGAAGTAGGCCGGGCAGGCTGACGCAACGGCCGGGATAAACCGGCATAACCCGGCGCCGGCCCCATGCGGCGGATGCCTGATCGGCTCGCAAACTGTTATTCCGGATTGCCCAACGCCCGCGCCGCCGCTAAAAATGCATGGTAGTTATGCCACATCTCCGTGAGTGAATCCCCACCGAACTTTTCCACCATGGCGCGGGCAATTTCAAAGGCGACAACGTTTTCCACCACCACCCCGGCTGCGGAAACGGCACACACATCACTGCGTTCATAATCCGCTTTACCGGCTTGATGCGATGTTAAATCAACACTGGGCATGACCTTTTTAAGCAGTGTGCTTATCGGCTTCATCGCCGCACGGACCACTACCGGCTGACCGTTGGTCATGCCTCCCTCCAATCCCCCGGCATTGTTGGTGGGACGAGTAAAGCCAAGGGCGGGAGTTTGCCGCTGCGCCGCATCAAAATGAATTGGATCATGCACCATGGAACCGGGCAGTTCCGCGGCGCGGAATCCCATGCCTATTTCCACGCCTTTTATCGCCTGGATTCCCATGACTTCCGCGGCAATGCGGCTGTCAAGTTTCCAATCCCAATGCGTGCAGCTGCCCAAACCGATCGGACAGCCAAAAACACGGGTTTCCACGATGCCGCCCAGCGTATCGCCCGCGATCTTGGCATTTTTGATTGCCTCTATCATCTGGTCGGAGGCGGCGTTATCCGGGCAATAAACTTCGCTGGCCAGCGCGGCTTGCCGCAGTTCTTCCGGCGGTAAATCCGCAGCGATATCCGTGCGAACTGGCCCGATCCGCACAACAAACCCCACCACCTGGATATTGAATTCCTTAAGCAGGCAGCGGGCAATGGCCCCCACCGCCACACGATTCGCCGTTTCGCGTGCGCTGGCTCTTTCCAGCGTTTCACGGCAATCCGTGGTCAGCCACTTGGTGGCGCCGGCAAGGTCCGCGTGCCCGGGCCGCGGCTTAACCAGCGCCGGAGTGTCATCCAACCGGCTGTCGCGATTTACAATTTGCGCCACCAGCGGAGACCCGATGGTGCGGCCGCGCCGGACGCCGGAAAGAAAACTGACGGTATCTGTTTCGATTCGCTGCCGACCGCCGCGTCCATACCCCCCCTGGCGGCGGCGTAATTCCTCGTTAATAAGGGCGGTATCCAGTGGTAACCCCGCCGGAAGACCCTCGATCAGGCTCACCAGAGCAGGACCATGGGATTCACCAGCGGTACGATAGGTCAGCGTTGCCATAGATGGGGCATTGTACAAAAGTGTGCAAATTTTGCCACTTTTTTACCCGCCGGGCAGTTGCCGGACAAAGGCTCTTAAGTTCGCGGTTTTGGGCAAGTCGCCGGGCCACGGCGCGGCAATTTTATTCATGAAACAGCAAATATTATAATTACCCCCGCGGCACCGCGGCTGGACGGTGAAAAACGCTATTTGTCGCATTGCATTGAGCATGGTATAGTACTTGGCTCTAGTTCGCCCTCATCGTCTAGAGGCCTAGGACACGGGCTTTTCACGCCTGTAACTGGGGTTCGAATCCCCATGAGGGCATTTGGCGACGAGCGCCGCCGGGTGGCGCTCTGATTACGTTTTACGGAACGGGGTATCGATGTCCATCAAGGCGATTGACCTGCGGCGCGGCGTTGCAGTGGAATACAATAACAAACTTTATGTCGTACATGATTTTGCCAAGGTTTCCAAGGGAAACTGGCGTTCGTTCATGCAGGTAAAGCTTAAGGATACGCAAACCGGCAGCATTATAGAACAGCGATTCCGCGTGGATGACACGCTGGAAGAGGCTTTCCTTGAACAAAAATCAATGCAATATCTGTACTCGGATAACGGCCGTCACTGCTTTATGGACCTGACGGATTATGAACAGTTGGAGCTTTCTGGGGATGTTGTCGGAGAGGCCGTTCAATATTTGAAACCGGATACTGCCGTGCAGATCACCATGTATCAGGGTAAGCCGTTTTCCGTGGAATTGCCCAATACCGTGGAACTGGAAATCAAGGATTGTCCGCCGAGCATTAAAGGGGCGACCGTCAGCAACGTGGGCAAGGACGCCGTGCTGGAAACCGGCCTGATCCTGAACGTTCCCGATTTTATCAACAAGGGCACTGTTGTACGGGTGGATACGCGCACCGGTGAATATCTGGGCCGTGTAAACGATTAATTGCCCGGTTCACCATGCCGCCCGGCGTGACGCCATGATGTCGCGCCCGGCAGTTGCCGAAGAAATAGTGCTCCGCTATTTTGCTTTTTTGCCGTCCGGCCCTTGAGGCCACTGGGGCGACTGGGGCCATTGATATGACGCAAGATTCTCCCACGGGTTCCTCTCCGCCATCCGCCCCCAAGCCTCCCGCATCCGCTTCCACCCTTATTTTTCAACGGCCGCCGCGGTTCTTTCCCCTGCTCGGTATGCTGCTGGTGGAACCACGGCAGTGGGCCGCCGTTGCGCGTTACCGACTGTCGGTTGTAATCTGGCCGTTTCTGCTGACCCTGGTGGTAAGCTCACTGGTCACGGCCTACCCCATGGCATCGCATATTGTGCGACGCGCCGGCCAATTTGCCGCCGGATACGACAAACAATTTGACCCGATGATGCTCACCGGCGGCAAGCTGTCCGTCATACCGGAAAAAGGCAAGAAGCCGCTGCAGATCACCGGTCCCAACGGCAAACTGATTGTGCGGCCGGAAGTCACCGGGCTTTATCATGACACCAGCCGCCCGACGGTGGTGGTCCTCACGCAAAATCATATTGTGTATACCGGATCATGGAGATTTTTCTCCACCCCGATCCAAAGCATATCCATGCGCCGGATGCAGATTCTCATGGCGTTATCCAACGGCCTGCAGGTGCCGCACGGAAAAAACGGCCATCTTGATCCGCCTCCGGTAAAAGTTGACAGTACGTCGCTGCTGGCTACGGTCAATTCAAATCGATTTACGATCAGCTTTATCTTGGATCTGTTTATCGGTCTGGTCGTTTTTGTGTTTGATGGACTCTGGTGCGGCCTGATGATCATCATGATCAGCCCGCTGATCGCCATGCTCAACCGTCCCAATGGCATGCCGCTGGGACGGGCGTACCGCATCAGCCTCGCCGTCATGGTGCCGCTGCTGGCGTTCCGCAGTCTTCTGGTACTGTTTCATATCGTGCCGATTGACGACCAATCCGTTGTCGCATCGTTCCTGCTCTTGATTTCGCCCATGCCTCTGGCGATCTGGGCGGGACTTATAGCCACCCGCATGTACGCCCCTTTCCAGAAACGCAAACCGTAAAAGCCGCGATGACTATCGTTGCCGGGCGGCAACCCTGGCCGCCATCGCCATCCGGGTCGGGTGCAGTTGTCGCTCCAGATCATCCCGGTTGATGCCGCGTTGTATTTCTTCCGCCAGCAGGTCAAGCTGGTCCTTTCCCGGCTCGTCCTGGAGCAATGCAGAGACCGTGCCGTTCGCGTACAGCCGGGTGTACTGCCCCCCGTCAATAATTTCCACCATTCCGTCCGATCCGAATACCCGCAGGTGCTCATTACCCCACAGGCCGAAGGCCGGGGGATTAAGATAATTGGCGACGGCGGCCGCTGTCGCCCCACACTCCAGCCGCATCATCAGCGATGCGGCAATCCGCAATCCTGAACTTTGTCCGGGACGACAAATTTCCACGCCATCAATGAATTCAATCCTCTTTCCCGCAACCTGCTCAATCATGCGAAGGCAATGCCCTGCACATTGCAGCATCAGCCCGCCATCTGTTTCTTCATCATCCGGCCTGCCGCCGTGCATCGGATATGACTTCTGGGCGAACACCTGCAGGACGGTTCCGATCCGCCCGGATTCAATGACGCGCCGCAAGGCCAGATAGGGTTGCTGCCAGCCGATATCATTGGCCATCTCCCGCAGCACAAGCCGTGCTTCCAGCGCGGTCGTCATCAGCATATCCAATTCCGCGGGATTCATCGCGCACGGTTTCTCCGCCAGAACATGCCGGCCCGCATGCAGGCACTGCATGGCCAGCATCGCCTGATCTGCACGCCGCGAACTGCACAAGCTCACCAGTTTGACCGCCGGATTTTTCAGAAGCTCATCCAAAGACTCCGCCGCCATACCCGTCGAACTCCGCAGCAGACCCGGCGGAAGGCTCCCTGCGGCAATATGTGAATATCCGGCCAGGTAAAAATGGGGATGGTCAACCAGTTTGCCGGCAATCTGGTGACCGTAGTCCCCATAAAGGCCGACACCCATTTTCATTGCCTGACCCGAAGACTGCGGCATAAAACTTGATCCTGAAGTCACCAAACTCTTTTCCCGATCATAAATGCAATCAGTTCCGCATGCCAACCCGGCGCCTCAAGATTGAAATGACGTTGACATGCCGACGTTTTACTATACATTGTTGTTTATCTGGTTTGACCACGGATATAAGCTTCCCATGGAGATTCACATCATGAAGCGCACGCTCTTTTCCATCGTCGCCTCCGGATTCCTGCTGGCGACATTCGCCGCCGCGGGAGCCGCGAACGGCCCGTCACCGACATTCCGGCCGCCCGCTGTGCCGCTGCTGACATATGACCCCTACCTCAATATATGGTCGCGTGGAACCAAGCTTGCATACCACCCCACGCGGGATTGGGCCCGCAATGTAAAGAACCTGGTCAGTGTCATACGTGTGGATGGAAAATGTTACCGCCTGATGGGCGGGCAGCCGGCCAATCTACCGGCCCTGCATCAACAAAGTGTCGCCGTCTGGCCGCTGCGCAGCATCTATCGATTTGCCGGCCACGGCATCGCCCTTAAGATCACGTTCATGACTCCGCGGCTTATGAATGATCTGGCCGCATGCGGTCGGCCGGTTACCTATATTACGTGGCATATCAGATCAACGGACGGCAAGCGGCATTCGGTACAGGTATATTACAGCACCAGTGCGGCAATTGCGGAATCAAATGTCGGCAAACAGCTGGTGGGAAGTTTAACTTCCCATGGCGGCCTGGTGATCCTCAAGGCCGGCCAGAAAAACCAATATATTCTTCAATCCGCCCCTCCCAATATTTCCTGGGGTTATATCTTTACCGCGGCGCCAAGCGAATCCGCCACGGCGGCCATCGGTCATGACGCGAGCCTGGAGGCGGATTTTGTCACCTCCGGCAAACTACCGGCCGGCGGTACACCGCATTCACTTTCACCAATTTCCACCGCCGGCGGCCCGCCGGTTGAGGCCATTGCATTGAACGCCGGAACTGCCGGCAATCACCCGGTTGCCGTGCATGTGCTGGTGGGCCTTGATGAGCCTTATTCCGTTAACCTCAACGGCACATGGCTTAGACCATACTGGATGCACAAATCGGCGACGGCATCCGCCATGCTCGCGACGGCGGAAAGCCGGTATGCCGCCCTGCAAAAGAAATGCCGTGCCTTTGATCACAAGGTCTGGGACAGTTGTACCGCCATCGGCGGCCGCAAATACGCACAGCTGTGCGCCCTGTCTTATCGTGAATCAATCGGCATGATGGGCATGCCGGAAGATGCCAACGGCCAACCACTGCTGATGACGGATGAAAACACCAGCGGTGGGGACATAGCCACGATGGATGTCATTTATCCCGCGGCGCCGATGCTTATGGTGTTCAACCCGGACTTGCTCAAATCCATGCTGGTAACGGTATTCCAGTTCTGCAACAAACAGTACTGGCCGCAGAAGTATTGCATTCATGACCTCGGGGCGTATCCAAATGCCTACGGCCATATTCATGGCGGCGGGGAAACGATGCCCGTGGAGGAATCCGCCAATATGATTCTCATGTGCGCCGCTATCGCGCAGGCGGAAGGCGGCAAGCACGGCTTCGCGGATGCACATTGGCCGCTGCTCACCAAATGGGTTCACTTTCTGGTGAAGAACGGCTTTGACCCGGGCAATCAATTATGCACCGACGACTTCGCCGGTCCCATGCCCCACAATGCCAATTTATCCGTCAAGGCCATCAACGCCATCGGCGCCTATGCCTATCTGTGCAAATTGCGCGGTGAAACCACCAGGGCGGCCAAGTATATGGCGCTCGCCCGGTCCATGGTCGGCCAGTGGGAAAAGGCGGACATCAGCTCAAGCGGCACGCATTATCGGCTCGGCTTCAAATCACCCCATTCCTGGAGCCAGAAATACAACATGATCTGGAGCAATGTGCTGGGATTGCATCTGTTTCCCAAAAGCGTTGAGCAGCGCGAACTGGCTTATTACATGACCAAAATGCAGGTATTCGGCCTGCCGCTGGATTCCCGCAAACTCTACACCGAGGATCCGTGGAACTTCTTTACCGCCAGCCTGGCGCCCGGCAGTATCTATTTCCACCGAATCATGAATGGGGTGTATCACTTTGCCGATCAAACGCCTAACCGCCTCGGCCTTGCCGATTTCTACTGGACCAATAACGCCCGCTGCGCCGGCATGTACGCACGGCCGGTCATGGGTTCCGTGTTCATCACTCTGTTGACCGACAAGAAAGTCTGGCGGAAATGGGCAGCTGACGGGCAGCGGTTGACGGGGCATTTTGCCCCGCTTCCCCAACCGCCGGTATGGCACGCGGTGGTTCCTGCAGCCAGTCAAACCGCCAAACCGGTTATCTGGCATTACACCCTGACCAAACCCGCCGCAGGCTGGTACAAATCCAAATTCCGTGCTGCGAAGAAATGGAAATCCGCCCCCGCCGGATTTGGATCCGCCGATCCCGGGGTTATGCCCAAAACCAGCTGGCTTACAGATAACATATGGCTCCGCAGAAGTTTCATTCTGCCCAAGTGCAATCCCGGCAAGCTGGTCCTTTACTGTTATCATGATGAAGATGTCACCGTTTATATCAACGGGATACTGGCCTGTCATGTACCGGGGTACAGCGTCAGCTATGTGCCGCTGAAAATTCGCCGGCAGGCTGTCCAGGCCATGCATCCGGGCCGCAAAACGGTAATCGCCGTACACGTATTGCAGACTTCCGGCGGCCAGTTCTTTGACTTGGGCCTGAGCCGGGAAATTCGCGGTGGATCGCATCCCAATTAAATCGCATCTTTTTTGTCGAATTCCGGCCTCAAATGCCGGCAGGCAAATACAGTGCAATTGACCGCCGCCCCTGCGCGCCGGCTGCCGATGGCGATTGCGCGTTCGCAAACATCGCCTGATATGCCCTATAATGGTGTTCCGGTAGTCTTCAATGACGCATCGGCCATCATTTTGAAAGGGACACGGTATGACAGTTCAGGGATCTGCATTGCCGACAACGGCGCTTCACGCCATCGGTCAAAGCCTGTGGCTGGACAACATCACACGGGGCATGCTTACCAGCGGCACATTGAAGCGATACATCCGTGATTTAAGCGTAACGGGCCTGACCTCCAATCCGACGATTTTCGACCACGCCATCGGTAAAACCGATTTTTACGATCAGGCGATTGCCCGTCGCACCAATGCCGCCGCGGCATCGCCGGAAACGATCTTTTTTGAACTGGCCATTGAAGATTTGCAGCATGCGGCGGACCTGTTCCGTCCGATTTTTGACGCAACGCACGGGGCCGACGGGTTTGTCTCGCTGGAAGTTTCGCCGCTGCTGGCCTATGACACCGCCAAAACACTCGCCGCGGCCAAAGATCTGTTCGCCCGCGCCCAGCGGCCCAATCTGTTCATTAAAATTCCCGGCACCACGGAAGGGCTTGCCGCAATTGAGGAATCCATTTTTCAAGGAATTCCCGTCAATGTCACGCTGCTGTTTTCAGAAGCGCAATACAAAGCCGCGGCCGGCGCTTACCTGCGGGGATTGCAACGGCGAATCGCCGCCGGTTTGCCGCTTCGCGTAGCTTCCGTTGCATCGGTCTTTATAAGCCGGTGGGACAAAGCGGTGATGGGCAAAGCTCCCGCGGACCTGCGCAATACGCTGGGCACGGCCGTGGCCGCACGTGTGTACCAGGCCTACCGTGACCTGCTTGCTTCAGATACCTGGCAAAAACTGGCCGCCGCCGGAGCATTGTCTCAACGACTGTTATGGGCCAGCACCGGCACCAAGGATCCCGCCGCCCCGGACACTTTTTATATCAGCGCCCTTGCCGCCCCGGATACGATTGACACCATGCCCGAAGAAACACTTCTGGCATTCGCCGACCATGGCAAAGTCAACGGCGTGATGCCGACGGATACCGCAGCTGCGGATGCCGTTCTCCGGCGTTTTGCCGCCGTCGGCATTGAGATGGAACCACTGGGCGGGCAGTTGCAAAAGGAAGGTGCGGATTCGTTCGTAAAATCATGGAACGATCTGCTGGCCGCGGTTACCAGAAAAAGCCGGGCGCTCGCCGGCGCGCAAACATGAGACTGGCTTTACGTTCAGCGCGGCGTGCGGCGTTTACCACGGCAAACGGCGCCAATCCGTGCCGCTTGCGGTTGCCTGTCGCCGTTTAATCCGTCGGCAGTCCTTAACTGCCGGCCGTCGCAAGGCCCCATGCACTGGCCGGAATTGACCGCCGCGACCATAATGGCCCGGCATGAATCTTGGAATGCCGAACCTCTGGATGTTTTTCATATTTATGCCGCTGCTGGGCATGTGCGTCGGCAGTTTTATTAATGTCGTCATCTGGCGACTGCCGTTTTCCGGTCAAAAAGTAAGCTATCGCGGCAAAACGGGGCGGTTGTCCCTAAGTTGGCCGCCCTCACATTGCCCGCATTGCAACAAAACGGTGAGGTGGCATGAAAATATTCCCGTCATTTCATGGCTGATCCTGCGGGGTAGATGCTCCGGTTGCAACCAGCGGATTTCCCTGCGATATCCGCTGGTGGAACTGGGCACCGGGATTATTTTTCTGGCTCTTTTTATCGCATATTATCTAACGGGCTGGTACGGGAATCAGTTCCGCAACATGGCTCACGGCGGCCCTACGCTGGTTCTGGATCTGGTTTATGTCAGCGTGCTGCTGGCGGCATCCGGCATTGATGCCGACTGGTTTATTATCCCGCTCCGCCTGCCCTGGCTGGTGATCATGGCGGCGGTCGTCAGTTGTGCCGCCGGCGTGCAGCCCATGCTGCCTTCGCTGCCCGCACATTCGGCCTTCGCCCGCGCGGCGCTCGGTGGAACGGCCGGGTTGATAGCCGCCGTCATATTTCTGCGTCTTCGACTGATTCCCCGCAGCTTTTCAGCACCACCGGACGGCAAGCTTGCGGAAAATCCTCCGCCGGCCGAATCGCTGTCCGCCCCCCAATCCGCTGATCAGTTTGTCGCTCCGCCGCAATTGCGCCGCCGCCCGATTGTTCCGGCTGTCATTATTATTCTGGCCGCGCAGGCGCCGCTATGGCTTTTTGCTTCGCACAAAATTGCGGTGCTCCTGCTGCTGGTATCGGGCATTCTCTGTTTTTTGCTGGGCGTTTTACCGCGTCCCGCCGATACCGCCGAAAGCAATGACCTGGCGGAGGAAATACTGGATGAATCCGCCGCACCGAATGCGCGGCACGAAATTTTCAAGGAATTGCTGTTCGTCCTGCCCATTTTAATTCTGGGCGCGACGGCGGTTTTTATTCCCTTTCCGCTTCCCGCCTCGCCGGTCTTTTGCCGGCTGTACGGCACATTGCTGGGACTGCTGGCCGGTGGTGGAATTGTCTGGATTTTCCGCATCGGCGGAACGCTGGTGCTGGGCCGGGTGGCCATGGGCCTTGGCGACGTGCACCTGATGGCGGCGGTTGGCGCGGTGCTGGGGGCGCCGTTGGCGATTATCGCATTTTTTATCGCACCTTTTGCGGCGTTGATCTGGGTGATTATTCTCAAAATCATGCACCGGCCCAATGTGCTTCCCTTCGGCCCATGGCTGAGCGTGGCGGGGATTCTGGCCCTGCTGATAGGCCCACCTGTTCAAGGCTGGTACGCAAATCAATTGTTTCCGCCCGTCCATCAGCGTCCCATTAAAACCGGCCGGGTGATGTGGCCCGGTGACAACCCGGCCGCCGACAGGCCGCACAAATCCCCCTGACCGCCGCACATCGCCGCCCCACCGGGTGCGGCCGCTTTGTCGGGCCGCTTGGCACGGTGAATGAATTGGCGTAAGTTAACGCAAGCCTTTGTATAGCGATTCGTGGATATGGGAGTTTTATGCTGGCAAAAGTACACAGTTTTGTGCTCCAGGGTATTGATGCAATCCGTTGCGAAGTGGAGGTTAATCTGGCCAACCGGGACTACGATGTCCCCACGATTGTCGGCTTGGCGGACAAGGCCGTCAGCGAATCGCTGGATCGTATTCAAATTGCCATGGTCAATTCGGGCTATACGTATCCCAGCCAGAAATTGGTGGTCAATCTGGCCCCGGCGGATGTAAAAAAGGAAGGCAGCTCGCTGGAACTGCCTATCGCCCTGGGCATTCTTCAGGCGGCTCGCGTTATCAACTCGGACCGTCATAAAAAAATGCTTGTCGCCGGCGAACTGGCGCTGGATGGTTCGGTCCGCCCCATTCGCGGCGCCCTTTCCATGGCGATGCTCGCGGTGGAAAGCGACTGCACGGCAGTGCTGTTGCCGCCGGCCAATGCCCGTGAAGCCAGCGTGGTGCCCAATCTTGAAGTTTATGCGATTGATTCCCTGGCCACGTTGACCGGTTTTTTGAACGGCCAGCTTGAACTGGAACCGGAATCGCCGGCGGATTTCTCCGAAACGCTGCTTAATGGGAATTACGAGGTGGATTTTTCCGAGGTGCGCGGGCAGGAAACCGCCAAGCGGGCTTTAACGATTGCCGCCGCCGGAAACCACAATGTGCTGCTGCTGGGACCGCCGGGCGCCGGAAAAACCATGCTCTGCCAGCGGCTGCCCACTATTTTGCCCCCGCTGACCCGGCAGGAAGCGCTGGAAACGTCCCGCATCTATTCCGCCTGCGGCCTGCTGCCGCGTGAAACCAGCCTGCTGAGCAGCCGGCCTGTCCGCATGCCGCACCATACCGCCAGCGGGGCGGCCCTCATAGGCGGCGGCACCATTCCACGACCCGGGGAAGTTTCCCTGGCGCACCACGGCGTGCTGTTTCTTGACGAGCTCCCCGAATTCTCCCGCCATGTGCTGGAAATGCTGCGCCAACCCCTTGAATCCGGCGCCGTCACCATTGCCCGGTCGCATTCCAGTGTCACTTTTCCCGCAAGATTCATGCTGGTGGCGGCCATGAACCCGTCCCGCTCCGGCCGCGGCACGCTGGACCGCCGGAACGCCAAAGCCACCGAACAGGCGGATATGGACAAATACATGAATCGGCTGTCCGGGCCGCTGCTGGACCGTATTGATATTCACCTGGAGGTGCCCGCGGTTACCTACCGGGATCTCACCAGCCGTACCGCTGGAACGGATTCCGCCAGGATGCGGGCCGCGGTGGAAAAGGCCCGGGCCGCGCAAATGGATAGATTCGGCCCGCAAAGCACCCTTACCAATGCCGCCATGAAAACCAGGCAACTCAAGGATTTCTGCCCACTGGATGAAACCTGCATGCTGCTGATGAAACAAGCCATGGAAGAGCTTGGCCTGAGCGCCCGTGCGTTTGATAAAGTCCGCCGAATCGCCCGCACCATTGCGGATATTGAAGGCTCCACCACAATCCAGCCGTCCCACATAACCGAAGCCGTCGGGTTCCGCCTGCTGGACCGCAAATATTAAAACTCCCGCCCCGGCCGCCGGAGCCGGGGGGTGTATTATGGGGCGGTCAATTGCAGTTATCCGGTCGAACCAGCCGATAGATTGTTCGTATAAAAAAGTTATACGGGCCGAAAATGCTGTCGGACGGCGATATTGCCATGGATCCGCCTGCACGGTATAACACTGTTTTACATTTGATCATTCGGAACATGGAATTAATTCAGATGAAAACAAAACCCGCTTCTGACGC
>JAKBBN010000008.1 GCA_021808485.1 Planctomycetota bacterium | reverse complement strand
GTTGGCAGCCTGGGCGGCGTGGATCGCGAACTGGACCCTGGAGATCGTGAAGCGATCGGATGATATAAAAGGATTCAAAGTCCTGCCCAAACGCTGGCTGGTGGAACGCACCTTCGGCTGGCTGGGGCGTTAAGGCCGGCGCTGGAAGGGTGGTGTAACAATGCACAAGATTTGCCGATATTGGCTGTTCGGGCCGACAATTCTCAATCTCCTCCTGACCGCCGGATGCCGGAGTACCGGCGGGAGCGGTGGCCGCGTTACTGTTAACGTCAAGCGTGGCGTCGTGCCGGGCCTGCTGATCACAAACTTCCAAAAATGGCGCAAGTTTCCGCCGGCTTTCAACAGGGATGGGGCGGTTATCCACGGTAAGTTTCCCCGAAATGACGCACTTTTACGGCTTGCGCGAACATTGATTGATCACCCCCCGAAGCGAGCCCCGCGGGTAAGCGGACGCCGGTTGGCAATCGTCTGCGACATATCGGAGTTGGACGGCGTTGGGAGCGTGGGGCAATTCATTACAGCCGTTCCGGAAAGAAGCGGCCAAGCCACTCTCCTCATGACGCTGCCAATGCACCGACCGGGTGGGGTGGCGGCGCTGACGATTTGGGCGTTCCGCCTGACCCATGCCTCCGGCTATCGTGAGGCGTATGAGAGACTGCTTCTCTACAAATGGGACGGGAAACATTGGAACCGTGCGGATGGAATGGGTTTGGTGAACGTGCGATTCCTCGGAGAGTTCGGGGCCAGGCTCTTAACCGGGGCAGGCGGTCATAGCGGCGGCCATTGATGCAGGGTGCGAAATGTGAAATGGGGATCAGGCCGGTTTATTGGGCGGTGCGCGTCATTTCTGGCTGAAGCAGTACATTGGCACATAGGGTCTGCGGGAAATCCCAATTTGCGGCGTGGATCGCCGGGCTGAATCACCTGCTCAGGCCGCGGGCGAATCACGAAGTCGGGCGATAATGGCCCGGACATTGGCCAGATAATCCGGATGCCGGACCACTTCCGCGCTATGGCCCGGCAACAGTCCGATGACTCGTCCACCCCAGGGGGAGCGGTTTTCGTGGCATTGGGGGAAGGTGCCCTGGTCAATGGTGGTCTGCATCAAAAAGACAGCCGGCGCCGTCTGTTCAAGTTGAATGTAAATTTCGTCGCTGGGTAGATCCATCGGCCGCAGATGGGGCAGGAGCGGATGGTGAGATTTGCATAAATCAACTCGATAAGGGGCTGTGGGATGCACGGAAGGTGCGATTTGAAAGGGGTCGTTGTTGCGAACCCAGCGTAAACCGACGACTTCCCTCCACCAGGGCCAATGCCAGAATGCGGCGCTGCCGGCATGGATGAGTAGCAGGGGTTTGCCCGTCTCGAGATAGCGGCGTACATTGGCTTCTGCGGCTCCGACCGGTGACGCCGTGGTACCAGTACCGGCGATGAAATTAAGGATCAGCAGCGAGCAATTCCTCCGAAGATCGGTGGACTCAAGGCATGGAAATGTATTTTCCTCAAAGTGAATTTTATAATCATGATGCAATTCGGCGTTTAATGCGGCACCAGGGCGTGCGCCAAAATGCTCGTCAGCCAGAAAATAAATCACTGTTTACTCCAGCAGAGGTATTTATCGTAGAAGCATGACATAGAGAACTGATTGTATCCGCATTTGAGGGTATCCGCGAATGGTACCGGCAGGCAATTGCGACGCAACATTCACAGGATTCATTTTTACGGAATTATAGAATCCGGCAAGTTTTTTGACTTCCGATAAAACATGAAGTAAGCTACTTCCGACGGGTTGGGTGCATCAGCCAACGTGTGTTGCTTCCGCCATAATTCAAGACAGGCGGCGAAACAGCTGCGGCCGAACATTTCACCTCCTCCCCGTTGTTGCAAAAAAGTAAAGAGATGTACACCGCGGGAACGGAGTTCCATGCAGTTGCATACGCCAACGGATTGATACGTATAGTGTTCTATATGTATTGTAGATGCATAAGTTCCACGCGGACCGGGGGGGGATTCCGATTGGAAGGAATTGCGGTTCTCTGTTTCGGGAGGCCGGATTATGACTGCGTTGAAGGCATTTTCCAATGGTTGCCGGGCAATTCCCCTTGCCGCGCTGGCGGGGATGGGAATGCCGCCGTCACCGTCGCCGGGCGCCGGCGGCGCCATACTGCCATTGCGACGGCGGGGAATCGGCCAACGCCCGTAAAAAACTTTGATTTCCGGATGGGGCGTTTTGCAAAGACGCCTTTTTGTGACGCCTAACGCGAGGACATTGACATGCAAAAATCCAAGACAAAGATTGATTTCGTACAATACCCGCGGCGATTGTCGCTGCACTTCATGTCCGGTATTTTTGTCGCACTGTTTCTGCTGTGCGTGGTTTCCTTACCGGGCAATCTTTTCGCGGCCACCACGGCGGGGCCGACGAAAGGTGGCGACGACTTTAACACCACAAGTCTTGTGCCAACCACACCGATCAGCATCGGTCAGGGGACGAGCGTGACGCAATGCCCCTGGATCAACACGGGCATGAACGCGTTTGTGGCGGCCAATCCTACCTGGGCGTACACTTGGAGCACGACCGCGCTTCCGGGGACGTTGGCGTTCAGCAGCTACATTCCATGGGCGGCGAATCAGCCCAATATTACCCTGCCTGACGGAACCGTGAATCCAGGTAAATTTACCAACGCCGAAAGGGGCGGCGCAAGTTTCATTACTACGTTTAATCCGCAGGGGGGCATTGCGGTGAATGGAATAGGCTTCATTCAGGCCTATCAGGAAACATTTACAAATTTTGATCCCACAGCCAACGGTGGAAATGGCGCAGCCATTAACAACAGCGTCAGCTATGTCAAATTGGACAATGCCGCCGTTGCCAGCAATC
The DNA here is from genome assembly GCA_021808485.1 of Planctomycetota bacterium. GTDB lineage: Bacteria > Planctomycetota > Phycisphaerae > WQYP01 > WQYP01 > JAJYPG01. The sequence continues at coordinate 54,264 of JAKBBN010000008.1, read as the reverse complement.
CATTTTATAATACCGGCTCGGGCGGGGGTTACATTGGCGCTGCCAACCAGGGCGCCGCCAACCAGACTTGGATGGAAGATCGGCCCAGCGACCCGGAACCGGTGGCCGCCGATGCCGCGGGAACCCCGGCGGCAACCGCAGCGGCGGCGGAAAACCTCATCGCCAACGTTCAATTTCAGGTGGTGGTGGCGGTGGATACCGGCCCCAAAGCTGGCGGAGCGCTGCACAATATTGTGTTGTATAACGGTTACTGGTGGGGATATCAGTACAGCAGCACGGACACGCCGGAACCCGCCGCACTGGCAATGTTTGCCGCCGGGGCGGCGGCACTCTCATTCATCCGGCGGCGTACAAGAGGCTGGCGTCCACCGGGACTCCATGCCGCCGGCGGCGAGGTTATCTAAAAAGTGGAAAAAACGCCCGGGGCCAAATGAACCGGCGATCTAATGAGCAGTGTTTTGGAGTATTGATTTAATTTAGGTTCAAAAGAAAAAGGAGACCGCCATGTACGCCAACCGATTCTATCGAGCTTCGCCGTTACCTGACGCGATATTGAGCTTCGCGGCTGCGCGGAAAATAGCTGCGGCGTTTTTTGTAATCATTCTCGGATTTCTGGCCGGCTTGAGACCGGTTCATGCGGACGCATTTACCGATATAAGTCCGAATCCTCAGGCGGTGTATTGGGGAGGGACCCAGATTGGCACTCTCCAGATCAATGCCTATAACGCCACCAACGGCGGTGGGAGCGCCGGGGCTAATTTATCGGCGCAGTTTAATCAGACCTATATGCCCGCGTGCAATTTGGGGTTGCAGTGGATTCAGGCGATCATCGGAGGGCAGGGCACCATCGGCCAGACTTTGGGCGGAAAAATTCCCTATTTGGACCCTTACCAACGTGATGACAATTTGCCGTACTACTATACGACGGCGGAAAACTCGACCGTGGGTGAAGGGCAGCTAAATGCCGGATCTCAACCGGGATCGAGATTTTCCGACAGCCCATTCCAGGGTTCCGGGAACAATGGAAATTCGATTACCTTTGAGGCCGCGTTGGTGGCGGTCTGTCCGTCGAATCCAATGAATCTCGTTTGGCTCGGTGGGTTTGAATGGGGCTATCGCAATGGCGCAGTAACGCTGACGAGCAACAGAATGGTTTTGTGGATAAAAAAATAATGCGGATCAATTTCAAACAGGCCGGCATTCAACTGTTGCCGGAGAGAGTGCAAGCGCCGCATTGAACCGTTGCAGTGCGGTGAACGTGAACCGTTTCCGGGGTGTTTGCGCCCCGGAAATGGTTTTGGTTTTCCGGCCTTCCAATACAAATATGGTTCTTCAATATCCCGTCAACCGCACGGGAGATTGGAGGCTGCATCAAGCAGAAAAATTTAATACGGCAAGCTTGCGCAGCCGTAAAAGCGCGTCGCATCACTTTGCCTTACCTTTGCACGAATACTCCGTGCGTCCGCACCGGGGGTGTTCTCCGGGCGGTGCACGAATCAACATTTCTTGCGGGTAAAAATATGTGTACCAAACTTTTGCTGTTGACGGTTTCAAGTCTTGTTCTTGTTCCGGTGGTGGGCAATGCAGCCGTTGTTCCGGTTGGGGTGCCGGCATCCGGCAATCCAGCGGTGAGTATTGTCGTCACCGAGGCCGGCAAGAACAGCAGTATCATCATCACGGAAGGGACCGCGTCGTCGTTCAACGCGGCGGTCGCGGTTGCCGTCGGCCCGGATAATGTCCCGGTCTATTCAACCGGGGGAATATTCTTGGCGGCCGGCGACATTTACTGGCTTAATCCGGCGGGCGTATTACCCACGGTTTCCGACATGATGCGGATTTACCCCGTTGCCGGCACAACTACCGGCGACACTTTTTCGGTTTTCTCGCTGAGTTATCTGGAAAAAAGCCAGGAGGATCCGGCATCACTGCCGTTGCCGGACAGCCCCTATGATGTCCCGGTATTGCCGGCGGGAATAAATATGGCGGCATCCGCAACCGTTCCTGAAAACGGAACTTATGTATCGCCGGCGCCAAACGGTACGGCGGGCAGTTTTACATTTAACAGTGATCACGATGTGGTACCGGAGCCAGGCAGCCTTGCATTGTTGCTGCTGCCGGCGGCATGCGGGCTCCTGCTGCTGCAACGGCGCACGGTACGTTAAAGCGGATTATTTATAGGCCAGCCGGAGGGAGGAGGGAGTGTTCGAACGCCAATCCCCAGTTTAATTCCCCTGGACAGCATTTCCTGCGCTGTTTGGCACACCATTTGCATGATACAGCTTTCGTCGGGTGGAACAGGCCACCGGCAAGGTGCGAGCTTTTGCCGCTTTCCGTGACCTGTTCCGACATGCCGATGGTGCCATCGGCGCGAACGGATCGTCCCGGGATCCAGGTGAAGATGGATGAGGTGCTGATATGAAATCGATGATTCCATTAAGGGCAGAGTGGACGCGTTCATTTCCAATTGCGAAAAAAGTCCGCTTTCCAAAGCAGATTTCCCTGTGGAATGATCCGGCACATCGCCAATTGCTCAAAATAATGGGGCGAATTTTGATTGCCTTGCCTGCCCTGCTTGGACTGCTGATCATCATGCAGGCTTTTATGCAGTCGGATAGCCCATTGCATGCGGTAATGAAATCCGGCAGTTACATTGGCCCGGCCAACGTGGCTACCGGAACTCCCGACAGGGCGGCCTCAATGAAGCCGACCCTGACCGGCGGCGCGGCGGCGATTTCCGCAAATGTAAGCGGGACCGGGTCGTAATCAACAGGCTGGTTCATTGATCTTCGCCCCCGGTCAACCCGCACCAATGCCGCCTGCATCGGCCGGCCGAATTCTTATTGTTCCCTTCACGTAAATTGCTACGCCAAGCGCCGGTTCGTCGACGTGTCATTTCTTTGCGTGGGCCTTTCGCTTCCAAAATAGAACACCCGAACAGCCGGGTGCTTATTGGTTTTCCCGCGTGGCGCTGTTTTGCTTTGAGTTTGAAAATTCGCCGCGACTTGTCCGATAAGCGGAATCACGTCCCATAGGCCGCAAATTACGGTTTGCCTTGTTTCCCGCAAAAGTACCTTACCGATAAGACCATCGGCGTGGTGCCAACTGTCGATTCGATCCATTGTTCGAATGCGGCAGTGGCTCTTCTCCGGCGTGAAATTCGCACCGAATTGGTGGGGGGAGTGGGAACGGACAATCCGATGGGTGCCGCTTATGCAACATGGTACGCAAGATGGCCGGAGCAACGATTTAATCTCATCGAATTCACCGCCGACGAGCAGGCCGTTCGTTAGAAAGGCCGGACCGGTAATACCGGCCAGATCCGCCTTTACGTTGGTGGAAATGCTGGTTGTTTTAACCATTATCATGATGCTGATCAGCCTGCTGCTTCCAGCTCTTGCCGGTGCTCGCGCGGCTGCCCGTACGGTGTCTTGCGCATCAAACCTGCGATCTTTGGGGCAGGTAACGATTGAATACGCCGACGAATACCAGGGAATGCTGCCGTATGGCACCTATTCCAATCCCAAGTTTGTGACCAGTGTGTACAATTCGTACTTCGGCGAGTGGGCTAATCTCGAATTTTACATGCTTGTAGGTCCGCCGGTCACCATCGGCAACAATGGGATCATCGGCAAGAACATTCCGCAGGATTTGGCGGGCGAATGGAGTGATTTTTTCTGGTGTCCGGATCGGCAGGAGCCGATGACGGCCAATTGGGGCGTCAACTATGCCGGCAATCCCAATGTGTTTTTAACACCATATACCAACCAAGTTACCGGCATGGCCGCCAATGAGAGCCAACGGCTGGCAACGATACCAAACCCCTCCGAATTAATTGCAATCGGCGATACCAACCAAAGCTGGCCGGGCGGCGGGAATGCCGCACAGTTTCTGTTTTCCTGGCTGCCTTCGCAATTGACCTGGCAATACGGCAGCTACACCAACACCACGGTGATTCCGGCGAATCCGGGGAATACGGATGCCACCACATCCATTATCAACCATCAGGGACTTCGCTACCGTCATGACATGAACGGATATGGCCAGGGGTATACCAATGCAGTCTTCTGTGACGGGCATGTGAAAACAATGCCGGAAAATGGTGTGCACGTCTTCAATGTTCTGCCGCTAAACTAGGCATGTGAAATATTGCACAATGTGCGGATTTTTTTTGAACCACGCGCGGCAAAAATTCAGCGTAAATTGCGGTGCGGGTTCGCCATGAATAAATAATTCGGCGCATCGTGAAAGCCGGATGCCGGCCCGGCCGACGCATCAGCTCAACGCCATATCACCGCTCATGATGCCACGATTTCCGGTTGGAACTGCGAATACCATATTTCCAGCATCAACAGCGAATACAGCCGGTGCGTGTGATCTTTGAAGGCGTGTTGATGTTGGGCCAAAATTGTGGCGGCAAATTGCCCGCCGCCCAGACTTTGCGTCAACGAATGAGGGCTCAGCACAATTTGCTTCCACTCCCCGGCCAGCGGACCGGCCAGCCAGTCGCCGATCGGCACTCCGAAGCCATGTTTCTTCCGTCGCCATATATCTTCCGGCAGCAATCCGCGAAATGCCCGGCGAAGCGCCCGTTTTCCCTGCCGCCAATCAAGTATATCCGCGTTCGCCAGCCGATTGGCCGTTTCCACTACGCGGTGATCCAAAAATGGACTTCGGACTTCCAGGCCGCATGCCATTGATGCGCTGTCCACTTTCCACAAAACATCGCCGGGAAGGTAATGCCGCTGATCCAGCAGCATTAATTTACGAAATCCCGCCGGGCCGTCAGCCGAAGCCATCCATTGATCCGCCGGCGGCTCAAACTGAATTTCCGGAAAGCCGCCGCGCAGCATTGTCCATGGAAAGACCGCCATTAAGGAATCATACTGGGCAAGAATATCTTGGTTTGCCAGGGCGGCTTTAAGCCGCTCCATTCTTTGCATCCGGAAAAGACCGTGGGCAACGTAAAGGGCGGTGCGTGTCAGCCGCGGCCATTGTTCCGCCAGCAACATGGCGCGGTATCGGTCATAGCCGCCGAAGAATTCGTCCGCGCCGTCGCCGCTTATGGCACATGGCGCGATCATGCGGGCGGAGTTTGCGGCATAATAGGTGGGCAATATTGAAGAATCGGCAAAAGGCTGGCCAAGGGTATACTGCATCAGCCATGAAAGAAGTTCAGTGGCGGCATCTTGCGGGTCAATTCTGAATTCGTGATGAACGGCGCCAAGGTGCCGGGCGACAAGAGCCGCATGGGGGCGTTCGTCAAACCGGGTGTGTGCAAAACCGACGCTTACCGTGTGAATTGGCGCGCCGCCGGCCTTGTGCCGGGCCGCCTGCATCAGTGCGGCGATAATGCCGGAATCCAATCCGCCCGATAGGAAACAGGCGATCGGAACATCCGCCTCCAGCTGGGATTCGACCGCGGCGGCCAGCAGGCCGGGCAGTTCGTCAATGGCGGCCGGGTCACGGTCGGGTGTTGCGGGGTGCCAGAAAGTTTCCGTGCGGCTATTTTCACAACCGGCCAAAAGCCAATGCCCCGGCGTTAACTGGTGGATATGCTTGTAAATTGTGCGCGGCGGCGGCATGTATCCGGAGTGCAGGCAGGCCGCCAGGTCCGGATACGCAACTTTTCGTGAAACGCCGGGCCAAGATAAAAGTGCGGGCAAAGTGCTGGCAAAGGCGATGCCGTGCGGTAAAGCGGAGTAAAACAGCGGCTTCTGGCCCAACCGGTCGCGCGCCAGAAAAAGTGATCCGGCATTCTTGTCCCATACCGCAAAGGCAAACATTCCGGTCAGCTTTTCCGGCAGGTGCACGCCCCACTCCCGCCAGCCGTGCAGCAGCACTTCCGTATCGCTATGATCGGTATGAAAGCGATGACCGGCCAGTGTCAGTTCGCGGCGAAGTGCCCGATGATTGTAGATTTCACCATTGAATACCAGTTGAATTGCGCCGTCGGCCGAGGCCATCGGCTGATGTCCGCCCGCCGGGTCAAGAATGGCCAGGCGGCGATGCACCAGCAGGCAGTAATGCGTGTCAAATGCTTCAAAGATTCCGCTGCCGTCCGGCCCACGATGCGCCAATCGATCATTGACCATCGCGACGGTGCCGCCGGGCAGTTGCGGCCGGCTCCGCCATTGAATCAATCCCGCAATGCCGCACATGACAATCGCTTCATGAAATTTCCGTCTGCAGTCTTCGGTTCTGAAAATCCAGCTTCAATCGCTTTGCGCCGCGGGCAAATTCCGCCAGCGTGCCGCCCAAGCATTGTTTGCGCCAGCCGCGCATTAACAGATGCTGATCCAGCGGCGAATTGGTAAACACCGCGTCGGCCAGCAACAGTACATGATTTTGCGACGTGACGACTCCGGTACAGACCGACTGTCCGAGGCAGACGCATTGTGCCGCCGCCCACACGGATTCGCCGAAGACCCGGCTTTCCAGGGAATCCAGCGGCTCGGGATCCGGCCGGGGGCAGGCGGATTCCGGCAGTGTTCGCATGGACTCAATCATGTCCAGAATAACCGGGCCGTAGCTCTTGATTTCCGGGCGGGGGAAATCCTTGATCTGATTAAACTGCCGCAGATGCTGCGGCATCAGCTTGGCGATGTCACGAATCACATTGTCCGGCAGCAATGACCGTGCCGGCATGTTGTGCTCAAATGCCAGCTGTTCCCGCCAGGCCGCCAATTCCCGCAGTACGGCGAGCTGCACCGGCTGCATGGATCGGGCGGTTTTTATTCTCCGGTAAAGTTCGCGCGGCTGTACCGGCGCGGTTGCCGAAAGACATAATTCATCGCAGGCGGATTTTGCCCAGTCCCAGCGGGCGGTTTCATCCAGCCGGCGGGCGATGCACGCGTGAATCATCGGCAGATACCGTACATCGTCCACGGCATACTCAAATTGCGCCGGAGACAGGGGACGCCGGCTCCAGTCGCTGTACGTGTGCGCTTTGTCCAGGTCCACACCGCAGTAATAGTTCACCAGCTTGCCGTAGGAAAGCGGGTACCCTACACCCAATTGCCCGGCGATAATCTGTGTGTCAAAAATGTTTTGCGGGATACGTCCGCCCAGGTGATGCAGAATCTCCAGGTCCTGCTGGCCGGCATGGCATATTTTAACCACGGCAGGGTCGGCAATGATTTCCAGCAGGGGGGCCAGATCTAGGGGGGCCTGCGGGTCAATCAGCGCCACGCGTTTCGCGGTGGAAACCTGAATGAGGCAAAGTACCGGAATATAAGACGTCTCGCCGATAAATTCCGTATCCAGCCCAAAAGCGCCTGCCGTCCGCAGATCCGCGCATAGTTCGGAAAGTTCCGCGGCGTCGGTGATTAATCCGGCCGGGGCTTTCGGCAGTTCAACTGTGGGTTTCTGTTCCATTGTTCATATCTTCGCCGTAAGCCTGCCGTACGGCAACTGTCCGGCGCCGGTCTGAGCCGCAACGGATCAATGATCAGCGGCCGTATCCGGGCCGCGGCGGCATGGTGCAAGGGGCATTTCCGCTGCGCCGTCCGGCGCTGGCAGGCGCGTGCCGCGTGCGTTATCTTAAGCCCCATGAGCAAAGACCCCGCCATACGCGTGCTGATTGTGGATGACGAAATCGACCATGCCGACGCCATGAGTGAAACGGTGGCCCGGATGGGTTACCCGGTGAAGCAGGCGCATAATCTGAATGACGCCAGGAAATATTTTATTGACGATGAATTTGACCTGGTGATCACGGATCTGCGGATGGACGGTCCGCGGGATGGATTCGAACTGCTTGAATTTGTTAAGCGCTCCCGCGGCAATGCGCTGGTGATTGTGGTGACGGCCCATGGTGACGTGGCCACCGCCGTCGCGGCGATGCGGACCGGCGCTTACGATTTTCTGGAAAAGCCCCTGGATATGGAATTAATTCGAGCCCAGGTGCGGCGCGCGGCGCAGGCTATTGAGCTGACGCGGCAGAATCAGAGTTTCCGGCTGGCCCTGGATCATAAATTCGGCATGGAAGGGATTGTGGGAAATTCCGAAGCCATGCGCCGCTCACTGCAATTGGTCCGGCAGATAGCACCCACCGACATCAATGTGCTGATCCTGGGCGAATCCGGAACGGGAAAGGAACTTATCGCCCGGGCTATTCATCAGAATTCCCGCCGCGCCGGCGGAAGATTTGTGGCGCTGAATTGCGCCGGGCTTAATGACAGCACACTGGAGGACGAGCTTTTCGGCCATGTGCGCGGAGCGTTTACCGACGCGCGATCGGACCGGCAGGGACGGTTTGAGTATGCCGACGGCGGCACGCTGTTTCTTGATGAAATCGGCGATATGCCGCTGACGATGCAGGCCAAACTGCTGCGCGTGCTGCAGGACCGGCAGGTTACCCGCATCGGCGCCAACGAACCTATTCAGGTGGATGTGCGTTTTGTGGCCGCAACCAACCGGAATCTGGAGGAAGCCGTGGTTAAGCGGGAATTCCGCGAGGACCTTTATTTCCGCGTGAAGGGCGCGGTGGTGCCGCTGCTGCCGCTGCGTCAAAGGCGTGAGGACATTCCCGTTCTGATCAGCCATTTTATCCGGCGGTTTGCGGAAAAAATGGGCCGGAAAATTGACGGTATCGCGCCGGATGCCCGCAATCAGCTGATATCGCTGCCATGGCCGGGGAATGTACGCCAACTGGAGAATGTTGTGGAAAGCATGGTGGCGCTTGCCGCCGGCCCGCAACTGGAAATGGACGACATTCCACCGGATCTGCAGGGGCGATATGCCGTGGAAACTGTTTCCACCATGGCCCTGGCGCCGCTGCATCCTTCCGCCAAGGCCACGGCGATTACCAGCCTGGTGGGAATAAGCCTGGCGGAGCTGGAGCGCCAGGCGATTGAAAAAACCCTGGAAACGGTGCAGGGAAACCGGGAGCAGGCGGCGAAAATGCTGGGTATCGGTGAAAGAACGCTGTACCGTAAAATCAAGGAATATGGACTCGGCACGCCCGGGGAACCCGCGGCGGACAATTGAGGCTGGAACTGCGCACCATGATAAATGACAATCTTAGAATTGGAATCGGGTATGACCTGCATCGGACGCAGGCCGGGCGGGATTTGGTTTTGGCCAACGTGAAGATACCGCATACCGTCGGCCTGGCCGGCCACTCCGATGCCGATGTGGTGCTGCACGCGCTTATTGACGCTATTACCGGCGCCGCCGGTTTGCCGGATGTCGGGGAGATGTTTCCCAACACGGATGCCAGATTCGCCGGTATTGATTCCGCCCACCTGCTTTCGGCGACCATGCAGGAATTGCGGCAAACGCCCTGGGCCATTGTGAATGTGGATGTGGTGGTCATCGCCCAAACGCCGAAATTGTCCCCGCATAAGGCCGCGATGAAACAGCGGCTGGCCGATCTTCTGGAAATCGAAGTCGGCCGCGTCAATATCAAGGGAAAAACCAACGAGCATGTCGACGCCATAGGCGAAAACAGGGCCGTCGGCTGCCATTGCGTGGTGCTGCTGGCGCGACGCGCCGCGGGCTGAACATTCGGAGTTAACTTGCGCATATTGGGAATTGATCCGGGATTGCATTTAACCGGCTATGGCCTGGTGGAATGCCGCGGCGTGCGGCGAAGGCTCGTGGAGGCGGGTGTCATCCGGCTGGCCGCCCGCGCACCGCTCGTGGATCGGCTTGACGAGCTTTACCGGCAGGTTAACGATCTTATATCCGAACTTAAGGCGGACCACGTGGGTGTGGAGCAGCTATATGCCCATTATCGACACCCGCGCACGGCGATCCTGATGGGCCATGCCCGCGGCGTCATTTTGCTGGCCGCACATCAGCATAAACTTTCCATTGCCGACCTGCCCAGCACTTCCGTCAAAAAAGCGATTACCGGTCATGGGCGCGCCGGCAAAACGCAGATTCAGCGCGCGGTTGCGGCATTGTGCGGTCTTTCCCAGCCGCCGTCCCCGCCGGATGTCGCCGATGCCATCGCCATAGCATGGGTGGCGGCGGGCAGCCTTTCCCAGCCCGGTGTCCGCCGCGGCAGGCGTGGACTGTAGCGGCCGACGTTGCGGTTGAATTTTTGTTCCACCGGTAAAGTTCACCACCGTACATTCGCCGTGGCACATATATGGCGGCTGGACTCGCCCGCGGCGATCTGATAGGTTCCGTGGGGAACCTGCCATCGGCCCGATTTGCTGTTGTAAAAGGCAAAATCATGCCAATTCAGCGTAACGTTCACGATTTTTGTTTCACCGGGCCGCAGCATCACACGTCTGAATCCCTTGAGATTCTGCACGCACCGGACAATGGGCCCCCGCGGCGGACGAACGTAAAATTGCACAATATCCGCTCCGGCCCGCCGGCCGGTATTGGTCACGGCGACCGCCGCCGCCACAACCCGCTGATGCCCTTTTCCGCGGGCTGCGAGCACCAGATGATTTATGGTAAAGGTTGTATATGACAAGCCGAATCCAAACGGATAGCGTGGTGTAATATGCATTTTGTCATACCAGCGATACCCGACAAAAATACCTTCCTTGAAATGCACTTCCCCATCATGGCCGGGAAAGTGCCCATAGGCCGGTTCGTTGCGCAGATGACGGCTGAAAGTGTCCGGCAGGCGGCCGGATGGATCAATGCCGCCGAAAATAATGCCGGCCACCGCGGTGTTTCCATTTTGTCCCGGATACCATGCGTACAGCAGGCCGCTGACCTGATGGATCCAATTGTGCATGGCAATGCCCGCTCCGGCGTTGACCACCACCAGAGTGCGGTGATTCAGTTGTGACACTTCGCGCAGGTATTCATCCTGATCCGCGGCCAGATGATAGGTCCGATCCAGGTTTTCCCGTTCAATGCGCGGCCCGTAGCCGACGCAGGCGACAACGACGTCGGCGGAGCGGATTTCCGCGTCATATTTTCCGGCCAGAAGCGGAGCCGTGATGCGATGCAACCCGAATTTCAGAAATGTGTCGGCATTGTCGCCGGGGTGCATCATGAATTTAAACGAGTAAACATGGTCCTTGATGAACTTGAAGGAATTTAAATACGGAATCAGCGGTGCCGGACGCCACTGCTCCAGTGTAAGCCGCTTGTTGATATAAAGATCAACGCCGCCGTTGCACAGCATTTTCATCATGTAAGTTCCGCTGTGCCGCGGAATAAACCGTCCGGCCCAGACGGCGGTATAGTAACTTGGAAGCGCGGCGCCCGCGGCCAGTTTCAACGGCGTGCCGATCCGGTCGGTCGTTGCGGCGCTGAACGGTTCCACGGTGATATTAAGGTCATTATTGGTGATGTGCTGATTGTACAATCGCAGCATCAATCCCGGTTTGCCGTCGTTGGTTTGCCAGGCGGGCTGCCGCCAATAAGCGGGCGAACGGCCGATGTATGGAATGTAGTGAACCACGGTATGGCGGCCCGCCGCCCGACGAATGGCGGCCAGCATACTCACCGGTTTGCCGATCGGCCGAACATAGGAACTGCCGCCGCCGCCGGTAACCGCGGGGGAAGCCATCGGTCCGAGCACCACGATGGATTTGATGTTTGCGGCGTCAAGCGGCAGAAAATGATCCGCATTTTTCAGCAATACGGCGCCCTGGGCTTCGGTTTTCAGCGCCACCGCCTGACCGGCCGGATTGTTGCGCGGAATGCAGCTTTGGGTTTGATCGCGGCTGATAAAACCCATCGCGATCATCATCCGCAGCATCCGGCGGACATGACTGTTGATGTTCTGAACCGACAATTGCTCCGATTTAAGCAGCGGCGGAATAGTGGTCATATTGAAGTATTTGGGCGAATGCATTTCAAGGTCCAGGCCGGCCTTAAGCGATCCCAGCGTGCTGTGCGTGGCGTCCCAGTCGGACATTGCCACACCTTTAAAGCCCCATCGTTTTCGCAATATGTCCGTAAGCAGAAAATGGTTTTCGGAACAATAGGTCCCGTTCAACTTATTGTACGCCGCCATGACGGTCCAGCAGTGCGCCCGGACGATGGCGTTACGAAAAGGCGGCAGGTAGATTTCCTCCAAGGCCCTGCGGCCGACGACGGAGTTGATCGTAAAACGGTTGGTTTCCTGTTCGTTTCCGACAAAATGCTTCACGCAGGCCGCCACGCGCTGCGATTGCAGGCCGTCAATCCACTGGTCCGCAATTCGACTCGTGAGGAATGGATCCTCGCCCATGAATTCAAAATTTCTGCCGCCCTGGCTTTCTCGCATGACATTCACGCCCGGTCCGAACAGCACGGACACCCCGCGGGATCGGCAATCCCGTCCGAGTTCAATGCCGGTCTGGTGGGCTAAAGCGGGATTCCATGTGGCGGCGAGGCAAATGGACGCCGGATACGCAACCGAGGGGTAGAACCGGCGAACTCCCACGGAGGCGTCACTCATAACCAATTCGGGTATTCCGAGGCGCTTAATTCCCGGTGTATCCAGCTGGCCCTCAAATGCGAGCAATTTAACTTTTTCGGCCAGTGTCATACGGGCGATCAGAGCGTCCGCCCGTGCATCAATTTGTCGCGAACTCAAGGGGGTAAAGGCCGTTTCATCCGTTGAGGTCAACCGCTGCCTGGCAACAGGACCGCAGGTTGAGGTGCAGGACGCCGCGGAGGCCAGCAGGGTTGCCGTCAAACCCAGCGTCAGTATTCGTCGGGCCATTCGCAAGAAGTGGCTCATCGACTGAAAGTCCGAGTGAAACTGTTTCATTGGTGAGGATTCCATTTTTTAATAAGTGACACGCCAAATTAAGATTACGCCTGTTGTGCCGGGAAACGAACTCTACCGGCAGGCCTGTTTTATGACAAGTGCGGATGCGTGCTTCCCGGGGCGTTATCGTGGGGGAGTCCCGGTATAAGCCGGCGAGCATGAGAATGACGCCGGCGAGGATTCCGGTATCGCCGTGTGGCCGTGCGTATGGTTTGTGCAGTCACGCTGACGTTAATGTGCATAATATCATGTGGGAATCAGGGCGATCCGCGCGGCGATCGCGGCGCCCGGGCCTTGGCCAGGCCGGCGCGGGTTATCTTGCCGGGGTTTACGGGGCGTGAGCCGGCGATGAGTATATCCACCAGCCGGCGGGCACTTTGCCTCCAGTCGGGGCTGCCGGCGACATTGGCAACGCCGATGATTGCCCGAAGAAGATCGATGGGATCAAGGTCCGCCCGTATGTCGCCGGTGCGAACGGCCCGATCCACGAGGGCGCGAATCGCCTGGTGTATCCGGCCATAGGAGGCCTCGAACACTTTCTTTGGATCGCCGATCAACTTGTTGAGCGCGGGTGCGATGACCTGTTTTGTTTCCACGGCATCAATAAACAGCAGCAGCCAGGTGCGCAATGCTTCCGTCGGGGGCAAAGTGTCGGCCAAGCTTCGCTCCGCGCCGGCCAACTTTTCCATTTCCGATTGATATACCGCCGTAAGCAGGTCTTCTCGTGTGGCGAAATGCCGGTACAGGGTTCCCGGCCCCACACCGGCCGCCTTGGCGATGTTTTCCATGCTCGCATTTGCGCCGGAGCCTGTAAACTCGCGTTTCGCCGCATGCAGTATGCTGTCGCGGTTGCGTCGGGCATCAGCGCGGGGTTGTCTTTCGGTTACTGCCTGTTTTTTTGCTGTCATGGAGAAAAAGTTCCGCATTCCTTGAAAACGGAGGATGCCTCCGCTACTATACGTTGCATGCGGAGGTTGTCTCCGCTTATAGCGGTCCGGTAACGGTTCGTCAATCCTGAAATAAGGAAAAATCAGATGCGTATTTTCGTCACCGGCGCCACCGGCTTTATTGGTTCGGCCCTTGTGCCGGAACTTTTGAACGCAGGCCATCAGGTATTGGGACTGGCACGGTCAAAGACCGTCGCCGAATCGCTGCTGGCACTGGGGGCACAGGTCCATCGCGGCGACCTCGCCGATCTGGAGAGCCTGCGGCAGGGCGCGGCACGATCGGATGGTGTTATCCACTTGGCATTTACCCATGATTTCTCAAGGTTTCAGGAAGTCTGTCAGCAGGATTACCGCGCTATTGAAGCCATGGGCGAAGCCTTGGCTGATTCCGCGAGGCCGCTTCTTATTACCTCCGGAACGGGGATAACCGGCGGTATCCCGGGTTGTCCGGTGACGGAAAATGACCTGCCGGAGCAGGGCAGTGCGATTCCCCGTGTGTTGTCGGAACTCGCGGCGGCCTCAGTCGCAGCCAAAGGCGTTCGCGTGGGCGTGGTTCGCCTGCCGCAGGTTCACGATACGGTCAAACAGGGATTGGTCAGCTATGCCATTGCGCTGGCCCGTCAAAAAGGGGTCTCCGCATATGTGGGCGACGGTCTAAACCGCTTTCCGGCGGTGCACCTGCGTGATGCGGCACGCCTTTACAGACTCGCCTTTGAAAAGCTGGAAACCAAGGCGATATATCATGCCGTGGCCGAAGAGGGAGTGCCCCTCCGCGATATTGCCGAAGTCATCGGCCGGGGACTGAATGTCCCCGTCGTTTCCCTGGCGCCGGCCGATGCCCGCACCCATTTTGGCTGGCTCGCAGAATTCGTCGGCCGCGACCTTATCGCCTCCGGCGCTTTAACCCAGCGGCTGCTGGGCTGGCGGCCCGATGGCCCGGGACTGCTTGAAGATCTGCGACACATGGACTATTCACCGCGATAGCATGTTTTCCGCAGTCAAGTTCATCAATGAACAGGGCTACAGCGCGGCTGCGGCCGCTCGGAGTCCGGGGATTGGGGTTGATCCCTCCGATGTCCGCCAATGGCAGGAGAAGTTCGGACCGGAAGCACAGCCGGTCGGCTGAAGCACTGCGGCTACGTGGTCATTCCGTTCCGGCAGGCGGCGAGGCGGGAAATCAGCCGCGGCGATTTGCCAGCGGCATAGTCGGCGTGTAAGTTACGCTGGTAAGCCGGAATGGCTTAAATGCCGGGTGAAGCTCCCGGCAGAGGAAAATAACCGACAGGCTTTTTAGGAATTGGCTGGAGTAATAATTAACATGGATTTGAAAATAGCCGTTCTTCCCGGAGATGGAATTGGTGTTGAAGTGGTGGCCGCCGGCATGAAAGTGCTGGACGCGGCGGTAAAAAAGTCCGGTCACAAAGTCCATGCACAGTATGCGGATGTGGGGTGGGCGGCGATTGACAAGCACGGCAGCGCGCTGCCGCAGGCGACGCGAGAAATATGCCGGGCCAATGATGCCATATTGTTCGGAGCCGTGGGCCTGCCGGACCGGGATGTTACGCTGCCGCAGGCGCAGCGTCCGGAGCGTGTGGCGCTGCTGGAACTGCGCAAGGGATTATTTGCAAACTTGCGGCACGTGGTGCTTCCCAGAGGGCTGGCGTCGCGCTGTCCGCTTAAGCCGGAACTCATCAGTGCGGGCATAGATATCATGATCATACGGGAATTGACCGGTGGGCTTTATTACGGCCAGCCGCAGGGAATTCAAGGCGCAGCGCCGAACCGTGCGGCGGTGGATACCATGGCTTACAGCGAGGCGGAAGTGCGGCGGATTATCCGCGTGGGATTTGAAACCGCGCGCAAACGCCGTAAAAAGCTGACCAGTGTGGACAAGGCGAATATTCTGGCCACGAGCCAGCTGTGGCGCGAAACGGCGGTGGCGATGGGCAAAGAGTATCCGGATATTAAGCTGGATCATATGTATGTGGACAATGCCTCCATGCAGCTGTTGCGTCGCCCATCTGATTTTGATGTGATTGTGACGGAAAATACGTTCGGCGATATTTTATCCGACGAGGCCTCCATGCTGGCCGGGTCAATTGGATTGGTGCCGTCCGCCTGCCTGGGTGAAAAAGACGCCCGCAGCGGCGGGCCGGTGCCGTTTTACGAACCAATTCACGGCAGTGCGCCGGATATCGCGGGGCAGAATAAGGCCAATCCTGTCGGTACCATTTTGACCGTGGCGATGATGCTGACCTATACATTCGGCCTACTGCATGAAGCTGAGGCAATCACCAACGCCACATTCGGCGTGCTGAATGAAGGCAAGGTTCTGACCGGAGACCTTGGCGGGTCGGCAAGCTGCAGCGCCGTTGCGGATGCGGTGATCAGTCGGCTTTAACCTGCCGTTTGGCTACCCGCGCCGGCCGCGTGCGGAATAAGCCGGCGGCGGGCAAGATTGGCGGTTAATCAGAAAAAAAGCCTTCCGCACAAGCACCGCCGCGCGGTCCATGGACGGGGCAATTCGGCCGTCAGTCGGGCAGGCTCCGGGATTTATTTACCATATCGGCGATATGCCGGGCGATTCCCTCCAGCGGCAGCATTTCCGCCTGTTTCATGTGGCGCAATTTTACCTCAACCTGTCCGGCGGCGAGGCCCTTGTCACCGAGTACAAGGCGAACAGGAATGCCGATCAGATCCGCATCCTTGAATTTTACTCCCGGCCGCTGATCACGGTCATCCACCAGCACATCCATGCCTAATTGGGACAGTTCAGTGTGCAGGTTGTCCGCCACTTGCCGTGCCTGTCCATCGTATTTTATCGGCGTAATCAGGACGTGGCACGGGGCGATGCTCATGGGCCAGCGGATGCCGTCGGCATCGGAAAGTGTTTCCAGGGCAGCGACCATAATGCGGCCGGGACCAATGCCGTAGCAGCCCATGATCATGGAGGAGGATTTCTGCCGGTCATCAAGAAACGTGGCGGCGAGTGCATCGGAATACTTGGTGCCGAGTTTGAATACATGCCCGAGTTCAATGCCTTTGCTGAAGACCAGTGCGGCGCCATTGGGAGCTTTGTCCGATTCGGTGATATTGCGGATATCGGCAATCCGCGCGGTATGGAGTTTGTCTTCCTGAATATGCTCCCGCCAGTTAAAGCCGGTAAGATGAACGTCCACTTCGTTGTCACCGGTAACCGCATCGGTAAGCAGCAACGCGTCCGGGTCGATCACCAGTTGTGCGGGCAGAACGTTGACGATGTGCGGACCGGTAAAACCGATCGTAAAGCCGGCGGCGCGGGCCGCCGGCTCGTCGGCGAGTTCCACATTGCCTGCGATCTTCTTAAGTTTGGCTTCATTGATGTCATGATCGCCGCGCACGCAGGCCACAAGCCAGCGGGGGCCATCGTCGGACTGTCGGCTGTAGACCAAGGTTTTGATAAGGACCGACTGCGGAACCTTTAGAAAATTGCAGACATCGGCAATGCTGGAGGCTCCGGGTGTGGAAACGCGACTGGATGCGCCGGTATTCCCGACAGGCGCATCCGCCGCGGAAAGCTGCCTGGCATTGCCGGCCCGCTCCAGGTTGGCGGCATATGAACCATCCACGGCCCGCACAATAATGTCTTCACCGGCATCGCACGGGCAGATGAATTCATGGCTGGCATCTCCGCCGATGGGGCCGCTATCGGCCTCAACCGGGACGGCGTTAATGCCGCAGCGCTTAAAAATGCGGACATAGGCCTGGTACATGGCCTGATAGGTTTCGTGCAGGCTTTCCAGTGAGGAATGGAAGCTATAGGCATCCTTCATAAAAAACTC
The DNA here is from genome assembly GCA_021808485.1 of Planctomycetota bacterium. Lineage (GTDB taxonomy): Bacteria > Planctomycetota > Phycisphaerae > WQYP01 > WQYP01 > JAJYPG01. Next base: position 36,820 of record JAKBBN010000008.1, on the reverse strand, counting down.
GCGGACGCGCAACAGGCCGTTTCGCGGCCGGGCTTCATCACGAAATTTTCCCTGTATCTGATAAAGCGTGAGCGGGAGTTGCTTATGGCTGCTGACACAGGCCTTCATCAGTTCCGTCACACATTCCTCGTGCGTGGGGCCGAGGATCATTTCCGATCCTTTGCGATCCTTAAGTTTAAAAAGAAGGGGACCGTAGTCTGTATAGCGGCCGGTCTGCTTCCACAATTCGGCGGGCAGCAGGGCGGGTAGATGAACCTCCTGGGCATCAATTGCGTTCATTTCCTGACGGATAATGTCCATGATTTTCTGCATGGATTTCCAGCCCAGCGGAAGCCAGTCATACACGCCGGCGCTGATCCGGCGGACAAGGCCGGCGCGAATCAGCAGTTGATGGGAAATTATGTCCGCATCGGCCGGCACTTCGCGGCTGGTGGGGATAAGTGTTTTCGACCAATACATACTGATTGCTCCGGATAAAACTTGGCGTGTTTGTATAGGCGGACGCGGATAATTGCAAGCGAAGCGGCGGGAATCCTGCCGGCGGGCGGCGGGGCGGGAAGCGATTCGCAGGAAACCATCGGATGCATGCGGGCGATCCAATAACGCGTAAATGTCGTTGACGGGCGTGAAAAAACCCTGCTCGACCGCCAGGCCGGCAGGGTTTGATTTGATTGATGTTGAGATGATTCACACCTCAAGTTGCGGGCGGTCTGCCTGCGGCCAGTCAACATGAAAGAATTTACCCCGTGGCTGGTCCACGCGTTCATACGTATGCGCGCCGAAATAATCGCGCTGGGCCTGAATAAGGTTGGCGGGCAGCACCGCGGCGCGATAGGAGTCAAAATAGGCCAGAGCGGACATGAACGCCGGGGCGGGAATTCCATTTTTGGCGGCCAATGCAACCACCTGCCGCCATTGTTCCTGTCCGGCAAGAATTTCCTTGCGGAAATAGGGATCCATGAGCAGGTTCACCAGATTGGCGTCCTTCTGATAAGCCTCGGTAATTTTTTGCAGGAACTGCGCCCGGATAATGCAGCCGCCGCGCCACATGCCCGCGATAGATCCGAAATCCAGTTTCCACTGGTATTCCTTTTGAGCCTCGCGCATCAATTGAAAGCCTTGCGCATAAGCGCAAATTTTGGAACAGTAAAGCGCCTGTCGAATCGCTTCAATCATGGCCTTGGCGCCTTTGACCGCGGCGGCCTTGGGGCCTTTGAGTTTTTTGGACGCCGCAACCCGTTCATCTTTAATTGCGCTCATGCAGCGGGCGAAAACGGCCTCGGCGATGGAATTGGCGGGGATGCCCATGTCCAGGGCGTTGCCGGCGGTCCATTTGCCGGTCCCTTTCTGGCCGGCGGCATCCAGAATGCTGTCCACCAGGTATTTTCGTGGCTTTGCTGGATCGCGCTGTCGCAAAATATCCGCGGTAATTTCAATCAGGTAGGAATCGAGTTTTCCCTGATTCCAGTCGTGAAAAATATCAGCCAGTGCATCAGGGGAAAGACCCAGCAGGTGGCGCAACAGGTAATAGGCCTCGCTGATCAGCTGCATGTCGATGTATTCAATGCCGTTATGAACCATTTTGACATAGTGTCCGGCGCCGTTCGGGCCGATGTATGCGGTGCAGGGAATGCCGCCGCTTACCGGTTTGCCCGGCGCCGCCCCGGCGATGGGGCGCCCGTTGACGGGATCCACCTTGGCGGCAATGGCTTCCCAGATCGGCTGGAGATGTTTCCAGGAGGCCGGATCGCCGCCGGGCATCAACGACGGCCCAAAGCGGGCTCCGAGTTCGCCGCCGGAGACACCGGACCCGAAGAATTTCAGACGGTCGGCGTATTGTTTTTCGCGCCTGATGGTGTCATTCCAGTTGCTGTTGCCCGCATCCACCACTATGTCATCTTTTGCCAGACCCGCGGAAAGCAACTGATCCACCACGGCTTCCACCGCGGGACCCGCCTTTACGAGAATGATGATCACACGCGGCTGCTTAATTGCCGCGATGAACTGTTCCAGAGTTTCACATCCCGTCAGTTTGCCCGGGGTGGATGGATTTTCCCTGATAAATTCCTGTGTTACGCTTCCGGTGCGATTGTATACGGCAATTCCAAAGCCATGATCGGCAATGTTCAGCGCCAGGTTTTTTCCCATCACCGCAAGGCCGATAAGACCCACATTCGCCAATGATTCCGAGTTTGCCATGATGTTTTATTGCTCCTGATTTAATGACATTCAACCATACTGTAATGGTAATGCAGCTTGGCCGCTAAAACCAGCGGCGGAATTTCGCAAAGAGTTGCTTGCGATGTTGATCGTGTTGCTTGTTTCACCATATGCCGGACGGGGGCAAAAAAACGGGCTACTCCAAAACGGATAATGGCCATCGGCCCGGGTGGGCGGATTTCGGCCGGAAGCGGTCGAAAAACAATTTTCCCCTATTTTTACAGCACCCTTGTGGGGCTGGGGCACGTGTTGCGCCGAATAATTTAATTGGTTGGTTACGCGTCCTTTCCCGCCGCAACGCCCAAAGCATTCGCCGGGCGGATAATTACGCAGGTGGCATAGATCTGCTTCCATGTGTCCGCCAGGCCTGCAGGCCGCGGCGCAACCGGCTTTGCCGGAGACCGCCAATTCGGCAGGCGGCTATTGAGTTGCATTTTGTGGCAACAATTGGCGAATGAAAAATTGCAAGTATGAAAGGGTACCGGATCAGTTTTGCGCCGGGCTATCCGCTTGAGAGGTATAAATAGGCTGTTGGGACAATTACAAAGGCGGGCCGATCGGACAATCGCAACGATACGGGGGAAAATCAGAATGGCCAGCCACTGCGGATAATTGCGCCCATGATCTCGCCGAGGCGTTTATTGGCTAGACTGGTATTTTTACCCAGCCGCACAACTTGCGGGATAAGCATGGGGTTCATCGCCAAGCCCATGGTGACGCCGAACGGATTGACATTGCCCTTTCGATCGACAAACCTGACGACCTGTTGCGGGATTGCATCGACGGCCGAATCGCTGATGGCGCGTACGCTAAGCCATGGCAGTTTTCGATGCTCCGCAAACGACCGGACATACTGGGCTTCCATTTCAACCGCGAGGCAATGATTTTGGGCGAACAACAGCTTTTTTTCTTCAACAGTTGATACCAGCGCTTTGCTGGTGTGAATCGGCCCTTTGTGAACGCGTGTACCGCCGGACATGGCGTTGATAAACTCCACGACGCGGTCCGCGTCCTTCGCGGCGGAATCAATAACGACGTCGCCGATGCCGAGGTTGGGGTCAAGTGCGCCCGCCAATCCGGCCGTAATGACGCCTGTAATACGCGAGTGGGCATATTTGGGCAGTACGTGGCGCAAATTTCTCCCGCGGATCCCGATCTGCTCCACAACAACCTCGTCGTAGACCGTTGTACGGACGCTGCTGGGAGTGTCCTGTGTCCAGTGATTGACGGCAGAACTGACCGCATCAAACTCCGTTTTCACGGCTGTGAAGATAAGTAGAACCTTCTGGTCTGTGGCGGTCGGCGTATTCATCGGTACTAATATCGGCACGCGTCCGTATATGCACTTAATGATTTTTTTTCGGTAGCGCAGGAATGTTTTCAGACATTTGTGAGCCATGTGGGCAGCATATACGCGAATGAAAAATTTCGCATGTCTTCCTGGCGTGTCCGCTCCGGAAAGTCAGCATTTATTATCGGGCGTGGGTCAAGTTTCACGGATTTTCCGCAGAGAGCTGTCGACAAAAGCGCAAATAAATCACATCGGAAGAACCCGGGGTTACGGCATACGTGCAAAGCGACTGAATTGGCTGATCATTATTTGCTTTCATTTTTACTTCATTATTGGTCTTTAGGATGGCTCTGCGTTCGGCCAGGTTGTTGTTGGCGAGGCCAATGTTTGACCGGCAGTTATACACAATGAGGTCTTTATGCATTGCAACGCGTTCAGGTTGCGGCAAACAGGGACGATTAAGGGTTTGGCGGCGGTCTTTACCGCGGCCGTACTGTGCACCGCGGCCGGCGAGTTATCGGCGAATGCCGCGGTAACCGGCGCCGCGGAAGTACCGCCGCACGGTGGCGTGCGTGCAATGATTTTTGATTCGCGGAGCACATTGTGGGTGACAGGTGCGGAACAAACAATTGAAGCTGTTGGCGCAACCCGGCCAACGGCGGGGGTAATGGATCGCGGCTGCGATCATCGTGGCGGTCATGCGGATGGTGATCATGGTGATCATAAGGACCATGGTGACAAAAGGAACAACAACGGCGATGATAATAATGACCAGAACTGACCTTTGAATCGTTGAAGTCCCGCGACTGCGGCCCGGTTCACAGGCAGTGGTTGCCTGTGCCGGGCCGTAGTCATTTTCGGATCTTACGATGCGTATATTGGTTGTGGAGGATTTCAAAGCCTTGCGGGACTCGCTGGTGCAGGCGTTGCGTGAGGAAAATTACGCGGTGGATTTTACATCCGACGGGCGACAGGCGATCGCATTAATAAACCAAGTCGAGTTTGACGCTGTTGTACTGGACATTATGTTGCCCGGTGTGGACGGCTTGACGGTCCTGAAGGCGGTAAATCGACTGAAAGCCAGACCGTGCGTCCTGATCCTGACTGCCCGTGATACTTTGGAGGAACGGATCAAAGGGTTGGATTCCGGAGCGGATGACTATATGGTAAAACCCTTTTCCCTTTCGGAATTGCTGGCGCGGTTGCGGGCTTTAATCCGGCGGCGCTATCAACCGACCGGCGGATTTTGCGAAGTTGGTGATATCCGGCTGGATCTGGGCGCCCGGCGCGTTTTCCGCGGCGAATCGGAAATTGAACTTTCCGCGCGTGAATATTCGATTCTGGAATATCTGTCTCTACGCCGCGGACAAGTGGTGTCACGAAGCGCCATCTGGGAGCATGTGTACGATCAGAATGCGTCCCTGGAAAGCAATGTCGTGGATGTATATATCGGGCTGCTTCGGCGGAAGATAGAGTTGCCGGGAAAGCAGCGCATTATCCACACGCGGCGCGGGCAGGGTTATCTTATTGAATAGCGGAAGATGAAATCCATACGACGTGACATTATGTTTGTCGGCGGCCTTAGTTCCGCGCTGTTGCTTACGGCACTGGGCGTATTTGTTTATGCGCTGGTCACCCATAGTCTGGATAGACAATTCAGGCTTCTGCTGGAATCGCGATTAACCGTTGTCGCCGCCGCTCTTGATACGGATGATCATGGCCATATTCGCTTTGATGCACCCTCCGAGCCTGCGGGGGGCCGGCATCAGAGTGCGTTTCCGCGTTATATTGAGGTGTGGAATTCGGCGGGGCGCGTGCAGTATAAAAGCCGGGAATTAGGGGCCGATTCGTTAACTTTCCGATTCCCGGGGGCAAATCATGTGTATTTTGACGATGTCCGCGTTCACGATGATTTTCATGTAGGGGAAATGCTGGCAGTCGTTCGCATGGAGCCCGATGAGAATGACCATCAGGATGGACAACACGGGCAAGCCGGGCAACTCGGTGCGGCGGAATTCCGCCGTATCGGCTTATCTGGTGATGGGCCGAAATTCACGGCCGGCGGCAAACCCGCAACCATTTACATTATTGCGGTGGCGCATTCGCTTGAAAATCTGGACGATACCAAAGCGATCCTGGCCGTCTCGCTGATTGTGGGCTGCGGCGGGGCCGCGTGGTTGTCCGTCGGGGCGCTGATTCTTATTGTGTCGCGTGGTCTTAAACCGGTGCGATGGATATCCGATCAAATTGAAGCCGTCGGAGTTGCCGACCTTTCCGATCGCCTCGCAACCGACGCTGTGCCGCGTGAATTGATGCCGATCGTGCATCGACTGAATGATCTTCTCTGTCGGCTTCAGGACGCGTTTGTCCGGGAAAAGCAACTGACTGCCGACATCGCCCATGAACTTCGCACACCCGTAGCTGGTTTGCGAACAACGCTCGAGTTGGCGGATAAGAAGCTCAGAACGACGACGGAATATCAGGAAAGTGTGCGCAATTGTCTGGCCGTAACTTTACATATGCAGGCAATCGTGGAAAACCTGCTGATACTTTCACGGCTGGAGGGGAATCAGTACAAATTCTCGGGCGAAACATTCCGGGTGGATCTTATGTTGGCGGAGACAATTGAAGAATACGCGGCGGAAATATCCCGGCGCAACCTGAAATTGACATGGAATAACCGGTCCGAGCGGCAGCTTTCGGCGCCGGCCGGAGCGGTGCGTCTGGTCATCCGCAATTTACTTGATAATGCGGCAAGCTATACTGAACCGGAAGGGTGCGTGGAAATTGCCCTTACCGAAGATTCGGGAAATATTCGGTTGTGTATTGCCAATACGGGTAGTCGGGTTGCGGCGGAAAACGCCCAGCGGGTTTTTGACCGATTCTGGCGCGGAGACGAGGCTCGGAGTCTGAACGGCCTGCATGTGGGGTTGGGGCTGGCGATTGTGCGGCGCATAATGCAGGCAATCGGCGGGGATATAACTGTGGAAACGCAGGCGGGGGGATGGTTTAGGGTTAAGGTGTTGTTTAAAAATATGGCCTTGAATGATGCAAGCTGAAAGTGCGGATTTAATAGATAAACAAAATCGGCTGCGTATTGGTTCCGGTATTCGGGCGGCTCTCCCCGCCGTGTGTCTGATTTTAATGCTCGCCGGCTGCGAAAGTTATCATCGTTTACCGCTTACAAATCAGGCGGTTCGTCGATCGCTGGCGGTGCCATCCTGGAAGAAACTGCGGCAAAAGGCGGCTTATTTTGCGAGGATCGCTGCCGTTCCGGTCCAGCTGCAGCCAAAGCGCGGACTGCTGCCTTCAGAGGCGGCGATCATCGCTGTGCTGGTAAATCCGGATTTGCGGGAAATACGGGACGCACGCGGTGAGGCCGCGGCCCAACTCCTGCAAGCCGGAATTCTTCCCAATCCGCAATTATCCGAATCAACCGATTTTGTCACCGGGGGATTTACCCAGGGAACATTCAACGCCTACGGCCTCAGCCTCAACTGGAATTTAAGCCGCCTGATTGACCGGCAGGCCCGCATTGCCGCGGCACGCTATCAACGCGGCCGGGTAGACCTGGAAATCGCATGGCGCGAATGGCAGACCGCGATAGCCGCAAAGCTGGCGGTATACAACCTGACCGTCGCCCGGACGGAAAGACAGCAGGCCGTCGTTGCGGCTACGGAACTGGCCAAGGGATATGCGATCGCCCGCAAGGCCTACGCGGAACATTTGTCTACCGTGCTGGAATTTAATGCCGCACGGGCAGCCAGCCGGCAGGCGAACGACCTGATTCTGAAGCTGAATCAGACGATGACCCGGCAGAGACTGGCGCTAACGCGGGTTCTGGGGGTACCGCCGCATACACCTGTTCATGTGAGCCGTCGACTGCAATTACCCTCTCGTGCAGTTCTGCCGGCGGAAGATCTTCTGGTTAAGGACATGGAACGATATCGGCCGGATCTGCTGGCGTTACGAATGGGATACAAAAGTCAGGAGGAAAGGCTTCGGGCGGCGATTCTGCGCCAATTTCCGAATATTTCCATCGGATTTCAGCAGGCCAGCGACAATACGAATGTTCATACCACCGGCTTCGGCGTAACGGTGGACTTGCCCATATTTGACCATAATCAAGGAAATATCGCCATTCAAAAAGCGAGCCGTCAGGCCCTTTTCGACGCGTATGCGGCCAGGGTTTTTGCGGCACGATCGGATATTGCCGTGAATGTGGCGAATGTCCGGGAGTTGTCCGTGCGTATCAGTGCGTTGGAAAAATCAGTCCGCAGTCTTGCGTCGCTGGTTCGCAGATACCGCCAGGCCCTGCGTGTCGGCAATACCGATGTGGTCAGCTATTACGCGCTGATCAGCGAACTGGTGGGCAGTCGCATCCGGTTGATCGCCCTGAAGGGGCAATTGGAACAAAACGTGCTGGCTCTGGAACTTGCCAGCGGGCAGTACTTGGACATTAACAAGGCCCACCACGCAAGCGGTGCGGCAATGAATTGGAGGCACTGATCATGAAATCCCTTAAATGGATTTCGGCCGCCGCCATGCTGTTGATCGGTGGTGTTCTTCTGGGGCGCTGGTCCAGTCCGCGACGCACCCATGCGCCGGTTGCAGCCGGTGCGACGCGGGGAATGGCCGCGCGGCAGGCGACGGCCGCCGTGAAAACGATTCGACTGGGTACCGGCGTTCTGCGGGCGTCGCTTGAGGCCTATGGTACGGTGGTGGCAAGAGCAAGCGCTATCAGAAATGTGGCGGTGCCGTTTGAATGCCAGGTGCTGCGCGTTTTGGTGTCGCGCGGTCAAAAAGTGTTGCGCGGTGAGGCGCTGGTGCAGGTGGTGGCGAGTCCGAGGGAGATTCTGCAACTCGCCGAAGCGCAGCGTCAGGCACTGGCATCATCGCAACAACTTGCGGAGGTCAATGCGCGAATCCAACTTCGGCTGGCCACCCGGCAGGATCTGTTGCTGGCGCAGCAAGCCGAATCACTGGCGGATTTGCGATTGGCGAACCTGGAGGCTCGCGGCATCGGCGGCAAACGCATGATTCGCACCGGGCGTTCGGGCATCGTGGCCCACATACCGGCGGAACCGGGGCAGATTGTGCCGGCCGGAGGCCCGTTGCTGCAGATTGTTTCTTCACAGGACATTGAAGTCCGGCTTGGAGTGGAACCCGAGGATGTGATTCATCTGGCGGCCGGGCGGCACGTGCGGCTCTTTCCCGTAGGAGAATCCCGTAAAACCGGACTGCAAGGCACGATCAGACTGGTCACGCGGGAAGTGGATCCGGTGACGCGGCTGGTGAATGTGTTTGTTTCCCCGCCGCCGGATTCCGGCCTGCTGCTTGGACAATTCATACGGGCCAGAATTGTGGTGGCATCGCGTAAAGGATTGCTGGTGCCCCGATCTTCCGTTCTGCCGGACGGGAACCGGGAGGTGTTGTATACGGTGCAAAACGGGCGGGCGAAGCGGCATCTTGTGACCATTGATCTGGCCACGGATCACGCTCTGGAAATAAGCGGTCCGGGTTTAAAAGCCGGAGATTCGATTGTTGTGCGCGGGAATGCGGAATTGACCGATGGTATGGCGGTTACTGGAAAATTTGCACCATGAATTTCACTGCCTGGATACACTCCCACACGCGTTCCATTCTCTTCCTGATCCTGATGCTGGCGATAGGCGGGGCATTGGCCGGCTTCTCGTTGCCTGTGTCATTGTTTCCGCAGGTCAGTTTTCCACGAATTGAAGTAAGCGTTGACGCGGGTGACCGGCCTGCAAATCGCATGGCAGTGGCTGTTACCTATCCGGTGGAAGAAGCATTGCGGAGCATTCCGGGAGTGCGCGGAGTTAAGTCAACCACGAGCCGGGGTAGTGCGGAGGTAATCGTTAATTTCGCCTGGGGCAGCGATATGGCCCGGGCATTGCTGCAGGTGCAATCGCAAATCGACGGTATTCTTGCCAGATTGCCGCCGGGAACAACCTATCGCGCCAAACGGATGGACACTACCAACTTTCCCGTACTGGGCTACAGCCTTACGTCCAAAACGCTTTCCCTGGTGAAATTGCGGTACATCGCGGAATTCAAACTGCGGACACTGTTGACCAGCGTTCAGGGAGTGGCCCGCGTTCAGGTGCAGGGCGGTGCGGTGGAGGAATACCGGATCGTGGTGAATCCGGGCAGATTGCAGGCCTATGGACTGACGCTTGGCGCGGTTTCCCGGGCGCTTTCAACGTCAAACGTGCTCACCTCCGTGGGAAAAATGGAAGATCATGATCAACTATACCTGATTATTTCCGATACGCGGTTCAAAAGTCTGCATCAGATCAGCGCGACGATCTTGCGATACGGATCAAACGGAATCGTACGGCTTGCCGATGTGGCCAAAGTGGAAAAGTCCACCCGGCCGCAATGGATCCGGGTGACGGCCGATGGTCAAAACGCGGTGCTGCTGCAGGTATTTCAGCAGCCGGGGGGCAATACAGTGCGCATCGCCCGGCGTATCACTGCAAAGCTTGATGCATACAGGCCGGATCTTCCGCACGGGGTGCACATTGCCACCTGGTACAATCAGAGCCAGTTGATCCTGGCCTCCGCGGTCTCGGTACGCGATGCGGTGATTGTGGGCGTGCTGCTGGCCATTGTTGTGTTGCTCGTGTTTCTGCGGAACTGGAAGATTACGCTGATTGCGGCGCTGTGCGTTCCGGCAGTACTCTCCGTTACAATTTTACTCCTGTATCTGCTGCACATGAGCTTCAATATCATGACGCTTGGCGGAATGGCGGCGGCCGTGGGATTGATTATTGATGATGCCATCGTCATGGTGGAGCACATTGTTCGCCGGCTGCAGGAAGGGGGGCAATCCGACCATAAAGATCGCATTATGCTGGCGACACGGGAGTTCACCCGACCGCTGACGGGATCCTCGGCATCAACCATGATCATCTTTGCGCCGCTGGCGTTTCTTTCCGGCGTCACGGGCGCCTTTTTCAAGGCGTTGTCGCTTACCATGGCGGCGGGCCTGTTCATTTCGTTTCTGGTGGCATGGCTGGCGGTGCCGGTTCTAACGGCCCGACTGCTGACAACAAAAGATGCACGCCGGAAAGAAGACGGCCGGTTCACCAAATGGTGTCACCGCGTTTACGAACGCAATATGATCCGGATTCTGCGCGACCCATGGATACTGCTGTTGATCGTTATTCCGCTGCTTTTTGCCGGATGGCTGGGCTGGCAAAACACCGGATCAGGGTTTATGCCGCGCATGGACGAAGGTGGGTTTATCCTGGATTACGTGGCCAAACCCGGGACTTCACTGCACGAAACCAATCGAATGCTGATGCTTGTGGAACGGATATTGCTGGCCGACAAATGGGTGGATACCTTTTCCCGCCGCACCGGTCTTCAGCTTGGCGGCGGGTTGACGGAACCGTATACCGGGGATTTCTTCGTTCGGTTAAAACCCATGCCGCGTCCGGGAATCAATCGGATCATGACCGCCATCCGCCGACGGATACACCAGCGTGTTCCGGGATTGAAAATTGAAACCGCACAGATGATGCAGGATCTCATCGGCGACCTTACGGCCGTGCCGCAGCCGATTGAAATCAAGATCTTTTCCAATTCAAGCCATGAATTGGACCGGGAGGCCCGGCGTGTGAAAGCCGCGATTGAAAAGGTTCGAGGAGTGGTGGAGGCTCGCAGCGGGATCGTATTGGCCGGTGATGCCCTGGATATACGCATAAACCGGGTAGGGGCCGCCGTGCAGGGCATGACGGCAGGATCCATTACGCGGCGTCTGTCGGAATACCTGTCGGGAACGGTGACAACCCATATTCAGCGGGGACCGCAGATGATAGGCGTACGCGTCTGGATTCCCCATAGCAGGCGGGCGACGATTCGTGATATCGGCAACCTTTTACTGCGTGCGCCGGACGGCCATGTGTTTCCACTGAAAATGGTGGCCAAGCTGCGGATTCTGCAGGGGCAGCGGGAAATAATGCGCGATAATCTGAAGCGGATGGTGGCGGTAAAGGCCCGGATCAGCGGTCGCGACATGGGATCGACCGTGGCCGCGGTGAAGCGGGTTCTGCGCCGTCCGGGTATGTTTGACCCCGGGGTATATTACGAGCTTGGGGGGCTTTACCGGCAACAGCAGATCGCATTTCACGGACTGCTGATCGTGATGATTTCCGCGGTCCTGCTGGTTTTCATTGTTCTGCTTTTTTTATACGAACATTTTCGTGTCGCGCTGGCCCTGCTGGCCATTCCCCTGCTGGCGTTGGCAACCGTGTTCCTCGGCCTGTGGGCAACACATACGGAATTGAATGTTTCATCCATGATGGGCATGACCATGGTGGTGGGAATTGTGACGGAAGTGGCGATATTCTACTATTCCGAGGTGCACGAAATGCGGCATGAAAAATCGGTTTCCACCCGGTTGATAACCGCGGGGAAGAATCGAATGCGTCCCATTGCCATGACCACGCTGGCGGCCATTCTTGCACTGATGCCGCTGGCGCTGGGAATGGGACAGGGCGCGCAGATGCAACAACCATTGGCAATCGCGATTATTACCGGGCTGTTGTTTCAGTTGCCGCTGACTCTGATCATACTTCCGGCGCTGCTGGCAATCGTGCACCGGGTTCGGACGGATAATTCTATTGTGTGAAACCTCCGGATTTGATGTGATGCGTCCGGACCGTGCAGAACCTTAAAATGCCGCGGTCGAACAGCATTTGTCTCGTGACATGATTGCGGGCTATGGCGTCGGGAGTCCGAGAGCGGAACGATGCCGCCTTTCACGCATTGCGACATTGAGAATCAATGACGTGGCCAGCATATCCGCGGCGACGGCACTGCCGCCATAGGACATAAACGGCAGCGTAATGCCGACCACGGGTATCAGTCCGGTGGTCATGGCGACATTAATGGCGGCTTGAAGCATGATCATGGAGGCCAACCCGACCACCAGAAGCCGTGCAAAAGGATCGGCGGAATTGCCGGCGATCTCCAGACATGCCGCAAAAAACAGCAGGTAGAGCGACAGGATGGCAATGTCACCCACAAACCCCCATTGGCTGCCGACAACCGCAAAAATGAAGTCGTTGGCCGCTTCCGGCAGCAGGCCATGATGAATTTCATCCGCGCCGGAAAGTCCGCGTCCGAACAACGCGCCGCTGCCGGCGGCAATTTCACTCTGCTGTTTCTGGTATAAATTTCCGTGAAGCTGGGCTTTTGTGGGCTTTCCATGCGTGAACAGCGCAATAATCCTTTGCTTTTGGTAGGGCTTGAGAAATGTGTAGGTCCATGGTGCGGCCGCCAGGGCAATCAGGGCGATGGCGATCAGGTGGCGGAAACGGGCGCCCGCCGCAATCAGCATGGCGTAAAGCACCGGGGGGAAAAGCAATGCCGTACCCAGATCGCTTTCAACCAGAATCAGGCACATGGGAATAATCATGAGGCCAAAGGGTACCAGTAGTTTTCGTAAATCGCGGCATTCACGATGCATCCGCAGCGTCCAGGCGACCGTCAGCACGAAAGCGAGTTTGGCCAGTTCGCTGGGTTGAAAATCAACGCCCCCCGGCAGAATAAACCAGCGGTGACTGCCCTTGACCGCCGGTGAAAATAAAACCGCCAAAAGCAGGACGCACGCAATGCCGTAAATGGCGATTGAGGCGGCCCCGATTTTGCGATAATCCGGAATCAGCGCGGTGAGCAGGATCACGATACCCACTCCCAGATGTATTTCCTGCCGGATAAAAAGCCGGGGGCCGCATACATGCACGGCTGCAAGGCTGGCCACGGAGAGCAGCGCGATGGTAAGCAGAAAAAGCCAGGAGATTCGCGTGCGCAAAAGCTCCGGCAGAATCTGACTCCATAATTTGTCGAGCAGGGAGGTCTGTACCCTGCCTTGTACTGATTGATTGCTCTGCCGTTGAAATATATTCATCGGGGCTGGTTCCAAAATCAAATCTCGTGTCGGAAGTCGCCCTTCCGCCGGTGCCGGTTTACAGAATACCATGCGGGGCGTGAATCGCCAGCACTATTGCCGGCCCGCCAATCGCCGGCGGTCGCCGAATAATTTCAATGCAAATCCACGGCCGGCAGGTAGCCGGCATGCTCCATATCCAGCAGGCATTGGCGAACCACCGGTCCGGCGAATTTTCCGCCGTCCCCGCCCATATCCACAACCGCCGCGAACGCGTAGCGTGGTGCATTGGCCGGCGCGTACCCGGCAAACCACGCATCGTCACCGCGCAGCAGTTTTTTTCGGCCGTCAACCATCACAATTTTATGCATTTGCGCGGTGCCGGTTTTTCCCGCAACGGGCAGGCGCATGTTCAATATGGGGGCTGTGCCGTTGGGACCGTGCACCACCAGATACATGCCGCGTTTGATCACAGGCATCGCGGACATATCAATCAACGTTCGGTGTGCAGGCAGCCGCGGCACGCCGGAAATAAGATGTGGGCTTTCCCAGAGCCCGCCCCGAAGCATGGCGGTATACGCATTGGCCATTTGAAGGGGCGTAACGGCAAAAGGACCTTGCCCGATGCCCATAAAAATCGCATTGGTGCGATCCGGAGGACGATTGGAATTGGCCCCGACCGGGGGTAAATAACCACCAATTTCATCGCCAAGTCCGACTCCCGTCGGACTTCCCAATCCGTATGAGCGATATCCCGCCACCAGGCGATCAAGACCCAGATCCATGCCCACGCGGTAAAAATAAGTGTCGCATGACTGTTCGATGGCATCCTTCAGCGTCAGCGGGCCGGGCGCCGCGGGGTAAGTCCAATTGCGGAATACATTCGGATGGCCGGGGAAAAAATAGGCGCCGCAGTTGATAACCGAATGCGGCGTAATGACGCCGTCAAGGCAGGCGAAGGTGGCCTCAATCGGCTTGACAATGCTTCCCGGCGGATACGGACTGTCAATCGCGCGATTGATCAGCGGAAACGCATTATCCGTTGCCAGGGTATTAAAGTCCTTGTGGTAGGTGTTGGCATTGTACGAAGGCAAGGAAAGCATCAGCAGCACATTTCCGGTGCGAATGGATATGACCACCACGGCGCAATGGTGCATGAATCCGCCGAAATTAAGCAGACCGTCGGCCGGATTCAAAAGCTGCCGCTGAAGCGTTTGCGTCAGACGTGCATCAATCATCAGGCGGACGGTCTTTCCCGGTATCGGCGGACGTGTATCCGCCTGCACCACCCGGCCATTCAGGCTGATGAGCTTAACGCCCCGGCGGCCACGCAAGGCGTTGTCCGCGGCAAGTTCCACGCCCGATGCCCCGATCCTGTCGCCCGGCAGAAGTCCGGCAAGATTGCCGGGAGTATCCCGCAGCGAATCGGGCATAAGCTCCGGAAGAACAAAAGGATTACGGCGGATCGCGTTCGGACCGGCCTGCCGCATGGTGCCGATGATTTGAGCGGCCACGGAATTCATGGGGTACACGCGATGGGTGCCTGCTTCTATAACCAGGCCCGGAAACAGGGAAGCGTGCTTTTTGAAGTAAAACGCAACGGTATTGGATATGTCCGGAATAATCGTGTGAGCTTCATGGGCTTCGATCAGGTCCAGATGTCCGGCTTGTGCAATCTGGCTCAACACCTCGGCGGGTGATTCATCCGCCTGGGTCGCATTGTGATGGCTGTAACGCAGGGTCCAAACATCCTGCCTCAGCAGTTGCATGCGCTGGCGGATTAGATCAAAGCTGTGCAGAATTTTTCGCAGCGGAATATGGCATATCCGGGCCAAAGATTGTGGAAGACGGCGGAGTTCCATGGCGATTTTTCGCCGTTGTGCGGGAAGATGCGCGATGATGGCGCGCACGTTTCCAGGATAGCGCCGGCGCAACTCCTGAAGGGCGCACGCCGTCACCCAATGATCGTCGCGGTTCATCGCCTGGTATTCAATGGCCAGATTATAACAGGGCTCCTCCATCGCCAGAACCACGCCGTTGCGGTCTACAATTGATCCGCGGGTGGTTGGAATGACGAAGTGCCGGTAATTAAACCGCCGGGCCTGCTCCTGCCAGAATTTTGCCTGCGCGATCTGCAAAACCGCCAGTCGGGCTCCCACGATTACAACCGCCAGCAGCGCCATGCCAAGCAGAAAAATAAGTCGCCGTTTCAGCATCAGGTCATTTGATCCGCATGAACCAGAAATACCGGCCCGCCGGCCATCCCGGTTCGCCGCTGGTATTTGAGCATATCGGGCTTGCGCATATTATTCAAAGAATCCGGCTGGACAATATTCCGTGCAGGTGTCTGCCGGCGGGGCTGCCCGGTTAAGAACGTAAGAACGGCGGTTGCAGGCCGGGAATTTGCAAAATCAGTTCCCAGTCGCTAAGAATCAGTTATGAACGGTTTGGAAAAGACTGTATGGCAGATTCTCGGCGGCCCGCGGCGATGGATACAACCATGGTATGCGGCGTACGCACTTCTTGGGGCGGTTTCCTCCGGCCTGATACCGGTTCTGCTGCCGCTGATGATGGCGGCCGTATCCCACCAACTCGCCGTTGTCGGTTATGTCATGGGGGCGTTTAATGTGGGGGCACTGAGCAGCCCGCTGTGGGGGAGGCTGGCGGAAACGCGCAAAATATTTCGCACGGTGTTCTGCGGCGGATTGCTGGTTGAAGCGATCTGCCTGACGCTGTTTGTGTTTATGCATGGGCTGGGCTGGTGGCTTATGTTGGCGGCGTTGATGGGCGCCGGTAGCTCCGCCGTGGCCACTTGCGCGACGCTGTTTGTAGTCGAATTTCATCCAAGGGAAGAGTGGACACCGCGAATCGGCTGGCTGCAGACGTTCAACGGCACCGGCCAGGTGGTGGGGCTGTTTTGCGCGGGCGCATTCGCGGCGGCGGGATATCGGGTGGGACTGCTCGCCGGGGCGGGTCTGCTTTTGACGGCGCTGATCCCGGGATTGCTGAGTTTACGGACGCGGGCGTCGGCGGATAAGCGCATAGCGCGGAACGAGTACGCGATTCACAAGTTGTCACTGGATTTTTCCGTGCTCAGTCGCTTCACCCGGGTGGAACTCCTCGGCGGCGGGTTGTTGCGGCATGCGGTATTTCTGAACGTGGCGGGATTCAAGAACCTCCGACAACTCCTGCCTACCAAATTTGGCCGGTTTTTGATCTCCTGGTTCTTTATTTTCCTTGGTGTTGCCGGTTTTTTTGCTTATTTTCCGCTGTTTCTCAAATCGTCGTTCGGCATTCTACCGGCCGTAACGTCATCCACCTATGCTCTTGCGGCCGGCTGCGGCGTGCTGCTTTATAATCTTGCCGGTGGATGGGCCCGGCACTTCGGGGATGCGGCGGTTTACCGTGCCGCACGGATTGCCCGCATGGCCGGCTTTGCATTCATGACGGCCTTGTATTATTTGCCGCGCGGTCCATGGATGGCTGCCGCGGCGATGCTGGCATTTGCGGTGATCGTACTGTCATGGCCGGTTATCAGTGTCACTGGAACGGAACTTACCTCGTTGCTCAGTCCGATGAGCCAGGGGGCGGCGCAGGGCCTGAATAACGCCGCCAATGCCGCGGGAACCGTTGCCGGCACCTATCTGGCCGGTGGTCTGATGCATTATTTTGGTTTTGCCTGTATTCCGATAATGGGATTAGCCGGGCTGATGTTATCACTGATTGCGGGGACCGCATTTTGATTTTTTGGGGGCTTTCGGCTGCGGCGAGCCTGCGGTTCGTGCAAGGGACATCGTCTGATGAATGCGTTATAATTCAAGGGAATTTGAACCCTGTGGAACGGGTGCGCGGAGTTTTTTGCAATGAAGAAAATTTTCCTTGAAACCTTTGGCTGTCAGATGAATGTATTGGACAGCGAACTGGTACGGGGACAATTGCATGCATTGGGATATGAGTTTATCCAGGATCCCGACGGGGCTGATGTGGTGCTGTACAATACCTGTTCCGTAAGGCAGCATTCCGAAGATAAGGTTCTCTCCCGCCTGGGACGAATGAAAATTCGCAAAACCGCATCGCCCGAGCTGGTGGTGGGCGTCCTTGGATGCATGGCCGAGCGGGATGGTTTGAAGATGCTTAAGAGGCTTCCGCAGGTCGATATTTTGTGCGGACCCGGCGAATTGGATAAATTGCCCATGCTTCTTCACAATGCCTTCCTGACGGGCAAACAGCAGGCGGCCTTGGCGGGCAACACAAGCCGGCGGTCCGGTACCGTGGAGGGCGCCGCCGACAGCCTGGAGGCGCTTGATCTTTCCCGCAGTTTTTCCCCGCACGAAAATAAATATCAGGCCTATGTTCGTGTGGTGCGGGGGTGCAATAAATTCTGCACCTATTGCGTGGTGCCTTATACTCGCGGCCCGGAAGTGTCGCGATCGCCGCAGGCCATTATCGATGAGTCCCGCCGACTTGTTGATGCCGGCGCCCGCGAGATTACGCTCCTTGGGCAGACGGTCAATCATTATCTGCATCACGCCAAGGATTCCGCAAATGGAATAACCACGACGTTCGCGCAACTTCTTTACGAGTTGCATGAGGCGATACCTTCCTTGCCGCGACTGCGATTTGTCACGAGTTTTCCCGCGGATTTTGGTGATGATATTCTCCATGTCATGGCCGCATGCAAACGTATTTGCCCATATTTGCATGTGCCGGCGCAGTCCGGATCGAATCGCATCCTTAAACTGATGAACCGCGGATACACCGTTGAGCAGTATTTGTCCCTGGTCGAACGGGCAAGACAAATTGTGCCGGGAATTGCGTTGGCCGGAGATTTTATTGTCGGATTCCCGACGGAAACCGAGGCGGATTACCTGGCGACGCGCGACTTGTTGGAGAAGGTTCGGCTGAAGAACTGTTTCATCTTTAAATATTCGCCGAGGCCCGGAACCGTTGCAATCCGCCGCCACCCGGATGATGTGCCCGAAGATGAAAAGCGCCGTCGGAACAACGATCTTCTGGATTTACAGAATCAAATTATTCTTGAAGCCAATAAGACAATGGTGGACTCGCAGGTGGAGGTGCTGTGCGAGGGACCCAGCGGCTGGAAAGGAACTGGAGATGTTCATCCGGCAGCGCCGTCGACGGATGAACATCATGGTGATCGCATTGAACTTGGCGCCGCATTGGCTCGTGGGTTGAAGAGTGCCCAAAAAAGGGAAACGCCGGACGCTTCATTCACCGAATCGCCTGATCGCGAACGCCTGAAAATTGTACAGATGACCGGCCGGACAACATGCGATCAGATTGTGGTTTTTGATGCGCCTACGACATGCGAAGGCCAAATTGTTAAGGTTAAGATTCGCGCAACCCACGGTATGACTCTGTTTGCTTCAGTGGAAAAGATTCAACAAGTTTCCGCTGAAGATGCTGCGGTGAATCGCTCTCGCGCCTTTGTTGGCGTCTGATAATTTGTAACTGGCTGCCGCGACCCAGTGCCGCAAATGCGAAAGTTGACATTATGACGGTTTATGGGACATGGAAAAAATGGTTGGGGTATTGTTAAAGTACCACTGAAGCCGATACAATTTCTAACAGCTCCGGTCATGTCTGACCGCGTAATGAAAATGCAATGTTTGTACCAGTGCCGGAACATCCGGATGTGTTGTTTTGTTATTGAGGAAGGCAGGTTGAGAGATGTCGAGCAAGTATGCAGAAAATGACATTCGTCTTTATCTGGCGGAAATTCGCCGTTATTCGCTGCTGACAGCGGATCAGGAGAAATCTGCGGCCCGGCGGTGGCGGGAGCACGGAGAACAAGCCGCACGGCAGGAACTGATTCGTTCCAACCTTCGCCTGGTCGTCAGTATTGCCCGGCGATTTTCAAACCGCGGGTTGAATTTGAGCGACCTGATCGCCGAAGGCAATATTGGTTTGGTTCGCGCCGTGGATTTGTTTGATCCGGCAAAGGATGTGCGGTTCAGTACGTATGCCACATGGTGGATCCGGCAGGCCATTCGGCAGGGCATTCTGATGACGTCCAGGCCGATACGTGTGCCGGCCTATATGAATCATCTGATAAGTGAACTCAACGGCTCTGCGCTGGCCTATCGTGATCGCGTAGGTCAGGAACCTCGTCCGGAAGATCTGGCCAAGGAAATGAAAACCAGTCTTCGCAACATCGCTCATATTCAAAGCGCTTCGCAAAGTTGCCGTTGCGGAGTCACGGTGTCGGCAGGGGCGGACAACAACGCTTCGTTGTTTGATATGATTCTGGATCATGCCGCGCCCACGCCTGACCGGGCATTGGAAAAATCGGAAATGACGCGGGTGTTGCAGCACTGCCTGGACCGACTCGATAATCGTGAATCTCTTATCGTCCGGCTTCGCCATGGGTTGGATTCAGCCTCTCCCCTTACGCTGGAACAAATCGCCCGCAGAATAGGGCTTACACGTGAGCGCATCCGGCAGATTGAAGTTGGTGCGTTGCGAAAACTGGCTGAATTTATGCGCGGGCGGGAATACCTTGTGGAATCCAATTCCGTTCAGGCCGGGGGCGCAATTCGGCAGGCAGCGGTGGCTTGAGATGCTGGATTCAACGCAGGTGAGTATCTTCGCCGGTTAACATTCCGGTTCGCCGTCATGGCCCGGATGGAATGGTCGCCCCCGGCGGCATCTTATGGTTGTTGATCCTTAACAGGGTAATGTGCGTCACCTGCCAATTTCCCGGACGGCGGTGATCCCGCCATGACAACTGCCAATTTGATATCACCGGACCGAAATCCTGTGTTTGCGTCCACACGGCAATATCTGTAACCGCCCGTCGGCCATGAATAAACGCCGTGGCGGAGCGAATATAGCTGCCCGTAATATGAGCTTCCGCCAGCCGCGAGTTTAGCTCGCTTTCAATCGCCGCTCGGTTCAACGATCCGAACAGAACATCCGCGGATAAAATATTCATCACAATCTTTATGTGGTCATGTCCTGCGGCACGGACTAATTCAGCCTGCCTGCTTAACAGCCTCTCCCGCGGAGTTGCAACTAAAAAGGAGATACCGATCCAGGCAATCAACAGGCACAACAGGGCAAGGCCGCTCCGTGTGGCCCGCGTGTCGCTTCGTTTTTGTCCCACCCAAATTGCGGCTATGGCGGGCAGGGCCACAGCCAGCCAGAAAAATGGCTTGAATTCAAAGAGCGGCCAGAATAGATGCGGCCAGTCTTCAGGCAGCCGTATAAGCAGAAGTGTCAGCATAAAACCCCGACGCACGGGTGGCTTGATCCGTCGTTGCTCGCTCAATCCTGCAGGCACCGGTCACTGGTCCAAATGACGGACCGGTCAATCAGTGATTCAGTCCTGATTTGCTTGCCAATGATGCCTGATTTCGCAGGATATTCATGTCGGGCGATACAATCTTCCGACCGCTTAGACCAAAATAGCTTGAATTTTCCGCATTTCGTGCCGGCTGGCGGGTGCAACCGGTCAACATGGTAATCAGAAGGGCCACCGCCATTGTCGCCGGTACTGCACGGTTACGCTGCATGGTATACCTCAATTTCCACATTCAGCCGATGGTCATCCGAAACGCACGCCGTTCATCGGCCTGTTGATGTGATTATCGTCAATATTGGTCACTGCGCCAATATCGGCGAATTCAACAGGCGGATTTGGCGGCGGGTCCGGGGACCGTTTATCCATGCTGGCCGGCGGAATCCGGCAGCAGGTCAAGAACGGCGGAATTCATGCAATAGCGCAAGCCTGTGGGCGCCGGCCCATCCTTGAAAACGTGCCCGAGGTGTGCGTCACATTGCCCGCAGCGGATTTCCGTGCGGACGCTGAAACTCGATCGATCCTGATGTTCGCTGACGGCAGTCGGGGATATTGGTACATAAAAACTCGGCCATCCGGTGCCGGAATCAAATTTTGTTTCCGACCGAAACAGCGGCTGCATACAGCAAGCACAACGGTAAAGACCGGGTGTTTTGGTGTCCCAGTATTTTCCCGTAAAGGCCCGTTCAGTACCCGCCTGACGGGCAATCTGGTACTGTTCCGGAGAAAGTGCTTCCTGCCACTCTTCGTCTGATCTGCTTTTCCAGTGCTCCGTGGAGCATCCCGCGGACGGCGGACAGGGATGACCATCCGCAGGCGTTTTGGAATCGGCGCCGGATTTGTTGTGGGCTTCCATGGGCGGACCCTTTCAAAAAAACACTTGCCTTTCAGCACTTTAGGCAAGTGTTATCAGTTTTACCAGTGGGCGCAAGCGAAAATTGTTCCTGCCCGCCACGCTGCTGAAGGCGTCACATTGGCCGTTCAATTTGCTTGCCGAAGGTATCAATACCGGGTTTAAAAACGACCTTGTCCTCCACAACAATCAATTCTTCATTGAGAAAATATATAACGGCTTTGGCCAGTGTTTGCGCTTCCAGCTGCAATCCGCGTTCCCGTACATCCTCCGCCTGATCCACGCCGATATTAATATGAAAAACATCCTGCAATATGATCGGCCCCTGATCCAGGGCCTGTGTTACAAAATGAGCCGTGCAGCCGGTTACGCGAACGCCGCTTTCAAACGCCTGACGGTACGGATTGGCGCCGGGAAAATGCGGCAGCAGCGATGGGTGAATATTGATGATTTTCCATTTAAACTGCTCCGTGAGTGCAGGGGGAAGAATCTGCATATACCTGGCTAAAACCACAAGGTCCGGATTTAACGCGGAAAGTCGCTGTGTCAGCCATGAAAAATGCGATTCTTTGTCTGCCGGGCCGGCGCCGCTGGCCTTCCACTCAAACGACAGTCCTGCAGCCTGGGCACGCGCATGCAGGTCCGGATGATTGCCCAGTACCGCGCATATTTCACCTCCCAGCGACCTTCGGGCCGACAGGTTAATGAGAGTATCCAGACAGTGCGCCTCCCGGCTTACGAGAACGACAACACGCTTGGGCCTGCGCGATTTCTGCAAAGAGACGCGGACCTGCATCTCCATTTCTTTGCCGAGTTCCAGGAGGCCGGTAATCAATTGATCCAGGGACATGGTCATTTCACGGATATCCACCAGCATATCCATCACGAAAAGCCCGCGCAGAACCCGCTGTTCCATGTCCTCTATGTTAATTCCATGTTCCGCCACGTAGGTCGCAAAGCGGGCCACTACACCTTTCTGGTCCCTTCCCTGTACGGATACAATTGCCAGTAGCTTTCCAGTTTCACTCATGTATTCTCCAGGTACTGCCGCCGCTCGTCCGTCGTTTATCCGGACGCCGGCCGGTTCGGGCGGTGTTGGTCATGCCGTCATCGCTTTAAGGGCTTTTGTCGCCGCCTTTATCGTGATATCAATATCTTCCACCGTGTGGGCAAGCGAAATAAACCAGGCCTCAAATTGCGATGGTGGTATCATGATCCCGGATTCCAGCATAAGCCGGAAAAAGGCCGCAAACCGGCCGGTATCGCACGCCAGCGCATCGGCATAGTTTCGCACGCCGGCTTTGGCGGATGCCGCGTCACGAACAAAAAATGGTGTAATCATGCTTCCACAACGCTGCACCACAAGGGGAATATCGGCGGATTCAGCCGCCGCCTCCAGTCCGGCTTGTAGCGCGGCTCCCAGCGATTCAAGCTGCGGATAAACATTGTCGGCTTGCAGCAGGCGCAGCGTTACTATCCCCGCGGACATCGCCAATGGATTGCCGGACAACGTTCCTGCCTGGTAAACCGGGCCGGCCGGAGATACCTGCTGCATCAAATCTGCCCGGCCGCCGTAAGCCCCGACGGGTAATCCGCCGCCGATAATCTTGCCAAGACAGGTGATGTCCGGTTCAACATTAAACAATTTTTGGGCGCCGCCATGTGCCACCCGAAAACCGGTCATCACTTCATCGGCAATCAGCAGGCAGTTGTGCTGACTGCACAGTTGCCGCAGAAGTGGCAAATACCCCGCATTCGGCGGTACCACGCCAATATTGCCCATGATCGGCTCAAGAAAAATTCCCGCAATTCGCGGCCCGAACTCGGCGAATATTTTCTCGGCGGCGGCCGTATCATTAAACGGGATGACCAGGGTATTGGCGGTCACCTCCGATGGGATGCCCGGGCTGCTGGGAACTCCATGCGTGGTTGCTCCGCTGCCGGCGCTTACCAGCAGCGTATCGGCATGGCCGTGATACCCGCCGGCAATTTTCACGATCATCGGTCGGCCGGTCGCCGCCCGTGCCAGGCGAATTGTACTCATAACGGCTTCCGTTCCGCTGGATACAAAACGCAGCATGGGCACATTCGGCATGGCCTGGGTAATTAATTCCGCAAGCTGGATTTCTTCTTCCGTGCAACAGCCGAAACTTGCTCCACGGCTCATTTGTTTGGCGACGGCGGCTTGTACAGCGGCATGTGCGTGGCCGAGAATCAACGGACCGTAGCTCATGACGTAATCGATATAGGAATTGGAATCCACATCAATCAGTCGCGCACCCTGCCCTTCACGAATAAAGACAGGAGAAAGGTTCACACTGCGAAATGAACGCACAGGAGAGGAGACTCCACCCGGCATCAGGTTCAGCGCACGTTTGAACAAAGCCTCGGATTTTTTATAGCGGTTTGGGGATTGTTTAATTTTTGCCATTCGTGGATTTTAACCGCAGTCGGTAGATTCCTGAAAGTGGCCTGACGCTTGTTGATCTCCGCCGAAATTGCCGCCAAACTGCCAAAATGGCAATGCGATCGGACGAGTTGGCGGATTATTTGTTAATTTCCGCGGTATTTCGGGGCCTTTTTATGCTGGTATGCCCTTTGTTATCCCCCTGCTGCGGATGACGGTCGAACAAAACAGCCGCTCCGCGAATGGAGTATTTATGCGAATGGATAAGTTTACTGTTAAGGCACAGGAGGCGTTGGAAACCGCGCAGAATATGGCCGCCGCGGACGGTCACAGTGAACTGACGGCCCTGCATCTGCTTGCGGCGCTGTTGCAGGATCGTGAAGGAGTCGTAAGGCCGATACTTGACCGGTTGGGGGTGAAATCACAAACGGTTGCGGAGGCTGCCACGGCCCAGTTGGCGCGGTTGCCGCGCGTATCAGGCAATGCGCAGCTTGGCGCATCGCGAGATTTGAGCGAAGTTCTGGCGGTAGCCCAAAAGCAGGCGGATCAGTTAAAGGATGATTATCTATCCAGTGAACACCTGCTTCTGGCGTTGGCGATGACCGCTTCGTCGGCAAAGGACATTCTTTCCGCCGCGGGGGTTACCCGTGAAAAACTGCTCACCGCTTTAAAGGATGTGCGCGGCTCGGCACGCGTAACGGATGCCAATCCCGAGGATAAATATCAGGCACTGCAGAAATATGGCCGCGATCTGGTGGAAACCGCCCGTCTGGGAAAATTGGACCCGGTAATAGGGCGGGACGAGGAAATTCGTCGTTGCATGCAGGTGCTCAGTCGCCGCACCAAAAATAATCCGGTGCTTATCGGCGAGCCTGGCGTGGGAAAAACGGCGATCGCCGAAGGTCTGGCACAGCGCATTCTTTCGGGCGATGTGCCGGAAAGCTTGAAGAATAAAAGTCTTGTTGCGCTGGATATGGGATCACTGATTGCGGGTGCAAAATACCGCGGCGAGTTT
Source organism: Planctomycetota bacterium (assembly GCA_021808485.1). Taxonomy (GTDB): domain Bacteria; phylum Planctomycetota; class Phycisphaerae; order WQYP01; family WQYP01; genus JAJYPG01. The sequence goes on along the minus strand of JAKBBN010000008.1, from coordinate 11,794 downwards.
GAAGACAGGCTCAAGGCTGTTCTTAAGGATGTACAGCAATCCGACGGCCGGATCATTCTTTTTATCGATGAACTGCACAATGTGGTGGGCGCCGGCCGTACCGAAGGCAGTATGGATGCGTCCAACCTGCTTAAGCCGGCATTGGCCCGCGGCGAATTGCGGTGCCTGGGCGCCACAACGCTGGATGAATACCGCAAATACATCGAAAAAGATCCGGCCCTTGAGCGCCGGTTTCAGCCGGTTCTGGTGGCTCAGCCTTCGGTGGAGGATACCATCACAATTCTACGCGGGCTCAAACCGCGATATGAAACCCACCATGGTGTGCGAATTCAGGATTCGGCGATTGTCGCCGCCTCCACGCTGTCCAATCGATATATCAGCGATCGGTTTTTGCCGGATAAGGCCATTGACCTAATGGATGAGGCGGCCAGCAAACTGCGGATTGAAAACGATTCCCTGCCCGCCGTGCTGGACGATGTGCGGCGGCGCATGATTCAGCTTGAGGTGGAACAGGCTGCCCTTAAACTTGAGAGGGATGACGCCTCGCGCCAGCAGCTTGAAAAAAACAAGAAAGAATTGGCTGATTTAAGAACGCGCAACGCCGCATTAACCGCCCAATGGGAGCGGGAGTCAGGCATTTTACGGAGTGTTAAATCAATTCGCGAGCAGATTCAGTCCATTCAAACCCGGCTGGAGGAAGCGCAGCGCAAGGGCAATCTGGAGGAAGCGGCGCGGCTGCGCTACAGCGATTTGCGGCAGCTTGAACTGGAACTTAAACGCAGGCAGGAAGAGCTTGACTCCATTATTCATTCCGGCCAGTCAATGGTGCGTGAGGAAGTAACACCGGAGGAAATTGCCGGCGTGGTGGCCCGCTGGACCGGCATTCCTGTCACAAAAATGCTGGAGGGAGACCGCCAGCGCCTGGCAAAAATGGAAAGCTTTCTGGAAAAACGCGTGGTCGGGCAGGACGAAGCCGTGAAGGCCGTCAGCGCCGCCGTGCGTCGAAACAGGGCCGGACTTGGCGATACCCGGCGGCCCATCGGCAGTTTTATATTTCTTGGCCCCACCGGCGTAGGAAAAACAGAACTGTGCAAAGCTTTGGCGGAATTCATGTTTGATACGGAAGACGCCATGGTTCGGATTGATATGTCGGAATTCATGGAACAGCACAGCGTCGCACGCCTGATCGGTGCACCGCCGGGCTATGTCGGTTATGAAGAGGGCGGCGTACTTACCGAAGCTGTTCGCCGCAGACCTTATAGTGTGATTCTGTTTGACGAAGTGGAAAAAGCACATCGCGACGTGTTCAACGTGCTGCTGCAGGTGCTGGATGACGGAAGGCTGACCGATGGTCAGGGACGCACGGTCGATTTTAAGAACACCCTGCTGGTCATGACCAGCAATCTCGGCAGTCAAATCATCCAGTCCCTCGCTGGTACGGAAGGCTCGGAATGGGAAATTGAGGCCGGCGTACGCGAGGCGCTAAAGCAGCATTTTCGTCCGGAGTTTCTGAATCGTGTGGACGAAATCGTCATTTTTCACACCCTTAAAAAGGAGCAACTGGCCAAAATCGTCGATATTCAACTTGCACAACTCGAACAGCGATTGGCACAACGCGGATACTCTTTGCAGGTAACCCCAAAGGCCCGGCAGGCCCTTGGTCTGCAGGGATTTGATCCGACTTTCGGAGCCAGGCCGCTCAAACGGGTTATTCAGCAACAGATAGAAAATTCGCTGGCGGAAAAAATTGTGAATGGGGATTTGCCCGATCGCGCACAAATTGTGATCGATGTGGATTCCCATGGGCGCTTCACCTTTCAAATAGGTGGCGCGTAATTGCAGTTATTTGGTTTTAAACCGCTGCCTTGTCCCGCATTGCCCAATGCTCCAAGGCTTTTTTCAGCAAACTTCCGGGGCAGGAGGTGGGTTCGTCAGCCAGGCTGCCATGAATATGAACCGCTGTCCCCGGCAATTCGTAAATCCGCCTCAGCCAATCGGTGAATGTGCAAAGTGCGGCGATGAGCGGATCCGGCGGGACTTGCAGATCAAAATTACCCAGCGCCACGATGCCCATATTGCCCCCGTTATGATTCTTAACGTGCGCGCCCTGCCACTGCAGCGGGCGCAACTGCCAAATTCGTCCCGCTCTATCCACTGCAAAATGATAGCCGATGTCCGCCCAACCTCGCTGACCGGTCTCGCCGCCGGCGTGAAACTGCCGGATATACTCCAGATACTTCGCCGTATCCGGCAGGCTATCCTCAAAAAAGCCTTCGGAAAAACCGCTGTGGTGCAACGTGACAAGGTTGACGCCGGCCATGGGCATCATTTCCGCCGTCCGTGGTTGCACACTCGTAAAAGCTGCGCGTGCCAGCAATCGGAACGGTAGATCGCCGCCCATGGGCGGTGCGGTCTTCCATCGCGGAAAGATTTCATCCGCCAACTGCGCCGAAAGATGGTCATAAACGATCGGCGGGTCGTGCATCATGCATGACTTTCTGTTTCCATGGAGCCGCCTGAACTGAGCCGGATATTTCAGGACCCGCGTTCGGCAGGGGGTATCACGGCTGCAGCGGCGCAACGGTAAACTGCTGGCCGCCAATCGCGGCCTGCGCCATCAGGCCGGCCGTCGGCTTTGTATAAACCACAATTCCATGTTCGTAGTTTGATGCGGTTCCACTGCCCGCACGAATGGCCACGGCAGTCGCCCTGGCATCAAACGAAACCTGTCCGGAAATAAAATCCTGATACGTGGCGGCATTTTGCAGCAGGATCAGTTCGCGAAAGCTTTGACCGCCGATTTGCGCGCCGAATGTTCCCTGCGTCATGCGTATATAGCCCGCCAGAGACCCTTGTTTGAAAAGTTCGCCTCGACCTTCGGCTCCGCCGAAGATCAATGCCCCGGCACCCACCGAAGGCAGCACCGCATAGCCGTAAGCTTGCCCGATTTGCTGTGCAATTGCCGGGCTTGAGCCCTTGAATTCCGCCAGCGCTTCGGCAACGGATGCATTCATGGCGGATCGGCCGTAAGAAGTTACCGGGGATATCGGATGTTCCGAACATCCGGCAAGCGATATAATCGATATCGCGGCCAGAACCAGGGCTGACGACAATAATGTATTTACACGCATGGGTAATACTCCTTAAACGCGAACACTTACGGGCATAAATGCGCCGCTGCCAAAGGTGAACTATTGTAGCACACTTAAATTACAGCGTGTTAATAGCGCATTAAAAAAAAAAGTTTCGGCCGAAACCGGACAGGAATTCCGCTGTACTCGCATGGACTGCGGTTTCGATGTCTGATTAGTTATACAATTCGGCTGCCCCGTCCGCCCACGAGATATTGGACGTTTATTTCCGTCCATGACCCGCCGGGCTTGTTTGAGGATCCTCAATTAAAGGGAACCCGTGACCGAAAGGTTCATCGCCAGGATTTTATAGGGAAAACGGCGGTCCCGGATACGGTTCGGCATGCTGTCCCGGGTGGCCCGCCGGTGCCCCCGGCACAGGCATAAACCGTTGGCGGCAGTTGACGGTGATCTTTGAGTTTTGCCAAGAGGCCATCGTTGAACTATTGTTCAGTTTTTATAAATAAGCTGAAGCACCGGGGCACAAGGCTCGCTTCACGTCGGCACTGTATTTTCATCCTCCCGTGGGTTTCAGCCCGGCCAGCGTAAATCTGGCGTAGCGGTGGAAGCGGCAATTCAACCACGGTGCGTTGAGTTGCCGAATCCAGTTGTTGATTTCGTCCGCGGTCCAGCCCTTTGCAACGGAAAGCCGGGCGTCGTAGCGGGTTGTTGGCGAGGTCCGCAGTGTCAGCAGGTAAATTGCTATTTTGGCCCAGGTTGCTCGCACCAGGTCGTTAACGATAATTCCGTAGCGGCTGACGCGCAGCATTTCCCTCATGACACCCAATGCCGTGTCCTCATCAAGGTGATGCAGGAACATGCTGCAGCAGGCAATATCCACCGCCTTATCCGCAATCGGCAGGCGCACGGCATCCCCGCCAATAAGGCTCAAACGCTCGACTTTTGCGGTCCATTCCGCCGCGATTCGCAGTGTGCCGGGATGGAGGTCAAGCCCAACCACGTTTACCGCTCTTTTTTCAGCCGCGGCCCATTGCAAAATATCGCCCGGTATGTCCGCCGATCCAGTCGCCACATCCAGCACTGTAATTGTTTCCGATGGCAGGCGTTTCTGCTTGGACCAGTCGGCAATCTGGTTTACCACAACGCGACTGCCGCCAAGATTGTGATTAACCCACCGGATGTATTTCAACTCCCGCTGCAGGTCTTCCGACGATAGAGCCGGATTGTCCATGAATTCGGTCAAATGAATCGGTCGCCGCGCGGACATTGCTGCATATCCTTTTAAGGCGAGGTCGTCGCCGGCATGGTGGTGGCCGGCGGTGCGGCCGGGCTGCCCGGAGCGGTGGAACTGCCGCCGGTTGATAAATTGCCGGTGGAAGATCCCATCGGGGCGATTACCACGTAAATATAAGTGTGAAACCAGTGATGCTTGATCGTGATCGTGCAACTTTCAGGAGGCTTGGAAAAATAGGCCACGATGCCTGCAGGTCCCTGCGTTTCCTGTTGAAGTGCCCAGCCGTCCGTCGGCATATAGTGCGTATAGAACCGCGTGACGGACAGCCGCGGATCAGACCCTTTGTATACCTGGTTTACCAGCCGCAAATTCGATCCGGGAATCAACGTAAAGGAAGAGCGGCTTAACTGAATATGAAAGCCGTCCGGGATTGGTACATCCGCGACCGGCGGATTAAGCCCCGGAGCCGGCAGTGTCTGTGAAGAATTGCTGGAGCATCCTCCCACAACACTGGAGACCCCGGCCAAAATAGCCGCCAACATGCAAATTGACATCATTCTTTTCATGGCAAATGCTCCTTTTTACTTTTTCCTGGCTCGCATTCCACATTGAGCCGCCGCGCTCGCCTGCCCTTATGGCGACCAGACGACCATATCCGGAATTATAGCCGATATGTTGTCGTCGCCGTGCGGTGCCACACCCAATTCCCCTCATCGGCGGATAATTTTTCAGTCAACGACTTTGCCGTGTCAATCCAGCGGCGGTAACCCCCGGCGACGATGCACACCGGCCAATCCGATCCAAACATCATACGATTTGGACCAAATGAATCCAGCACGGCGTCCACATATGGCTCCAAATCCGCGGGTGTCCACGCCGCCCAATCGGCTTGCGTCACCATACCGGACAGCTTGCAAACCACATTCGGCCGCTCCGCCAAACTGGCCATATTTCTCTTCCATGGCTCAATCCGCTTGTTTTGAATATCCGGTTTGCCCACGTGGTCCAGAATAAAAATTTGATCGGGATGCCGGTCCACAAGCTCGATCGCAAATGGCAGATGCCGTGCGAAAATTAAAATGTCGTAGCACAAACCGAGCGGCGCCAGCCGGCTCAGTCCTGCGTTAAAATCCGCACGCAACATGTATTGATCATCGAGTTCGTCATGCAAAACATGGCGGTAACCCTTTAATTTCGGATGGTGGGCATAGTTTTCCAATTTCTCCTGCACATCGGCCGCTATAAGCGGCGCCCATCCAACCACACCGCGAATCAATGGATTCTGGTCGGCCTGCGCGAGCAGGAAATCCGTTTCTTCGGTGATTTGCCGTGCCTGCACGCTCACCACGCCCGTAATCCCGGTGCCGACGAGTTCCGCGTGCATATCCGCCGCCAGAAAATCCCGCTGCAATACGGTCATTGTGCCGTTGATCCAGGGAAACTGTTGCGGCTGGTAATGCCAGAAATGATGATGCGCATCAATCATGCGAGAAACCCCATCCGCAGTCTTACCGCGAGTCGTATCGCGGCCGATGGGGATTATACACCGGCTCAACCTCCGTTCAATAATGGTTTGATCCCTGTCTCCGCCAGTCGGCGGTGGGAGCGTTCATTATCAATCCGGGCCGGCGCTGTTCGGCCGGGGTGGCAGGCAGGCAAATGCAAGGGATTCATCAAGCTGTTCGTCCGCTACTATCACTGCCCACCGCTGCGCCGCAGCACGGCGCTGGGCTTTCTGTTGCGCCATGGCCGCGAGCGGTCCGGCGACAACCGATGGAAGCTCACAATTCGTCGGCAGCAGTTTTATCACGGCCCGGGCCGCCCAGTTGCCATGCGATTGAAATAATTGATCCTCAAGGCTGGCAAACGTGATGTTGTCTCCCGGATCGCCCTGTCGCCCTGCACGGCCCGCCAATTGGCGATCCACGCGGGCGGATTCATGAAGTTCCGTTGCCACCACGCACAACCCGCCGGCCTCGCGCGCCGTTGTTGTAAGACGGATATCCGTTCCCCGACCGGCCATGTTGGTTGCGACGGTAAGCACGGCGGATTCCCCGGCAGCCGCAATAATCTGTGCTTCTTCCGCGTGCCGACGGGCGTTTAACACCTTATGCGGCAAAGACAGCAGTCCGAGCCTTTCGGAAAGCTGTTCGCTGGCGTGAACGCTGCGCGTGCCGGCAAGAATCGGTTGGCCTGTGGTATGAATTCGTTGCACCGCACGCACAATGTTCCGCCATTTTGCCGCTTCATTTGTAAACAAACGCAAACCACGGTTGGTTCGAATGCAAGGACGGTTGGGCGCCATGCGAACCACGGTTCTGCGATAAACCTGCCAAAGCTCCCCTCGCACCTCGGCCAATGTGCCGGACATGCCGCAAAGCCGCTGGTACGTCCGAAAGAAATTCTGAAAGCTGATGCGCGCCAGTGTTTCCTTCATCGGCTGAATTACAAGCCCTTCGCGAGCTTCAACCGCCTGATGCAGCCCGTCCGTCCAATGGCGGTCCGGCATAAGTCGGCCTGTGGATTCATCCACAATCACAATCTTGCCATCGTGAACCACGTATTGCTTGTCGCGCAGGTAAAAATGTCGTGCCGAAAGTGTTTGGCGGATAAGTTCTTCGCTGCGTCGGGCAGATCGCCATACGCCGGTCAGGGCCGCTGTTGTTATCGCCACACGTTTGCGTCCTTGATCGGTAAGTTCGGTGGTACGGAACTGCGGGGTTACCCGGTAATCCCGGCCGAGTTGCAATCCATCGGCCAGTTTCGCAGCCTGCCGCCACGCCTCGGCCTGTTCCGGGTTTGCCGCATCAGCGGAGATAATCAGTGGGGTAACGGCCTCATCAATATAATACGGAATCCGCTTCGTCCACAATTCCCGCAAATAAACCCCGTTGCACGCAGTTTGGATTGCCGTCGGTTGCCGATGGTCCGGGCATGCCGGCCGGCCGCAGCAGGCCGTCGCGCAGGTAATCTGCGCAAATCTCCTTGTTCGTCGCGTAGGTTATATCCGCCGTATACGCCGCTCGCCGCTCCGGGCCGTCCATTTCCTGTTTGATAAATGCCACGCTTAAGCCGGCAAATGCATATATGTCGCGAAATTCCCGTGCATCACGTTCTGCCAGATAGTCATTAACTGTGATCACATGGCACCCGCGCCTTCGCCAGCCGTTCAATACGGCCGGTATCACCGCCGTGATCGATTTTCCCTCTCCGGTGGCCATTTCCACAAAGTGACCGTCGTAAAGCGCCAATGCGCCGGCGATCTGAACCTGAAACAGTTCCATGTGCGTGCGGCGCCGAATTACCTCACGGATTGCTGTAGCCGCTAAGATGCGATCAATAATTGAGTCCCGGCCGAGCCGGAATGGAATGCTGATCCTGCTTAAACGCTGCATAAGCGCGAAGTCGGACCATTTCGCCGCCCGCGGTCCGCGAGCTATCACGCCGGCGGCTGATCTTAAATATTGACGCCGATAAGGCCGGCACGCACGGATGCGACCGGTCGCGCGGAGCCATAGTGCATCCAACCCGCGAGGCAAAGTTTCGATTTCGGATTTCATCCCGCTTAAATCCTTGATCCGCAATCGACAATTCTAAAAGCCCGTCTCCGGCTGCAGGGTACGTCGAAGTTCATGAATTAAATCCGTGAGCAGCGGTTGATTCCGCAGGCGTATCCGTGCAACGATACGCATGCCCGGCAGCAGTCTTGCTCCTGTCGCAGGCTGCATTACCAGCAGAAAAAAAGGCGCGGCCGTTTTCGCCGGCTTGCGGCTGTGCAGGCTGGGGGCCAGAGGTCCGCCGGCCAGATAACTCAACGCCGGTGAGGGCAACGACGTTCCGCCTGCGGGGTACACACTGGTAAGGACTGCCGCAATCATCGGTGAAGGCCGGCCGGTGACGCGCAAATGAATATTGCGCCGGCCATAACGGATAATCCGTCCGGCGCTGTTTTGGCTTGCCGGAGCCAGTACCATCGGTCGGCTCAGGTGTGCCAACGTCCCAATTCGCTCGCCACGGTGAATATAGGCCCCGATTCGCAGCCGCATGTCGCCGCTGATCCAAACACCGCCTGCCTCCGCGCGAACGTTTAGATTATTGACACGGGCTTGCAAGCGGGATATCTCACTCTTAATGGCGTGAATTTGACGGGACAGAATCTGGGCCAGGGCCCGATCGCTTGCCAGTGCTTTGCGTCTCTTAAATTCAGCGGCGGTCAAGCGGAATCGAGCCCGGATCAGCCGGGATTGCAGCACAGGATTATCCAGCCGGGCCAGCAGGGTATCCGAATTGACAACTCCGTGTCTTGGATTGGTTGGTCGGTACCATCGCAAAAACCCGCTGGTTGCGGCGTAAACACCGCGCTGGCCGGTTGTCCGCACCACGCCGGTCACACGCGTGTAATGCGGCAGCGGCACAATTCCAAACGCAATCAGTAGTGCACCACATGCGATGATGCTTGCTGTCAGTGCCCGCGCTCGCCGGTGAAGGAGTTCCGGGCTTGACAGCAAATACCATACGCCCCGGCCGACTGGCACAAGCAGCCAAGTGGCGGCGGCCACCGTGGCCATTATGACCAGCAGCAGTGTTAATTGCGGGTAATGCCGCAAATTGCTGACCAGAAACAATATAATGCCGGTGTATATCAGAACCCGCACAATCCCGGATAGACCCAAGTAGATAAGCAGCCATATCCGCTGCCCAAGGCTTTCCGTCGGATCAATGGCTTGTTTAACGCCGAATACGTGACGGCGAACAAGGTAGGATGCAAATTGCGTCGCCCGGGACAAAAGATTTGGGATTTCCAGCAGATCCCCCAGAATATAATAGCCGTCATAACGTAAAAATGGGTTGCCGTTAAACAACAGCGTGGCCACACTGGCAATAAACATCAGGTTATAGCAAAAAGCGTGCGTGGTGGACCCTGGGCTGCTGTGCCGCCACACAATTGCCGCCATTGCGGCCAATGCTAATTCCATTCAAATGCCTGCGGCTCCAACAATTGCGCGTCGCCATTTATCAGGCAGCAGCCACGCACTGGATGCATCGACAAATGGCACGGGCGTAAAAATCAGAAGCATGACACCGATGACGTGGATTTCACCGCCGGTGCCGGCACACCTGCCAAAATATTTACACGCAATGGCGTGGCCGGATTCATGCACTGTTTTATCTAAAATAAATGCCAGAAACAGTAGCAGCCAGTTGTCAGGACGCAGCAGACCTGCGGATTCCGCAAACATGCTGCTCCCAGTCGATCCGCCGGAGAAAATTGTGTACGCTGCGTATGCGATCAGGCTCAGCCACAAGAGCAATCCCGGCAGGCGGAATATCCATGCCACGGCAAAAAGGATGCGTTCCAGAAAGGCATCAGGATCAAATATCGGAATCCGCGGAAAAAGCAAATTCATAAGGCGACCCTGAATGTCTCGGGTTCGCCGACGTTTAAAGCGGCCGAACATGGCCGTGGCGTCCGGTACTGCGTCACCCGCCAGCAAATTGGATGTGGCAAGCTGCCCGATCAGTTGCATGACTTCACCCTGAGTCGGAGCGTTATCCCCAAGGTTTTGATTGCATATATCCCAAGCCTGTCGGACACTGCGCGAACCATCCAGCAGACCGATGAACGCGTAACCGGAGGCGTTGATTCGCGTAAACGCATTATTGGCCTGATCTTGAATGACATACCACCGGCGCTGGCGGAATATCTGCCGTACCACGTGTATGCCGGTGCGCAGTCGTGGTTTGAGTTCCGCCACACGGTGCCACGATTCGTGAAAAGTAGCATTTATATCTGCCATATGTCCGCCGATGCCTGTTGATCCGAAGCCGGATTATAGCGGCCGAATTAAAAAACAGCATCATGGTGTCGGTCACTGGAGGTGTACCGGACACCAATTTGTTACCGTTTTCGCGAAATTGCCGTGTTGCCTCCAAGTCCGAAGTATACCCGATAGTATGGAAGCACTGCGAATGTTGATGAACGAATGGCGTCAACTTGTTGCTTTATGGAACTCCATCGGCTCCGCAACACCCTCATTCGGCTCTACTGTCGGATCGTCAGGACCGGTAGACGATTGATTTGGCACTTTCTGAGTTGGAACCAGAGTTCGAATGTATGCCACCCCGCATTTGCGGCGATCGGCCATCCGACACGTCAATGGCCCTCAGCACCACTGATACCGCGGTATGGACGCCCGATCAGTCACGGGCCCGGAGCGGAAAGAAGACAGAACACTGAACAGGCAAAACGTGGAACGAATACGCGGTTGGTCCAGCCCCGGACCACAAAGGGAAAAGTCTGCGAAGGACAACGGGAATTTCGATATTCTCCCGCAAACACCGGGGTTGCTGAAAAAAGCGACCCAACTTTATCGCTTCGGCAATTACCAACCCATGACCAATCCGGCCTGAATCTGTATTCGCGGCTTGATTTGCGACATGGGCACCCACACAACCGCGCCATCATTGTAAAGTTCGTGAGATCCGCTGGGTAAATTATGGCCTGCGGTACCGCTGACATGATTGGAATCAGGTACGCCCGGGCCTGAAGCGGCGAAGCCCGTCAGTCCCCTTTGGCCTGTCTGGTCTGTGAAAAGTACGTTGTCGGTTACCAATATTGAGCCGGGATTCGATCGCGGGTTCGCCGCCGGCACATGAATTGTGTCGTTGTAGGCGGGAAGATAGATGTAAGACAATTCGATGGCGTTGCCGCTCAGGCCTTGTTGTTCGGCTTGATAACCCGCTAAATCTTCGGTTAACTGCCAGTCTTTTCCGCGGTCCAGCCAATAACTGTACCCGCTTAAAATGCCGCTCCAATTATCCAGCACCCCATTGCTGTTATAGTCGGAGGGCTGGACAAATTCAGTTTGACTGAAGGCTCCCGGTTGCGTGGAGAACATCATGGAGACACCCTGGCGCGTTGGTTTTAAAACCCCGGGCTGCGGATTGAGCATATTATTGCCCTGAACGCCGAATGATGAATAATAAAGCATGCCGAATCCCCAATACGGATAATTCGCCCACGTGCCGTTAAAGTTATACGCCGCGAAATTTCCGAAAGGCCAGTTCCCGGTATCTGACAACGGGTATAACCCGCCATATTCTTCGGCGTATTCGGCCATTGCGACTCCAATCTGGCGCATATTTGAACCACATTGAACACGCAGCGCCAAACTTCTGGATTTGGCCAAGGCGGGAAACAGCAAGCTTATCAATAGAGCGATAATGGAAATGACCACCAGCAGTTCCACCAGCGTAAAACCACTGAAACGTACACGCTTCATACCCATGTAAGATGCCTTTCATCGGAGCGCAATCAAAGGGCGGCCAACGCGATTGAAAGCGGGCCGGATTTCCCCTCCGGCCCGCCTGAATGTACGTCTTTGCGAAAACTTCATGCTTGAAATATCAACGGGAAAAGCCGCCGGACGATTCTGTTCAATCATGCCGGCCATCGAAAACAAGATCG
>JAKBBN010000081.1 GCA_021808485.1 Planctomycetota bacterium | reverse complement strand
CGCCCCACCACATTGCTTCCCGCGGATGGTATTGAACCGGAAAACCTGAACGTGTTACGATAGTTGCTGTTGGGGGTTTTAAGCGTCACCAGCCCGTCGTTAACTGAATCAACAATAAACTTCATAAGGTCATATCTCCGATATTTTACCGTCGCTGCCCGACAGCACAGGGGAATTATACGGGCGCAACGGGTACGGGCAAACCCCAGCGATCTACGCGGCCTTGGCGAGGCGGCCATGTGTGGCGGACGGATCAAATCGCCAAGCGGAAGAAAATCCGCTGAATCGTACTATTTTTTTTCGCGAACGGTGAATCTGACGGCGGCGGTGAATATTAAAACTAGGCTTACCAGGGCCAGCACACCGGTCCATGCCTGATGCCGCCAGGACGCTTCCGCGGACTGGGAATACTGCCAAATTTTGAGCGTCAGGGATGGATAGGGTTGATTCGGATCATACACCGCCTGATCATTACCCAGTGCGGTAAAAAGCAGCGGAGCCGTTTCGCCGGCCACTCGGGCAATCGCCAGCATAATGCCGGTTGAAATTCCCGCCTTGGCGGCCGGCAGGATAACCCGGAACAGTGTTTGTGCGTGCGATGCCCCCAGACCCGCGGAGGCTTCCCGGTGGGCGTGCGGCACAAGGCGCAGCATTTCTTCCGTGGCGCGGGCGATAATCGGCACCATGATGAAAGCCAGCGCCAACGCTCCCGACCATCCGGATTGATGATGCATCGGCACCACCACAAGCTGCCACGCAATGACTCCCAACAGAATCGTTGGCGTGCCCGCCAGCAGATCAATCACCAGCCGGGCGGCATAGGTAAACCACCCCTTCCGCGCATACTCCGCAAGATAGATACCGCAAAGCATTCCCAGCGGAACCCCCAGAACGCTGGATAACATCACCAATATTACCGTGCCGATGATGCAGTTGCGCATGCCTTCCGGTGTTTGAAGCGGCAAATTGGTGAAAAACGCCGTGGTCATATATTCAATGCCGCGGCCGCCGATATACCACAGCACCACAAACAACACCGCCAAGGCCATAAGCGTCGCCAGAATGGACAAGCCGGCAAAGGCGCGGCTGATCCAGCGCCGGCCCGGCCTTCGGCCTTGAAAAGGGTTGACCGGCGGAGAACCGGCCGGTGCGGGAGATACGGTAATGTCACTCATTGTTTTCATCCATTGCGGCGATGGCCTTATCGCTTATCCCGTCCTGCGGAAATCCGGGACAGCATGGCCCGCGCGATCACGTTGGTTAAAAGCGAACTAAGCATGAGAACAAGGGCCACATAAAACATGGCGCTTAAATATATCGGATGGTCCGCCTCCATGAACTCATTGGCCAGCACACCGGACATGGTCTGTCCTCCGGCGAAGAGACTCGCACTGATGGAATCCGTATTGCCGATCACCATAATGACCGCCATGGTCTCGCCGATTGCCCGGGCCATTCCCAGCATGACCGCGCCGAAGATCCCGGCCTTGCAATAAACCAGCGCCAGCCGTGTGGTCTGCCACCATGTGGCCCCTAGGCCATACGCTCCCTGCTCCAGTTCCTGCGGAAACTGCCGGAGCACATCGCGGGTGATCGCTGTAATGATGGGAAGAATCATGATGGTGAGAATAAGACCGCCCGCCAGAAAATCACTGCCGGAAGGACCACCGCGTACAAGATTTGCGGGGAAAAATTCGATATTGCCGCTTGGATATTTGCCGACCGGGATTATTTTGATATGCCTCAGGACATGATAAATCACCGGTTCAAGGTAATTCTGCAGCCACGGAGACATGACAAAGCATCCCCACAAGCCGTAGGCGATGCTGGGAATCGCCGCCAGCAATTCCACCAGAAATGACACCGGACCGGCCATCCAGCGCGGCGCAAGCCGCGTGATGAACACCGCCACGCCGATGCTCAGCGGCACACCGAACAGCAACGCCAGGAAGGTGGTTACGCCCGTTCCGTACACGAAGGCCAGCACACCGTATTTATCACGGCCGGGAACCGGATTCCACGCCTGTGTGGTGAAAAAATGCAGGCCTATCCGACCCAGCGCCTGCCACGAGCCATGGACAAGCACGGCGAATATTGTCAGCAGGATCGCCATGCTGAACAGCACGCCGCCCAGCGCCGCGATATACACCAGTCGATCCAGCCATTTACGCCAGCCACTTTGCGGTGCGTAAATCACCCCGGGTTCGGCGGGCTCGCTGTACGCCGGGCGGCTGAATTCGATTCCACTCATAACCCATACCCGCAGGCGAAATTGCCGATGAAGACAATGCGCCTGCCGTTAACAAAGAAAGGGAGTCCCCGCATGCCATGATCCGCCACGGGGACTCCCGAAATTCAGATTTACTTTGCTACCGCGTATCCGCGACCTTGCAGCGGGCAATTGCCCGGTGCCGCGGGGCGCGGTATTGGCGGTCAGTCAAGAGCCTGACCTTTCCAGGTAACCTTGGCCAGCTGCGCCAGCACTTTGCGCCGCATCTTCGCGCCAAGTTTGATGTACTGCATGCTCTTGGCGTATGACTGACCCTTGGTGAGAACCCAGTGGATGAATTCCACCGTGGCTTTGGCTTTGGCTTTGCTCATGTAGCCAAGATCGCGGTCAACGATCAGGTAGGTGAATCCGGAAATCGGATAGGCCCGCTTGCCAACCGGGTTAATAATCGGCAGGCGGAAATCCGCCGGAAGATTAGCCACAACCGCCTTTTGCGCGGCAATGACGGCCGGGATTGACGGACGGATTTTGTAACCATCACGGTTGATCAGTGTGGCCGTGGGGAAATGACCAAGAATTGCATAGGCATACTCCAGGTAGCCCAGTCCGCCGACGGTTTTGTCAATCAAAGCGGCAACACCCGGGTTGCCCTTGCCGCCGCGACCGACCGGCCATTGCACGGACGTCGACTGGCCGACCTGTGTTTTCCAGGCATTGCTTACTTTGCAAAGATAACCGGTGAAAATATAAGTGGTGCCGGATCCGTCGGATCGATGTGCCACCAGAATGTGAATATCCGGAAGCTTCACGCCCGGGTTGAGTTTGGCGATTTCCGGTGAATTCCAGCGTGTTACCTTGCCCAGGTAAATATCCGCGATGAGTTTGCCGGTCATCACCAGGGGTTTGTGAATCATGGGAAGGTTGTAGCTCATGACTTCCGGACCGGCTACTTCCGGCATGTGCAACACATGGCCGCCGGCGGAGTTGATCTGCGAATTCGTCATGGCCGCATCCGAACCACAGAAGTTAATGGTTTTGTTGATCAGGCCGTTAATCCCGCCGCCCGATCCGATCGGCTGGTAATCCACTTTGATGTTTGGATGCGACGCCATAAACGCCGGAATCCATTTTTTCAGCATAATGGGCGCAACAAACGTAGAACCGGCCCCCTGAATTTCCACTGCGCGGGCATTGGATGCCAGTCCTGCGCAAGCGATAGCCGCAACACCCGCGGCAATTAGTCCGTGACGAAGAATCCTGAACATTTCGATGTCCTTTCCAACAGGCCGTTCCAACCTGCCGGTACTCCCCGGCACAATTCAGGAACGACAACGCATCTGGACGGGAATTGGAACATTCCGGAGTTAAGCCATTATTAAGCCGTCAATAATGTTCAATTTGGCCCGCAATGAGGCGGCAAATCGCAATATGGAAAATTGGCAAGGAAGCGCCGGCCGGCGTCTCAGACATCCGCAGTGGTTGCCCGGGGATTGGAAGTTACCACTACGGACTCGGTGGACCGCCGGGAGTGCGAACGGGGAAGTCTGGCTTCTTTAGCCTGATAAAGCGACCGATCGGCACGGGCGATGATCTGATCAATGGATCGCTCATCCCTTTGAATATAGGCGATGCCGACGCTTATCGTCGGAGAGAAATTCGGGCATAACGCCGCGGCGGCGCCGGCAAATTCCGCGCGCAGCCGTTCGGTAATGGCTGTGGCCTGCACCTGATCCACCTGCCGAAGAATCACGGCGAATTCATCACCGCCGATACGGCCCACGGAATCTCCCAGTCTTAATTGCGTATCCGCGGACTGCGCCAGGCACCGCAGCAACGAATCTCCCACGGCATGGCCAAAAGTGTCGTTCACCGTTTTTAGATAATCCAGGTCCAGAAGAACCAGTGCGGCGGTTTCATTGGATGCGACCCTGCGCAAGGTATGCCACAGCGCCACCCGCACGCCGCGCCGGTTCAGCACCTGCGTAAGTTCATCGCAGCATGCATCATGCAGCAATATGCCGCGCATGCGTTCGGCAGTCATAAGTGTCAGGCATACGTTCCACACCAATGCCACCGCGACGGAGGGCAGCAACAGCATGCCGAGCGGGCTGTCGTGCTGCATCATCATGGCGTCATTCAATACCGACGCGCCCCACAGCGCGCGAATCACAATGACGGCCGCTATTCCCGCGGCTATTCCGGCGCAAATGCGTGCCAGCAGCAGGCCCTCATTTCGACCGGTCTGCAGCAATTCCCATGCAATGATTACAACAAATATGTCCATCGCCGCGGATACCACAAGCAATCGTCCGGCCAAATGCGCACTGACCGGTGAACCAATCGCCAGGATTGCAAATACAGCCGCCGCCGCCAGCAGCGGGATCGCAAGCAAGGGGCGATGACCGCAAAAAACACGGCATCCACTCCAGCAAAGTCCCCAGGCAAGAACCAGAAATGAATTCGTCAGCGGTACAGCCAGGGGCAAAGGCAGGTGCTGGAACTGCGAAAACAGGATCACCGCCGTGGTGACGCAAAGATCACCTGCGCCCCAGTAAAGAAACCATGTGTCCCGGCGACAGAGTAGATAAAAGCCGAATTGCGCAGCGCCCAGCACAAATACGACTACCGCAAGCACCAGGAAGATTGTGTGCGGATCCAAAGCCATTCAGCCTATTCCTGCCCGTTTGCCAAATCTATTGTGTATTCTGATAACAGCCGCGGCAAGTTATCGGAACACGCGATAGAACCCCGCATGATCTATCGAATATATTATCGGTAAAAATGGACCGAATTTTCAGATATTTCGCAATTTTGGACTGTTTTATGCCTATTGAAAATTTAGCAATCGGCCGACGGTTCCGCGGGCGGCCTGTTTAAGTCGCTCCCACCCACGGTAAAAACCCATGGCATCTCAAGCAGTTGGCAAGCCCCTGTTGGCAAGAGATGGCCTCACCACGGCCGATAGGTCTCCCCCTAAATAGGCGGCACGGGCCGACTACGTTACCATTGCCGCATGGACTTGACCTGGCAACATCCAGATTTCTGTATTGGGCTGCTCATTCTCCCTTTTTTTGCATTAGCCCGCAGACGAACTGGTTCTGTATTGCACCCCCATTCAGCCCCGGGGCGGTTACCGCAGCGCGGCAATTGGCTGCTTTTGGTTCTCACGGCCGTTGCGCTGCTGATTCTGGCCGCCGCGGGCCCGGCAATCCGCTTTACCCGTGCCGCACGCCATCTGGTGCTGTTGATCGACGGTTCTCCGGCGGCGCGCACCGCCCCCTGGAACTCGCCGCACGCTCTGCAAACTTTGTTGATGCGGGTTTTACCTGCCAACACTCGTGTAACTCCAGTTATATTCGATCGCTACCCGCATGTGGTCAAGCGGGATATCAGGATTGATGATACCGCCGCATGGCCGCGCCGCTGGCCGACCACAATTGGAACCTGCCCCAAAATTGACAGAGCTTTGGCCTGGCGATCCGGGCAAAAGCAGGCGGCTGAACGGCATATCCCGCGCTGGCTGTTTACCACCGGCTACGCGGCTTGGCGATTGCCCGTTAGCCACGATTCGGGAGAAACGAGCCGGCCGCGCAAACTGACCAATGCGGAACGGCTCCCCTATTTTCTAGCTATTTCAACGGTCCCGGCCGCGCAGCCGGATGCCGGAATTGCCTCTTTCACCGTGCACCGTGCAAATGCCGACGGCCTCGCCCGCCGAGGTTTTCATATCCGGGCACTTATTACCGCCACCGGGCCTATGCATATAGCGGCCCAATTAAGACGCAACGGCGTTTTGGTGGCCGACAGAACCATCGTTTTCAGGGGAGCGGGCACAAAAGTTTTTGCTACGACAGACGCACCATCACATCTTCAAGCAGGCGCCGTGTATATGATGCGACTCGTCACACATGACCCCTGGCCGGAAGATGACATGGCCTATGCGAGTATTCCCCCTTCCGGCCCTCCGCATATATTGCTTGTATCACCGGAACAATCAACATCGGCCGGCACGTCTGCCCAAGCCGGGTCCGGCCGGGCGACCGGTAACCTTCTTGGGCAAATATGGCGCGTTCTCCCGCAGGCAGTGCCGGAAAATGTAACGGCCCTGGAACGATTTCAACTGATACTTCTGGACAATGTAGCACGCCATGACTTAAGCAACCGTAGCGTACAGGCTATTGAAGATTATGTTACACATACCGGCGGCGGATTGCTGATCATGGGAACATCCCGCGCCTTTGGTCCGGGCGGATACGCCATGCCGGATTCCAATGGCCATGCCTGGGCAATTGAAAATCTATCGCCCTTGGCCTCGGCTCCGCCCCAAAGACGACCAAAAAGCGTGATCTTCCTGATGGATTCCAGTGGATCCATGGGACAAACCGTCGATGGCCGTAGCGACCAGACTCGATTTGGCATTGCCGCAACGGCATTGGAAGCGGCCGTTCAGCTGCTAAGGCCTGCGGATCGCGCAACCATCATCACATTTTCCGGTTCTGCGAAAATCATCGCCACGGGTACGGTGAAACAAATCGGGAAAATATCGCCAAAACTGTTGGCCCAAATTATTCCAACCGGACCAACCAACCCGGACGCAGCCCTGCAGCTTATTCGACATACCGCTCCATCTCAATCACTGCTTATCCTCCTGACTGACGGCCACATACCGGCTATTCATACCCATGAATGGGCCAGACTGCTGACTGAAAAAAGGGACCGGCTGCTGGTGGTTGCGGGATATAAACATGAATCGCCGGCATTTATGAATTTGCTGCGCCAAACCGGCGCCGAGTTCACCGCCACCCATGATCCGGCAGACTGGCCGACAATCCTGCGACAGTCGGTCAGCAAATATATTGCCGGTCACCGCCATACGAGTCCCCTGCTGTGGCATTCCTCCACTGGCCATTTATCCGGTACCGCTTCACGATGGGTCCGCACCTGGCTCAAACGCGACGCGATATTGACCGTGACGGGAAAAAATCCACGCTTTTTCGGAAAAAAGGAGATACCGCTTGCCGCCTGGCGGCACTGCGGACTTGGCCGCACAGGGGCGGCGGCGTTTTCCGCACGATCCCAAGGCTTTGCAGCCACGCTGCGGTGGATGATCCAACGCTTATCCGCACGACGCCGTGACCCTCGCTTTTCCATTCGTACCGCAAGGGCCAACGGTCGGTGGCACGTAACGGTGGACGCTCGCACCGCAACAACATTTATCAATCATGCCGCTTTAAGGCTCGATCTTATTTCCAGTGTTCCTGAAGGACTCAGGCATAATGCACGCAAGACCTATCTGCTGCGGCAATCGGCGCCCGGCCGCTACCACCTGGCTCTGCCCCGACAAATTTCCGTTCTTAACGCGGTTTTATATACCACGGATTCCAAAGAAAACGGAAAAGCCGGAAACGCTTACCCGGCAGGCCGGCATGTCATCGGGCATGTCCATCCGGCGTCTTTACCGCCGCCCTGCCTGCCGGCCACCGGCCGTCGGCGGCCCTGCCCGTGGAAACATGTATTGCAAATCCCACTTTCCCGGCGTGAAAAGAACGTATGGCAACCCATGCTGAAACAGAGCGCACTGCCTCTGGCTGTTCCACTGCTGTTGATTGCCGCAATTCTGCTTATGGCCGGGCTTTATTTCCTGCGGGTATGGCAATGACGAAGCCGCCGCAGGATATGCGGTGAATCGCCTTGCGAGCCAACGGTGGTATGGCTCCGCGGAGCTAAAAAAAAATAACCCGGCGGGACTGGAGAGCGGCGTCCCGCCGGGTCAGCGGATACTAGTCATTTTTGGGCCATCCCGGCAGACAATTCATCGGACCGGCTCGCGGTGAATCTTGATAATTAATTAAATGATTTTCCGGCCCGATAAAAGCGTGGATCGAGCCCTGTTTTCAATCCATCCGCACTAAAAATTTCCGCCGGAATTGGTGTTTAAAACCGGTCCGATCACGCCGTGCGAAGGTCCGGCGGCAGAGCCATTTTATTTGAGCAGACAAACGGCGTTATGAGACGTTATAATGGTTGGAGCACATACAATTGTTGATCACGGTATCCGGCTGCTCAGGGAGTGATATAGTGATGCAAAAATTCACCTTATGTTTCAGTTTAATTTGCCGACTCTGCAGGCTCATGGCGATTGTTGCGGGTTTCGGCCTGCTGGCGGCGGCAGGCTGTACCGCCAATCCATGGTATCAGAACAACCAATCGGACAGTCCAGGCTATTATCATCACAGTGAAGATGACGACGATGATGATGATGATGATGATGATGATGATGATGATGATGACAATGGGGGTTGGCAACGCGGCGGGTTATCCGGCCGCGATTCCTATTTTCATTATCCGACACCCGGCAGACCCGTTTCTTCCAGCTTCGGCTATTAAGCCGCCACCCTGCCGCCACCCGCACGGCATGCCCTATGCTGAAAGCAACGATCGCCCGGTCATTTCCGACGGCTGAGAAAGCCCCATCATGGCCAACAGCGTGGGAGCCACATCCGCCAGACACCCGCCTTGCCGCAGTGCTCGGCCTTTAAACCGGTCATCCACGACAATCAGCGGCACATCATAAGTGGTGTGGCTGGTGTGCGGGCAGTTGTTCACCGGATCCCACATTTGCTCACAGTTGCCGTGATCCGCGGTTACAATAACGGCCCCTCCGATCCGCACGACCTTGTCCACCAGTTGGCCCACGCACGCATCCACCGTTTCCACCGCCTTGATTGCGGCCGGCAGATTGCCGGTATGGCCGACCATGTCACCATTGGCGAAATTCACAATGTACAGATCATTATCACCGGCTTCCAGCTTTTTCAGCACGATTTGCGTCACTTCCGCGGCACTCATTTCCGGCTGCTGATCGTAGGTGCTTACCTTCGGACTTTGCGCCATTTCGCGCGATTCGCCGTCAAAAGGCGGCTCGCGGTAGTCGTTGAAGAAAAACGTGACATGCGGAAACTTTTCGGTTTCGGCGGAACGGAACTGTTTAAGGCCCAGGGAGGCCGTGTACATGCCAAGAATGTCATGCATTTTTTCCGGCTTGGGAAACACGACTTCAACGGGCAAACCCTGTTCGTAGGCGGTCATGGTCGCAAAAAATAGATGCCGCGGTTGTGTTTGCCGCGGGAACCCGCCGTTCTTTTCCGCCGCAAATTTAGCGTTATCGAACATGAAAGCCTTGGTAATTTCCCTCGGACGGTCGCCGCGATAGTTAAAAAATATCACCGAATCATAATCCCTTACGATCGCGCCGGCATCATCAGGCAGATCAATAACACTCGGCACGACGAATTCATCGCCGGAGCGTGATGGTTCGGTGGGATTGGCGTAATAATCTTCCAGTGCGGCCAGAGCATTGGGAAAACGCTTTCCGCGGCGCAGCGTCAGCAGGTTATAGGCGGCTTGCACACGATCCCAGCGGTTATCACGGTCCATCGCATAATACCGCCCCACCACACTGGCGATGCGCCCCCGGCCGATCTGGCGGATTTTCGCCTCCAATTCCACCAGAAACCGCCGGGCGCCCTGCGGCGCGGTATCGCGGCCGTCGGTAATGGCATGAATAAAAATGCGATCGGAGGGGAAATTCAGCCGGGCGGCAAGCTCCAGAATCGCGTATGCATGTTCCTGATCGGAGTGAACACGCCCATCGGAACAAAGCCCCAGAATATGCACGCGGCTGCCATTGGCCGCGGCGCGGTTAAAAGCCTCATTCAATACGGCATTGGAAAAAAAATCACCCTCGCGGATTCGCCGCGTAATGCGCATCGTCTCCTGATCCACAATTCGACCGGCGCCGATGTTTTGATGCCCCACTTCGCTGTTACCCATGACGCCGTCCGGCAGTCCCACCCATTCACCGCTGGTGTGGACCAGAACGTTGGGGTATTCCCGCATCAACCGGTCATCCACCGGATGACGGCCGAGCTTCACGGCGTTATACGTGTCCATTTCAGGGTGCGGATTACAACCCCAGCCGTCACGAACAATAAGCATCACCGGACGTTTGGCTAATTTTGCGGAACCAGGCATTTTACATCTCCATCTGCGGCGGTTTCCGCCGCCGCGGTTTCAGCCGGCCGGATCACCTCCGGCCGAAGGGACAGATGGTATCGCCAATTGCGGATGGAAAAAAGGCGCTGGAAAGCAGGCCCCCGGAATATTCAGTGAATAAATTGAAAGTAAGCCACGGCAAGAGCAGTGGTTAAAAGCGTGAGCGGAACCCCGACTTTCAGGTATTCGGAAAAAGCCAACCGGATGGAAAAGGCCTCCGCCTGTTCCGCCACGATCAAATTCGCAATGGAACCCAGCAGGGTAAAATTGCCGGCAAATGTGCTGACAACCGCCAGCAGATACCAGGTGGATGTCGCCGCGACGGGGATTACGGGCTTAAGCAGCAGCACCGCGGGCACATTGCTTACCACATTTGAGAGCACCAGCGCGGCGACAGCCAGCGGTGTATGCGATTGCAGGGAAATGCCGGAACGACTGATCGCGTGCATGACGGGCGCCAGCAGACTATGACGCTGGGCGTCTCCGATGACGATAAACAAACCGATAAAAAGCAGGATCAGGTTCCAGTCCACCAGGGCAAACAGGTCCCGCGGCCGGGTCTTGCGTGATATCATGACCATTCCGGCGGCCGCAAGTGCGGCAATCGGGCGGCTTAAACCGATCCACGGCCCGGCCACCATCGCCACCAGCAGCAGCGCCATAATAAAAAGAGTCTTATGAATCATGGACCAGCGGGTGACGGCCTCTTTCGCCGCCGGGTGATCCTCGGGAATCCGTGCGAGCGCGGGTGTTTGGGAACAAATACGGCGACGGTAAATAATCGCCACGGCAAAATAGGCCAATACCAGGCAAACAGCCGCCAGCGGAAACACCCTCAGGGTAAAGGCCCCAAAGGATAAATTCCCCGCCTGCCCGATAAGCATATTCTGCGGATTGCCGATGATGGTGGCCGCTGAACCAATATTGGCGGACACGGCAAGAGCCATCAGGTATGGCACCGGATCACGGCGGGCGCGATGCAGACCCACACAAAGCACGGGCGTGAATATCAGGCAAATCACGTCATTGGCGAAAAGTGCGGCGAGCGACGCGGACACCAGCATGATTAAGATCAACAGCACACGCGGGCTTTTGGCTGTCGATACAATCCGTCGCACAACCCAGTCGTAATATCCCGCAAGACGAAGCTGCGCGGAGATGATCATCATGCTGATAAGCAGGGCCAGCGTGGGAAAATTGATGTCCGCCATCGCCTCGCTGAACGTCATGCGGTGCAGCACAAGCACCGCCACCGCCCCCAGCGTCGCAATAGAAGTGCGATCCAGCCGCGTTCCCGGCCACCCGCCCAGCGCAAGGCCGACGTATGTGGAAAGAAATAGAACCGCGTCCAGCCACTGTTCGTGATGAACGGCCCAGGCGGCCAATGCGGCTGTCGCGCCGGCGGCCACGGTCATTTCGCAGCCCCGTTGTTGTTCTTATTTTGCCCCGTCAGCAAGTTTTTAAATGTATTCACCGTCTGGTTCACGCCCTTGCCCAATGATTGGCCAAGCTTGCCGGCGCTATTAAGCAGGCCGCGGCCTCCGCCGGCCAGTATATTTCCCGCCGTCTGCAACGAATCACGGACCGGCGAGGGTATGGTCGGACTTTTGGCCGCTTCCAGCGCCACCGCACTTAACACCTGCCCGAACAGATCGGCGATCCGCAACGGGCGGCCGTTCGGATTGGTCGGTTGATTAAGCACCAGCCGCGGAATTACAACCGTAATCGGGACACCGCTTTGTCCCGGCAGCAGTCCGGCCCGGATGATCACCTTAATATTGGTCAGCACGACCTTTTCGACGGCAAGGGCTTTGCCGCCGGACGCGGTTTTTTGTGTTGCCGTTTGCGTGGCGGGCGCAGCCGCCGCGGATCCCGCCGGAGAGGCTGTATTTGTCTTGATGTTGTTTAGAACGGTGGACAGATTGGTATTTAATCCATTGATATCCAGGGACATGGTCAAACCATTGACGGCAATTGTGTTGATCTTAACCGTAGGCGTTAATAACGAATGGAGGTTCACCGTAACGCTGCAGGACTGCATATTCACCAGGGACGGATCGGTAAAGCCGGCCGGATTGGCGATGTTCATTCCCTTCAATGCCAGCGATCCGCCGAAAACATTCAGGGTCACCTGGTCAAGCGTGGTTTTCACGCCAAGTGCCGCGGTCGCCCGCACATCCACCTGCTGGCGAATAATGCCGTCAATGGAAAACCAGAGCGCCAGCACCAGCACAAAAATCAGCAGCAGACCGATGATCAAAATCTGGCGTAATCGTTTTTTCATGGTTGTCTCCTGTTCCCGTCACCTGCGAACTCCTGAAGAATATGATAACCGTTTAGGCTCATAAAGCCATAACCGGCAATACGCGAATCCGGGCGCCGGCGAATGGCGCAAAATTCCAGGTATATTCATCCGCCGGAGCGGACAGGGACGCCCGTGGAGCGGTCGACGGGAATCGCCCTCCGGCGACACAGGCGGATGTTGATAATCTGGTGTAAAATACAGGTGTGCCGAATTATGAAACTGATCAAGGAATCTGTCTGCGGGTGGTTGATTATTCTGAAACCTCCCAGGTGGTCACACTCCTCACCAGAAATCACGGCCTGGTGCCGGCGCTGGCCAAAGGCGTCCGCAAACTTGCCGTCAGGAGCGCCTCGGCGTTCGGCGGCCCGCTGGATCTGCTGGCTGAAGGCGATGTGGTCTTTCTCCCGCCGCGATCCGGAGAATTGGCCACGCTCACGGCCTGGGGAGTACTGAACCATCAGGCGGCGATGCGCCGCGATCTGGCGGCGTTTTATGCCGGACAAATCAGCTGCGAATTCACGATCGCCCTGCTTTCCCCGCACGATCCGCATCCGGAACTTTTCGATCAGATAACGGCCGCGGTCGGCCGGTTCCACACGGCGCAGCGCGGTTTGGCGCTGGTGGCATATCTTAAATGTGCACTCGCCGCGGCGGGTTACCAGGCGCGGCTGGAAGCCTGTTGCGTGTGCGGCCAGGCCGTCCGACCCGGCGCCCGGGTGCGATTCATCCCCGCAATGGGCGCAGTGGCCTGTGACAGTTGCCCGATTCACTCGCCGACCATTCCCGTGCAGTCCGCGGTGATCCTGGCGCTGCATCGGCTGGTGCCGCCGGCGCAGCTGCCACATCGACCGCCGGACAAACCGGCGGATGCCGCCGCACTGCTTCTGGCCGCCAATTTGCTGGTGTCGCAGTGCCAGGCGACAACGGACCGCCGCCTGCGAACGGCCGGCTTGCTGGAATTATTTTTCCGTCCGCGGGAAATGCGCGCGGACATTTAGTGTGAAGGTACAATATCATGACGCAACCTGAAGGCGATACTCCCCCTCATCCCAAACCCCCGTTCATTGCCGCAGGCGGCCGGCTAGGTCAGATACCGCCCATTCTTACCGGCCTTATTCTGCTGATCTCCGGATCGCTCAAGGGTGTTGATTTATTTAACGGAATCACCACGCACCATCTGCTGCTGCATCTGCTGGAATTGCTGGCGGAACTGGTGATCGGGCTGTGGCTTATCTGGGGCGGTACCGCACGCACCGCCGCACAAATCACGATTGCCATGTTTCTGGTATTTACGGGTGTGTCCGCATACCGCGGCCTGCATGGCGCCGCCTCCTGCGGTTGTTTCGGGCCGGTGCAGGTTAATCCATGGATAACCGTGACGCTGGATTTGTTTGTCATCCTGATAATGAGCTGGTCATTGCGCGGTACAAAAAGCGGCGCGCCCCGCCGGGCAGGACCGGGCGCCCTGCGCAATCTGACGGCGTTGCTGCTGGTGGTCGCCCTTGTGTGGCTGGGCCTTTGGGCGCGGCGTTACTGGCGGCCGGCTTACCTGCATGCGGACGGACGGATCACCGGCGGCCACGGCCTGCTTTTCACCACGCCGCCGGGCTGGTACAGGCGGTACATGCCGCTGCGCAGATTTATTGTCGACCCCGGATCACCCGGCGGCGCCGCACAAATCAATCACGGCCGCTGGCTGGTGATTATTTATTACCACCAATGCCCGGAATGTCGGCAGGCGATTGCCGGTCTGGCCCGGCGTTATCGCCGGAACAAGCCGGCGAATATCAGGATCGCTTTGCTCCAAATTCCGCCTTGGGGTCATTTGCCACGTCAGCTGGCTCCGGCCGGCTGGCTGCGGCTTAAGCTCAGCCGCCGCTTTACCTGGCGAATAAACCCCGGCATTCCGAGCATGATTGACCTGAAGGATGGGAAGGTCACCGGGGTTCGCGTTTATGCCCCGGGAGTTTTCGACGGATTCTAGTGTACCGTCCCTAACGTTTCTTTGCACTTGGCAACCTTTGCCAATATGGTGTCGGCGTCCTTGGTCCATGTGAATATTTTCGGAGCGGCATTGTGGGCGTCAATGTATTGGTGAATTGTGGC
>JAKBBN010000080.1 GCA_021808485.1 Planctomycetota bacterium | reverse complement strand
CGCGCCGATGCGGATGGCGGCGGACCGGGGAATCGCGGGCCACAGCAGGCTTTCGGCCGCGGCGACATCACCCTGGGAAATGTTCGCCTGTGCGGCGAGGAGCAGAACCTGATGCAAGCCTTCAGGGTTTTTGCGGGCTGCGGATAAATATGGTGCGATCCGGGAAAGAGCGCCGGCCGGATCGCCAAGATTGACATCGGCCGTCGCCATGACCAGGTCCGCGGGCAGTTTTCCACCGTTGAGACGCCGGCGCCAGTCGGTTGCGGCATTCAGGCAGGAGGCCCAGTTGTGCTGCTGCAGATAGGCTAGCGCCGCGAGCCTGGCCGAGGTGGGATCCGTGGGGAACCGGGCCATGGTCTTAATGGCCAATACGGCGGCGGCGGGCGCCTGCCCGGCTGCCAGCAATACTTTTGCCGTTGCATTTCGCAGGGCCAGGTATTGTGGGTATCGGGTGACAAAGGCCTGCAGCTCGCCGCTGATGGCGGTATCGGCTGGTTTGCCGGCAAGGTCCGCGGCAAGTTCCGGCACAATGGACCGCGCGCCGTCCGGCGGGGGGGATATCAGGAGCGCGCTAACCAGCGGACGGAAAATGGTGACCGCGTTTACCTTTAATGCCGCGGCAAGATTGTCATTAAGAAAGGCCAGCGTGCCGTTGTGCGGCCGCTGCTCAATGGCGGCGGCAAGTGTATTTTTCACGGCGGAGGCATCGTTAAGGGAGAGTTCAAAATTCAGCAGGGAAAGCCATGGGGCCAGGCGTTTTGGAGCGGCCTGAACCGCGGCGTTGTAGGCCCCGCGGGCGGCGGCGGGCATGTTGTGATTCAGGTAAAAATCACCGGCAATGAGGTCGGCCTCGCCGGGGGGCAGTTTAAGTGCGGCAAGCTGTGCCAACAGCGCTTCGGCCTGTTTCATGTGTCCGGTATCGCCGTAAAAATTTGCCGCGGAGGCGAGTACCGCCGCAGACGGTTTGTGCAGCAAGCGGGTGTAAAGCTGCGCCGCGGCTGTATTGTTTCCATCACGCTGGTAAAGCTGCGCGAGCAGCAGGGCACGGCCGCGCCCGAGCTTGCCTCCGGCGGCCCGGCTGGTAAGGAGGGAGATGGCTTTGGAATTATGCCCCTGTATGGCAAAAAGAGCCGCCGCCTGCTTTTGCTGGGCCGGCGTGGCGTAACTGGAGCCGGCAACGTCAGCAAGGTACCGGCCTGCATGGGCCAGTCTACCCTGCTGCTGATACAGCTTCGCCAAGGTAAGGGCCAGGCCGGGATTGCGCGGCGCCAGGGCATAGGCCACCTGCAACTGATTAATGGCCTGCGCGATTTTTCCTTCCTTCTGATATTCCGATGCCAGGAGCAGATGCGGGCCGAGTACATTGTTGGATTCGCCGATATCTTCGTGCAGCAGCCTGACGGCCAGCGTAACGTCCGCGGGGGTGGGCTGGTGGGCAAGCAGCCAGTCAGCCTTGGCCATTTTCCAGGCAAAGCCGTTGCTCCCGATGATTTTTTCCAGGCCGTCAAATGCGGAAAGCATGAATTTGCGATTGTTGACCATTTCCGGCGCCGCGATCGCCAGCCACAGGACGCGGGCGCTGTGCGGATTGGCGGCAACGGCGGTTTTCCAGGCATTTTTCACGCCGGGGCTTTTTTCAATCGTCAGATATTCGGCGATAACAATCCGCCAGCGGCCTTTTTCCGCCGAGGCCTGACCCAGCCCGGAGTGCAGGAGTTTGAGCGCCATCCGCGGATGTTTGGCCGCGGCGAGTTGCACGGCTTCAATTAAACCCACCGGCGGCACGAGTCCATATTCTGATTTGGCCCGTTGAATAATCTGGCCGCTCATATGCAGCTTCATGGCTTTATTAAGGCTGTAAAGCGTCAACATGGCGTTGAGCGGCAATGGCGGGCGGCGTTGCAATGCCGCGGCCAGAATCCCGCGGGCTTCGGCACGCCGGCCAGTCTGGGCGTAGATTCTGACAAGGGCCGTGATCAGACTGTTATTTTCCGGGTATTTTTGGGCAAGCTGATGCAGTGTGCGGAGAATCTTGCGGGGCGGATGCCGGGGATTCAGCGGCGCGGCCACGGCCTGAATAAGGGCCTGTGTAATAAGGGTGCGCGTGGAATTCGGCGCCAGTTCCACCGCTCTATTGATAAGCTTGCCGCCAAGGCTGACGTCCCCGGCACGCACCGCTTCCATCGCCAGCGCCCGCAGCGGGGCCGACCATGTGGGGGCGTTCATGGCGGCAATGCCCCACAGTTTCTGGGCTACCACCGGTTCACGCACCCGCAGATAGCCGTTGGCAAGGCGATAAATAAAATATGGCTGGCCGGGGAACGTGGACTCCGCGGCGCGAAGCACCGCAAGCCGATCGGCATCGGTAATATGTTTTTTCAGCCGCAGGGACAGGACGGCGGCCCAGTTTTGGGCTTCCGGTGCGGATAATTTTTTAAGCCCGCTGATGATCGCCGCCGCGGCCTGCGATTGATGCAGTGCCAGAAGGGAGCGGGCGCGGTACGCCGCGAGCACGGCGCTTTGGGCGGGAGCAATTGATTTTGTCAGCGATAAAACCTGCCGGTTATGTCCCTGTTGATACAGCCGGTCGCATAATGCTTCCAGAATGCTTTTGCCGGCGCCGTCGGCCACGGCGTTGCGCAATACCTGTGTGGCCCGGCTGGCATGCTGCAGCAAATCCAGTTGGCGCGTCAGCGGGAGAATCATGTTCTTCGGAAGGTGGCGCCGGGCGGCGAGTTTCAGATTCATGGCCGATGCCTCGGCGGCGTTGCCCGTGGCGAGTTCCGCCGAGGCGAGCATGAATTCGCAGGCGGCGGACCGCGGGTGCTTTTTTATCAGGGCCTGCGCCCAGGCAATGATGCGGTTGTCAGGCAGTTGGCGTTCGCGCATCAGGTCAATGGCCAGCAGGCCCTCATTAATCCGATCCGGTGAAAGCTCTATACACTCGGCGGCATAGCCGAAGGCCTGTCGCAGTTTTCGCAACCGGGTAAGCGCGGTAGCAAGACCGCTCAACGCATTAAGGTTCCGCGGCTGTTCCTTGAGAATTTGGCGGGCCAACCCTACCGCTTCGACATTCGCATTGGTTTGAACCAGAAGTTTCAAAAGCATCCGCTGGTATTTAAGATTACCCGGCAATTGATAAAGAATCTGATGCAACACCCCGATCGCCTGATACAGATTCCGTCCCCCGGGTTGCGGCACTTTCAGGCTGGCTTTGGCGTATGCCTTCAGGCTTGGCAGATCCGTCGGGTTCTGCCCCAGGTAAGCCCCCAGGTCGTTAACGCCCGTGGGGTAATCTCCGGCTTTTACCGCCGCCAGACCTTCCGCGCGTAAATGCAGAAAATGCTGCCCAATACGATGCTTGCGATATATGTACAACGCGCCAATCGCAAATACCGCAACCAGGAATCCGGTTGCCAGGAACAGCAGTCGACGTTTCATTTTGTTGCGTGGAGGAGCCATTTGGTTCTCCGTTAAGTTTTGCCTTGAGTCTTTTCAACGGTCACGGCGAAAATCAGCCGCGATCGAACAATGCCGCCGTTTGCGGCAGGGCACCATCCGTCCAGCGTTCATGGCCGCGGCCTATCCATAATGGCCGGACGGCGGATTTCAGGAGCCGCGGATCTGCATTTGCCGGGCCGCGTACTTTGCGGCCCAACTTCGTGATGCCGTCGATTGCCTGTTCCGGATCCGGCCAATCCCGGGCAAGCAGGCTGATGTATTCACTTTGCTGATTCCGGCCATAGAATCGGCCGGGGATTCGCATGCCGGTATTATCGGGGAAAGCCGCCCGTAATGCCATCCATGGCTTTTGCCGGGGCATAAGCTGGGCCCAAAAGCGGGCGATGTCGAGGCGAACGGTCATGCCCAGGCGGAACGGCGTTGATCTTTCCGCACAGCCCTTAAAGCCGAGCATATACAGGGATTGGTGAATCCAATAATGCCTTTCCAGAACCGGGCGCAGATGCAGGCGGAATACATCCGTCGGTCCCGCCAGCAGATAGACGCGTGCGGCGGCCTGATCCGGGCGGAATTTATCGCCGAATCCGAGGCGGACAATCGCCACCTCCCGTGCCAGCCAATACCGGTCGTGGAGTTCGATTACCGGTATTCCCCACAGCAGGGGCTCTGAATTTTCAATTTGCGGGTTTATCACCGGGGTTTCCCGTTTGACTGGATTCATGCTTGGTATCTTCATCCGCACTCTGTACGGAGCTTCCCACCGCGCAGGCCAGCGGACCGAGTTTTCGCAGTGCTTCCATGGTGGCCGGATCCGGCTCGTGTACCGTGATGGTGGAGGAATCTTCCCGATCGCGGTAGCTGCTGGTATAGGAATATTGATTGCGCGAGACATCCTTTTCGTTGGCACGGTTGAAAATAACGCCTTCCAGCCGGGCGCCGACATTCGTCAGATAACTGGTGGCCCGTTCAATTAATCCGCGGGTTTCACCGCGGGCGACCACCAGCACCACGCCATCAACCTGCCCGGCAATCAGGGCGGACTCCAGCGACCCCAAGACCGGTCCGGTATCCACCAGCACCATATCGTACAGCGATTTGGCATTTTGAATCATGACGCGTATGGCCGCGGGCGCCAAATGGTTGGCATGGTGCGGTTTGGCCCGCCCCAGAGCCAGGACATCCAGATTTTTGATTTTTGTTCTGCTGACGCAGTTGTCCAGCGGCTTGCCGATGGCGGCATCCAGCAATCCGCGGCGCGAGCGCCGCTGTGAAGCCAGCACCCGGTCCAGATTTTCCGGAGTTATCAGCCCGCGCTGCAGCAGTTCCCAGCCGATCGGGCGGCGTGCTTCTTTTGCCGCGGCAATCGCCTCGTGCAGCTGATCCGATGTAATCAGCTTTTCCTCGACCATGATTTCACCAATCCGTCGGCTGCGGGGAATGCCCATGCGGTCGGTCAGTGTGCCGGTGACAATGTCCGCATCAATCAGCAGGGTACGTGCACCGGATGCGGCATACGACATTGCCAAGGCAATGGCCAGGCTGGTTTTGCCCGCTCCGGCGGCCGGACTCGTAAAGGCGAGTGCCCGCGGCCCCGGCGTGGCGGCCTGCACCTGCAGCAGCCCGCGTATACGGTGAATGACATGCGCGCCCATCGCCAGATCCAGCGGCATCGCCGCGCCATTGGTCGGCAATTGCGGAACAATTCCCAGCATACGCCGTGTTCCCAGCGTGGTGATATTTACATCCGCCGAATCACGCATGTTGCCGTGGGTAAAGCCCACCAGGGCCATTACCGCGAAGCCCAGCAGCAGTCCCAGCAGCCCCAGTGCCGCCGCCGCGGGTTTTCGCAAGTCTTTTGATGGCGCCCCGGGCTGGCTGCCCGTGCTGATGATCCGCACGCGCCCGCCGGTGGCGGCTTCCATGTTAATGGCCTCAACCCGTTGCTTAATGTGCTGCAATTGCTGCCGCACGTAATCCGAATGTTGCTGCAGGCTCAGCACTTTGCTGTAGCGTGTGCCCAGTTCCAAAGTCTGGGACTTGACCCGCTGGTAAAGCAGATGCAGTTGTTTTTCGCTGGCTTTGAGCATCGCCAGCGATACGGGAAGGCCGGACGGGTCGATGGCGGTTGGGCCGGTAAGCCCGATGGGAGGTTTGCTTTTCAAGCGTTGGCGATACAGCTGTTCCTCTTGACGAAGAGCGTCAAGCTTTGCCTGTTGCGTCAGCACTTCATGATTGTTCTTGCCCAATCCTTCGAGTTCCAGTGAATGAATCCGCTGGGCAATACCCATTGCCTGCAACTGCATTTGCTGCAGGGTGGCATCCGTCAGTTCCGCGGTTGCGATGCCGCCGGCGGAGCCTTTTTTGTTACGACCGGCTTTTTCCGTCGCCGCCGCCGCACCGACTTTTGCCAGTGCGATTCGTGCTTCCTGCCACTGGCTGTCAATTTTGGTCATCAGGTTGAGTTTGTAGTTGTACACCACGCTCAATCCGTTAACGCCATATTGACTGGAAAGTGCATTGATTTGCGTGAGTGTGCTCTGCAGGTCGTTTTCCAAAACCGTCTGCCGGTCGCGCAACGCCCTCATCTGCAGATTCTGTGTTTCGTAATCACCCTGGCCGTACAGCTTGTTATATGCATTTACAATTGCACCCGCGCCGATAACCGCTGCCTGCGGATCTAGATCGGAAAAATCAATTGAAATAATTTCGCTGCCGCGCAGCCGTACCACCGTCAGGCTTTTGGCGAAATTTTCTTGTGCCTGCGGCGTCAGGCCGCGTTTAAGTGCCGCCCATTTTGGATTCTGCATGGCCAGATCAATTGTGTTCTGGCTTTTAATCAGGGCGGTTTGGGATGCCACATATGCGCTGAACATGGGCATCGCCTGGTTTTCGGATGTGGTATACAGGATTCGGGGCAGGTACGGAAGAATTCGGATCTCAGCCGTGCTGGTATAAACCGGCTTGATTGCTTTAAGTCCTATAACCACGCCGATTGCCGCGAGAACCACTCCGATCATTATCGCTTTCAGGTACCGGCCGCGCAAAAGTTGATGCACCAGTAGAATCGGGTTTGCGGAAGTTCCTTCCGCCATGCCGGAACTACCGCCATAGGAATCAACCATTGGTTCGGCCTGCCAGACGGCCGGGGGATTGTCATTATGCGTGATCATGTATTACTCCGTGCAGGATCGCATCAATCAGCTTCCAGTTCGGCCCGATAAGCTGATAAAAAACCTTCATCCGATCCGTCGGAAGCATGGTGCCCGGAAGAGTCAATTCAACTTGAGCGGCGCCGAAAAACCGATCATTGAAAGTTCCGGCATGCCGGATGAATCCCTGCTCCGTTCGCAGGAATCGCCCATCCGGCATTACAAAAAAGTCATCGACATAAATTTCCGTTTGAGTGTCAAAACTGCCGCGGCGGAATTTATATTCCATGCCGGGAATGCTGTACCCGGCCATTTTCCATGTCCGCCGCGTGGATTTTTCCAGAATCCAGCCGTTCCCGGGGTAGCAATTCGGCGGATAATGTCCGGTCAAATTGCGCGTATCCGAGCAGTCAATAATCATTAATGTGGCGGACTGGCCCGTTCGTTTGTTGCTGAATTGGCGGCAATAGTCCACCGTCGGTTGTAACATAGATACCGCGGACCGCGGCAGTGGCACATCTTTGCCGTGCCAGTTCCCAAATGTATGCGGCAGGCTCGCGGCAATCGCCATGACCCGTGCCCGGTAACGGTGCGAGCCTTTAGGCACCGGCTGAAAATAGCCGCGAACGTGAATTACCAGCAATACCGCCAGGGCCAGAACAGGCGGCGCCACGTTCCAGAGTCGGTTCCTGAAGGTTCGGCGGGCCGCCGTGCCAATTGCCGCGTGAGAATCATCAGTCATAACTTAATCCGTAGGGCGTGACGGGTACGGTCGCCCAGCGAAGGAGCCGCAATGTGCCCCAGAACAGAAAAAATGCCACAGGCAGCATCAGCCAGCCCGCGGTATCATGAAAGTCTTCAGCGAATGAATGCGAACAGTTGCCGAACACCCACACGGATGGCACGAGTCTTACAATATTGCAGAAAAGAGCGACGAACGGACTGCTGATAACGAATATAATCCGGGCAATCCGGTTCATCGGCGTCGCCAATGCGTACGTGGCTACCAGAATCATCAGCGCAATGGCCATGCGCAATCCGTCACATGCTTCGGCCACTTCCACCTTAATGTGGTTGACGATCAGGACATTGCCCGCCCGGGCGACCGGCACGCCGAAAACTTCCAGCACCTGCTGGCTTATCCGGCTGCAAAGCTCTTCCAGCGGTACGGAGATTGCCTGCCGCACGGTGGCTGGCACCGGTACCAGAAACAGCAGCACCAGAACAGCTGGGAAAAATTTTCGCAGCACATCCGTTCCCAGCGCCGAGATGCCGGCGCCAAACGCCATAAGCAGTGATCCAAATTGCCAGAATACCGCCATGCCGTGGCGCACCCCAAAATGGCTGACCGCAAAACCCAGTCCGATAACGACCACACCCCACCAGCGACCCGTCAGGCGGCAATCGCGCCATCGTAATCGCCTGACCCATGTCAGCCATGCGAAAAATATCGGAACAAGAAGGATATGGCTTGAATCCTGGTCGCTAATCGCGATATGGTAAATATCCTGCCATGCTGGCCACTGCACCCAAACCGCAAAACCGATCGTGACAACAGCAACAACCAAATGCCGCCAATGCAGCCGGTTGCGCGGTATGATTCTCGCTCCGATCACCTGCGGGCGAGCGGCCGACGATTCCATTGGTAGCGACAATGTATCGGTCATGGTTTTCTAACAGAATCTACGTCGATGGGTGAAGCACGGTCCAAACAACGGATTGAAGCGTCCCACCGGTATGGCACTTGTTTTAGAAACGCGGATTTTGATGGGAAAAATGATCGGCCTGACAGCCTTAAGACCCAATTTTTACGCTGCCTGATCGTGCTTAATTGTGCAGGCAACGGAAATTTCGCGTTAAGAAAAAAACCAAAGCTCCGCTACTCTCAACTGCGCTAATTTCGGCGCAGAAAGTCCCAGCTCGTCGCGGCGAGTGGCTTATCTGACTCTCTAATCCCCAACAAGCGGATTACGCCGCCCGTATTTCCACTGCTGTTGTTTCCATCGCCGGATGATCCACCGGTTCCACAAGACCCGCATCAATTTCCATGCTCACTGCCTGTCCCAGGATTTCAATCTGGAGCACAAGCCGGTGCACATTTCCCCGGCTCTCAATAATTCCGTGAGTGCCCCGCAACGGGCCGGATTGTACCACAACGCGCGTACCAGCCACAAGGAACGGGTGCGGATCGAAGGTTTTATCGGCCGCCAACGCTCGCGTCAGGCTTTCAATCTCCAAATTCAATCGCAACTGATCGAAAACTGGTATGATCCTGACCAGGCGTTTTGTTCTATCAACGCTATAGGCATCGTTCGCTGAGCCTTTAAGAAATACGTAACCGGGGAACAAGGGTAATTCGCTTTTCAGCTTGCGTTTGCCGCAATAGGTTGTTTTCGTCACAAGCGGCAAAACATGGCGAATTTGGCGCTCCGTAAGAAATTCCGCCACAACTTTTTCCTGCCGGCTTTTGGTGTGCAGCACATACCACAGCCCGGCGATCGTCGCCGCGTCATTTGCAGGCGTGGGTTGTTCAAGATTTATCTCAGTCTGCATAACGTTACGCCCTTGAACGTTTGGAATTGAACCAGCCCCGGTGCTGTTTCCATTACAATCCCGCTGATACCCAACGGGTAGCCGTCGGGCACAAAAGCATATTCGGACATCCAAAGCACATGACTTTAGCCAAGTGTCCCTATAAAAGCGATTCGGCGGCTTAATCCCTCGCATGGCAATAATTCAGGCGTGAAACCCCAAGTCCCACACCCATTTATTACCCTTATATTATAAAGATTTATGGGAACGGTACAACGTGTATCACCGGCGAATTGACCATCTTTAAATTTTGTCTGTTTTCACCTTTATTACTCATGATTTTCGCCTGAAAGCATGAAAGCAGAGCCGGCCTGCGTTCGGCTCTTCGCCGACAAAACCTGTAGGAAATCATTCTGGAACAAATACCATTACCATACACATTTTAGCGACCCCACCAAGTTAATTTGTGACGAAATTCAAGCCTGCTTTTCGTGATTGCCACCGCAGTGTATAATCCTGCACATCGCCGGAGTGGCGGAACTGGCAGACGCGCTGGACTCAAAATCCAGTTCTCGCAAGAGAGTGTGGGTTCGATTCCCTCCTCCGGCATTTTTTTATTTTTACATATTTAGTTAACACATTAGCGAACAATCCGGCGCCAGACCGGTGTGTATGGGGCGTAGCCTGGCAACTGCAATTTGTCCCAAGCGATGGTCGCTAATCGGTGGAAAATGGCGGCTGGCTTCAGGGTAGTCACGCATGAACTGTCCGCGAATTTGCCAATGGCTTGGCAATATCCGGCGATGGTTGATAGTCAATTACCCGGGCGGTTGTATCCGCTACGCTGCTTCCCCAAAACCGTTCCACCAGCCAGAATGCCGTATCCAGGCTTGCCGTCACGGCTCCGCAGGTAATTACGTTACCGTCATCCACCACCCGGGCACGGGTAAGTACCGCGCCGAATTCGGCCAAGGCGTTTTGCGCAGCGTAGTGGGTGGTGGCCCGACGATTGGTCAAAATGCCGGCATGCGCCAGCAGCATGGCCCCGGTGCAGATGCCAACCATTACAACGCCGTTTTTATGCATGGTCCGCAGTTTTTCCAGCAGCGGTTTATTTGTTGCCAAGGCGCGCACACCCCGGCCGTCATTGGCCACCCAACCGCCTCCGGAGATGATCAACACGTTACAGGTTTCGTCAATGCATCCATCCGTTAAAACCGTCATGCCGTGTGCTGTGGTAATCTGGTGCTGTGGGGAGGGAGTCACAAGTCGAATGGATATCTCCTGCTGGCCGGCCGCCTGGCATCCACGGGCCAAAATTTCCCTGGGAGGGACAAAATCCAGATCTTCCGCACCGTCAAATATCAGCATGTCAATTCTCATTTATACCTCCGATTGCGAGTCCCGTCGGCAGAAAAATCCTGCCGGCCCGTCATCGTTGTGTCCAAATGCCGGTTCCATTGCGTGTTTTTTGTCCACGCACAGAATTATTATCGGATGATTGACAGGTAATTATTGGGAAATATCAAAATTTACTTTAAGTCCGGCGGCGGCCGATGGATCAGCGTGATCTAGCCGGTTTGGCCGGCGAGCTTTTTGAGGCTCCCATATCGCGCTACCGGCGGGAGCTGGCGGCACTGCGGCGTGTACGGCCGGGTAACTTTTTTTAGTGGCAGCCAGATGCATCAGCCAAGCACTCCATTACGGGTGAGAATGGGTAAACAACGGGGCGCACCATGCAACGCAATATTTGGGGTAACCGCTTTTGGCCTCCGCACGGCATACGATAAAAAAGCATCACAACAAACATCACAACCGGATTGGAGAGCATACGGTGCGGTGGCAAAGCCATCCCGGGGCGCATATCATGTGCGTGAGTAAAATTGATGTTTCGCTCAGCATTGGTAGTTGGAGATGCGCATATGCCGGTGAAAATTATTTATCATGGACATTCGAATTTGGAATTGCATTCAGACGCACACCGTTTGCAGTTTGATCCATTTTACGACCAGAATCCGATTGCCGATGTAAGGAGTGACTCCGCCGATCCGAACTTTATCCTGCTGAGCCACGCTCATTTTGACCATACGGATGACGCCGTTCGCATCGCCCGACGGACCGGCGCAACTGTACTGGCCAACTTTGAGATGGCCGAGTATTTTTCCAAGCGGCAGGTTAAAACCGCGGCCATGAATATCGGCGGGGGGGCGAATTTTCCATTCGGCCGGGCCACGATGACCTTCGCGATTCACACCAGTACTTTTCCCGATGGAACTCCCGGCGGTGTTCCCGCGGGCTGGATGGTGGAGATATCGGGGAAAACGGTCTATTTCGCGGGCGATACGGCGCTGTTTGGTGATATGGCGCTGCTGGCAAAGATATGGAAAATTGACCTGGCGTGTCTGCCAATCGGCGATTTTTATACCATGGGCCCCCGTGATGCGCTGATGGCTGCGGATATGCTGAAACCCGCCGCTGTTCTGCCGATTCATTACAACACTTTTCCCCCGATTGCCCAGGATGCCGCCGCATTCGGCGAAGAACTCAGGAAAAAGGGCATTGTTCCGGTGATTTTGCGGCCGGGCGAATCATTTGTTGTCTGATGGCCTGTTTTTTGGAACCTGTGTACGCCGCCGGCGCCGCCGTTAAGGATTGCAATCCGCCATGTCCGAGCTTTCTGATTCAACCGGCTCTACTCCCACGATACGGCCGGCCGTTGCCGCCGGTGGAAAAATGGGGGCCTTGCCGCTGGTTTATCTGGTGGGCGCGGGACCGGGTGATCCGGGCCTTATTACGCTCTCCGGCGCCGGGGCGCTGGCCCGCGCAGCGACGGTTGTGTATGACAATCTCGCCAATACCGAGCTGTTGAAACACTGCCCCGAGGATGCCGAATTGATTTATGCCGGAAAATCATCCGGTGATCACGCGCTTACGCAGGATCAAATTAATGATTTGCTTGTATCCCTTGCGGCAAAATTGAAGTCCGATCCCGGCAGGGAGGGGCGATGTGTGGTTCGGCTGAAGGGTGGAGACCCATACGTATTCGGACGCGGCGGTGAAGAGGGGCAAATTCTGCGGCGGGCAGGCATACCATTTCAGGTAATTCCCGGAATCACAGCCGGGATCGCAGGACCGGGATATGCCGGAATACCGGTGACACACCGCGACTTTACCAGCACCGTTACATTTGTCACCGGCCATCTGCAGGATTCGTCGGCCGCGTCTGCTGCGGCGGATGCCGCGGAAACCGAAGGCCCGGGTGTTAATTTCACTGCGCTGGCCGAGCTTGGGGGCACCCTTGTGTTTTATATGGGTGTCAAAACCCTGCCGGCTCTTACCGCCAAGCTGATGGCGGCGGGTTTGGACCCGCAAACGCCGGCGGCGATCATTCATCGGGCGACTTTTGCCGCTCAAAAAACGCTGGTAAGCAGTTTAGGTTCTGTGGCCCAGGCGGCCCGGCAGGCGCAAGTTAAAGCGCCGGCGATTACCATTATCGGCCGTGTGGTCACGGTGCGCGACGAATTGAACTGGTTTGAATCGCGGCCGCTGTTCGGCCGGACTGTGTTAATTACGCGCAGCCGACAGCAGGCCAGCATGCTTGCGGAATCGCTTACGGCGCTTGGCGCCCAGGTGGTTGAAGCGGCGACGGTGGAAACTATTGCTCCCCAGGATTTCTCCGAGGTGGATCGATTTCTTCGCCAGTTAAAAAGCTATTCGGCGGTTGTGTTTACAAGCGCCAATGGTGTAGACGCGGCCTGGCGGCGATTGCGATCGCTGGGCATGGATTCAAGAGCTTGGCCGGATCGGGTGGCGGCGATTGGTCCGGCCACCGCCGCGGCTCTGGCGGGTATTGGGGTGACCGCGGACATTATTCCGGAAACATTTGTTGGCGAGGCACTGGCGCTGGAACTCACGAAATGCTTCGGGAAAAATAAGACCGGGGCCGCCGCCTTAACCGGACAGCGATTCCTTTTATTGCGGGCGGATATCGCCCGGCCGGTCCTGCGTGAGGAACTATTGCGCGCCGGCGCAACCGTTGACGACGTAGCGGTGTATCGCACCGTCGTGCCGAAGGAACTGCCGCCTGCGGCCAAAACAGTGCTGGCATCCGCATCGCTGGATTGGATAACGTTCACCAGCGCATCAACGGCGGAAAATCTCTGGACCATGCTTACGGCGGAGCAGCGCGAAATGGTGCGCCGAATCAAGCGGTTGTCAATCGGTCCGATTACCTCGGCGGCGATGACCAGACTGGGTTGGCCACCGACGCTGGAGGCGGCGTCGCACGATATATCCGGAATGATTGAGGCACTTTTGCAGTCCGAAGGCTGATGTTTTAGTTTTCGCCTCATGCACGCTGATTCCGAGTCCGGGGCCGGTGGTTGTCCGGCGGCGGGTTGTGGTAAAATGTAATTTTGTCCTGCTTGGAAAATGCCCGGCAAGACTGCAATAAAAGTATGCGGAGCGAGTATGTGCGATCAAGTTTCCATTCCGTTGCCCACTGCAGGACAGCTTAAGTCGGCGATCAAAATCTACCTGGCTTTGGCTTATCCCGACGGGCGGCTGCCGCCGGCCGTGGAGCAGCGCCGGTCGCCGGTGCTTGCAACGCCCGATTCGAGCCTAATTGAGCCGGGGTGGTTTGAAACTGCTGTTTCCGAGGGCCAGACGCTGTACCGGCTGCGGCTGGGGCAGAAAGATTATCCGCACATGAAAATTTCGCTCATGCCATCGCCGGATTCGTCGGGCTATTTGTTCTTTGCCGATGCCCATGACAGCCAT
This sequence comes from Planctomycetota bacterium, assembly GCA_021808485.1. Classification (GTDB taxonomy): domain Bacteria; phylum Planctomycetota; class Phycisphaerae; order WQYP01; family WQYP01; genus JAJYPG01. The sequence continues at coordinate 783 of JAKBBN010000080.1, read as the reverse complement.
TTGCATGCACCGGCCGGTTCTCCGGATGACGCGTTTCTGATCGCGCTGCGTAAATCAAATTCGGCTCTGGCGTCGGAAATTGAAAAGGCCTGGGCGGCAAATGGGCTTCCAACGTTTCGCGGGTACCTGAAGGATTCACTGCGGTCGCAAGTGGGCGAGAAAACATAACACCGATCCGCCGGCGCAGTCCGTTTTGGCGTCCGCTCTTCCAATTTTCCGCAGTCCGCTGCACAATACTCCAAGTCGAATCAATCCGATGCCGTGCCGGCGCCGTGTGCCGGTTGTCAGAGAGGCCGTGTATGTCCGGGCAGGACCGCTCAACACTTTTTGCACTTACCGGGATTACCAAAACCTACGGCGGCATTACCGCGTTGGACAATTTGTCGGTTCAAGTTCCGCACGGCGCGACCGGCCTTTTAGGCCCCAACGGTTCCGGCAAAACAACGATGATACGCACATTGCTGGGATTGGTCCGTCCGGATGCGGGCGCGGGAAATGTTTTTGGACTCGATATTTTAAAACAGCAACTAAATATCCGCCGGCAAATAGGATTTTCGCCGGAAGACGAGTGCCTGTTTCCGGGGGTTCAGGGAATTGAATTTGTCTGTTATGCCGGCGAATTGTCGGGCATGAGACGGGTTGACGCCATGCAAAGGGCGCATGAGGTTCTGGATTACGCCGGATTGGGTGAGGTGCGCTACCGAAAGGTTGAATCCTATTCATCAGGGATGAAGCAGCGGCTGAAACTGGCAACGGCAATTGTGCACGACCCCAAACTGCTGG
>JAKBBN010000007.1 GCA_021808485.1 Planctomycetota bacterium | reverse complement strand
CGGAGGGGTCTATACCGGCAGCGGCGCCGCTCAACTGGTGAACAGTGCTGGAAGCACCATTGACGGTTACGGCGCTGAGGATGCCGTCCTGACCAACAACGGCACAATCTCCGCCGATGCCGCCGGCAAGATTCTTTATGTGGAAGCGAACATCACCAACGCGGGAATTATGAAAGCAACCAACGGCGCAACGCTGAATTTAACCAACGCAAACCTTAGCAACCTTGCGGCCGGCGTATTGACTATGGGAACCTACCAGGTCAACGCAAATAGTACCATGAACATTAACGGCTCAATTGTTTCCAATGCGGCGACAATTATCTTAAATGGCGGCAACACCACCTTTGCGGCCTTGTCGCCGATCACCGCCAACACGGGCAGTTTCCAACTTCTTAATGGTGCCTCATTTGCCGCCGTCGGTAATTTTTCCAACAGCGGAAATGTACGTATTGACGGCGGGAGCACCCTGCAAATCAACGGGGCCCTGACGAATACCACGTCGGGCACAATTGCCATGGACCCCAGCCTCCTGCAGGTAACCGGAAATTTCAGCACCAACGGCACTTTAAACATCGGATTAGGCGGCGCCGGTTCCGGACAATATGATCAGATCAACGTAGACGGCCGGGCTATTCTTGGCGGTACGCTGCAAATCAGCCTGATGAACAATTTTGCCGTGCAAAAAGGCGATACATTCAATATCCTTGTTGCACAGGCCGGCGTGACAGGCAATTTCACAGATTCGACCTTAACCTCAGGACCGGATCTGTTTTATGTGAACTACTTGCCGAATACCGTAACACTTACAACGGTCGCCACGCCTGATCCGAACTCCATACTTACACTGGCGGCCGGCCTTGGCGGAATTGTTTTGGTTGGCCGCATTCGGCGGCGCGCTTGTCGCGCCGGTCCACAAATGTCGGTGGTGCCGCATGGAAAGTTTTTGGTCCGCGCTTAAGACGGAACTGATCCATCGGCAGGGGTACGCGACGCAGCGGCAGGCCCGGCAATCCATCCTTGAAGCTATTGACGTATTTTCGAATTGTGCCGGTCATTCATGGGAAGCCCTCTGAAAGCCCGCTAATCTTTTCCCCAACGCCAGCGAGGTCTCTCCCCTTTGATAAAAACGACGATAAACAAGCCGACGCCCAACACGCAGGCATAGGCGACATACAGACCTATATTAATCGGCGCCAGAAAAATTCCGCCGCCGCAAAGCAAGGCCAGCCATATGGCGTATATCACCCATCCTTGCCAGCAACAGGGCAGCCCCCAACCCCAACCGTATCTCTTGGCCGGAAACCAGATCTGCTTTTCGCCGGTATTCATAAACAACCTTGGTGGGTCATTATATCAAATGCCGACGAATTCAACCCCCGGTCATAAGACTCCGGTGATGACACTGTGGCCATGAAGCTGTGGTCAGGAAACTCTGGACAGTTGGGGTGTCGGATTGCGCGGGTCGCCGCTGGCCGTTTATACGATATCCCGTGATTTACCGCTCCGGAACTCAAATCCTATTTTAGCAAGTTGCCGCCCTGCTTTTGCTGCGTGGAAATCAGATTTGGCCGGTCGGCGGCGGGATTTGGGCAGCTTTCCGGGCCGTGCCCGCGGCAAATTGGGAATCACTTGCGGGCTCCAGCCGCCATAGCAATTCATTTGACACAAACAAGTTTGTGATATAAACTAGATTGCATGAAGTCGGATTTGCAAAACTACATCGCCCGGCCCAAACGCTATGACAATATTGACGGTACCGGTGAAATGGTCGTCGGCCTCATTCTGTGGGGTTATGCCCTGGCAGGCTATCTGGAGGCATTGCTGCCCCAAAACGCCTCCACGCGGTTGCGCGTCGTGGTGATACTTGCGGCTCTGATGCTGGCGTTGGGCCTCGCCTTTGGGGTCCGCCGTGCGATCAAGCGATTCATCACCTGGCCGCGCACCGGCTACGTCGCCTACCCCCGCAGAGGCCTCCGGTGGTGGATCACGACCGTCATCGTCCGCCTGGTCGTGATCCTTGCCGTGGTCGGTTTTGCTTTCTTGATCAAGACACATCACGTGATGGGGATGGTTAACGTGAACTGGAATCTGGGTCCAAAGGTGTGGAATTTGCGCGTTGTCCTGCTGATCATCATCAGTGTGGCGGCATACCCAATTTGGATATCCCGGACGGGCGGAAAACACCGGTGGAAATGGATCGTGTGTCTTTCTATGGTCATGGGAGTCGGTATATTGGCGGTCACCGCTCCCGGAGATTTCGGCCAGTGGGCGCGGCCGCCGGTTCTGCTGGTTGGAATGCTGTGGCTTGGCTCTGCCGCGGGCACTCTCTATTCCTACGTTCGCCATACGAAATCCGCCGCTCCGGAGCCGGAATGAACAAGCAACTTCAGGCTATTCTTGAACTTGACCGGGTTATTCATGAACCCGCCAGGTTAATGATTGTTACGCTGCTGTCGGCAGTCAAAGAATGTGATTTTCTTTACCTGCTCAACGAAACGGAAATGAACAAGGGTAATCTTTCCGGCCACTTGGCGCGGCTGGAAAAAGCCGGCTATGTCGAAATTGAAAAAACATATCGCGGCAAAGTACCCCAGACCCTGCTTCGGCTGACACCGGCCGGCCGCGCCGCATTTGATGCCTATCGCAAGAGGACAAAAGCCGCGCATGCACCATTGTGAGTGGACGGTACCCCGGTTGGGCACATTCGTAAACCTGAAAGGCCCCCGCCGGATCGGCGGAGTCCTTTACTGCCGCCCCGGCCGGCTTTGCAGCGGCCCGGCCCGCGGCCGCCCGCGATTACCCGCAACGGTCAGACGTTTCCCCATCCACCCAAAATCTCGGGGAACTTCAGGCCGTATTTCGCTTTCGTCCCTGTTCTGCTAAACTTTCCGCCACTATGACAGCCAAGAAAAACGAATTTGTGACATACAAACAGGCCGGGGTGGACATCGACGCCGGCGACACCATGGTCGACAATATCAAGCACCTGTGCGCCCGGACTTACAGCCCGCGGGTACTGGGCAAATATGGGGCCTTCGCCGGCCTGTTCAGGCTGGACTTTAACGAAAAGCTCTTTGCGCGAAATTACAAGGAGCCGGTTCTTATCGCCTGCACCGACGGCGTCGGCACCAAAATCAAAATTGCCGCCCAAATGAAAAAATATGACACGGTCGGTATTGATCTGGTCGCCATGAACGTCAATGACCTGATTGTGCAGGGCGGCGAGCCGCTGTTCTTTCTGGATTACCTGGCGGTGCATAAACTGGATCCGGAAATTACGACGGCCATGGTAAAAGGCATCTCCGACGGCTGCCTGCAGGCCGGTGCGGCCCTGCTGGGCGGTGAAACCGCGGAAATGCCCAGCGTGTATGCACCCGGGGAATTTGACATGGCGGGGTTCGCCGTCGGCGTCGTTGAACGCGGCCATATGCTGGATAGCGCAAGCGTCCGCCCCGGAGACAGCATCATCGGCCTGGCGAGCAGCGGCGTGCATTCCAACGGTTATGCCCTGGCAAGAAAAATCTGCTTTGACAAGCTCGGCCTTTCCCCCAATGATCAAATTCCGGAATTCGGCCGCACCTTGGGTGAGGAACTGCTGGAACCGACCCGCATTTATGTGAAATCCGTGCTTGGACTGCTTAAACAATATAAAGTCAAACGCGTGGTCAAAGCCATGAGTCATATCACCGGCAGCGGCCTGCCGGGAAATCTGCCCCGTGTGCTGCCGGACGGAATGATCGCCAAAATCAAACGCGATTCATGGCCGATCCCCCCCATTTTCCAGTTTCTGGCCAAACATGGACCGGTTGAACCGGTGGAAATGCTCAACGTGTTTAACATGGGCATCGGCTATGTGATTGTGGTGGGTCCGGCGTTTACCCGTGCGGTAATGGCCCACTTGCGGGCATTGGGCGAAAAACCATTTTTCCTGGGGAAAGTGAAAAAGGCCGCCGGCGAATCACGCATTGAATGGGCGTGAAGCCTTCCACTCAAATTCCCGCACCCTGGTCCAGGTGAATGCCGCATTCTTTTTTATCCAGCCCGGCCCAGCGGCCGCTGCGATGGTCATCTTCCATGCCTATCGGCCGGGTGCAGGTTTCCGGATTGCAGCCGATGGAAACATATCCCAGTTCCCACATGGGATGATGCGGCAGCTGGTGCTGTTTCATGTAGTCGAAAATTTGTCGATGGCTCCAGCCCAGCAGCGGCGATATGGCCCAGGCATTGACGCGTCGCGAATACTCCACGACCTTCATCTTGGACCGATGATCGGATTGATGCGCACGCACCCCGCGGATCCATGCCGCCGGCGCCAATTCACGCATGGCCCGGTCGAACACTTCGTTTTTGTTTGCCGCGCAGCAGGCATCCACATTGTTCCGCCTTCGCGGGTCCGGCTCGCCGTTCACCGTAAGCCACACCACCGGGTCATTAAACGTGTGATATTCCAGCACATTTAAGTTGTAGCGGCGGCGCATCTGCTCCATGAACGCCAGCGTCTGTGGAAATAAATAACCGGTATTCACAAACAGAATCGGTATGTCCGGCATCGCGCTGATCATCATGTGAATCGCGCACATGCTTTCCGCACCGAAGCTGCTGGTCATCACCAGCCCGCGACCGAATGTTTCCGCAGCCCACCGGCCCATATCCACCGGATGTGCGCCGGCAAAACGGGTATTGAGATTCTCCACTTCCTCCGGCGTAAATCGCGCCGCGCCGTTCACTGCCGCATCTACCGTCGGTTGATCCACATTATTTGCCATCGTGCACCGCCTCCGGCTGCCCGGCCGCGGCCGCCCGTTGCCTGTTCCGGCGGTTCCGCCATGCGGTTTCAAGCTCATCAAGCACCGCCTCCGGAACGCGAATGTTTTGCCGCCCCAGTCCCAGGGCAATGTCCGGCTTGCTGTTTCCATGAAAATCGGATCCACCGGTGGGAACCAGTTTATATTTGCGGGCCAATGACAAAATCATCTCGCTATCCTGCGGGCGATGGTCGCTGTGCCATGCTTCAATGCCGTCCAAGCCGATTTCCACAAGGTTGGAAACCACGTTTTCCAGTTCCGCGGGATTTCCCAGTCGCAATTGCACCGGATGCGCCAGCACGGCCAGGCCGCCGGCATCATGAATGCAATCAATCGCCTGTTTGCGCGTCAGGCGTTCTTTATCAAAATAAGCCTGGCCGGTTGTACCCAGGTAAACATCAAAGGCCTGCTTCACACTGGCCACGCAGCCGGATTCCGCCAGGGCCTGGGCAATGTGCGGTCGGCCAATGACCACCGGCCGGTCATCGGTAACACCGCGGCGGGCAATCGCCTGCACCTGGTCCATGGTTATATGGCAGCCCAGTTCATTCAGCCGCGCAATAATGCGCGGATTGCGTGAATTGCGTCCTTCCAGCAATATTTGACTCATACGCTTAAGCGCGGGGGAAATAGGATCAATAAAATAGCCCAGCAGGTGCATGGTGCCGGGATGGGGAAATTCCGCGGAAATTTCAATCCCCGGCACAAAACGCAATCCCGCCTCCGCCGCTGCGGCGGCCGCTTCCAGAAGTCCGTTGCCGGTGTCATGATCGGTCAGGGCCAGACCCACCAGGCCGGCATTTTTGGCGCTGGCGATCAGGCGCGGCGGCGTCAGGCTGCCGTCACTGGCGGTGGAATGGGTATGCAAATCTACCCAATGGGTATTGCCGGATTGATTCTTCATGGATTTCCCGAGGTAAAAATGTTCCGCCCGGACAAGAACGCCTCAATGGCTTCTACACATTCCTGTACGCCTTGCCGGTCTGTATGCAGATGAACTTCCGGATTCCGGGGAACTTCATACGCCTGATCCATGCCGGTCATCAGCATGGGCCTCCCCTGGGCTTGCGCTTCCCGCGCTTTTTTATAAAGACCTTTGGGATCGCGGGCAGTGCAGACTTCCAGCGGGGCATCCACAAACACTTCCACGAATTTATCCGCCAGTTTGCCCCGCACGGCGGCCCGGTCCGCCGCAAACGGACTGATAAAACTGCAAATGACAATCAGCCCCGCATCGGAAAAAAGCTTCGCCGCTTCGCCGGCGCGACGAATATTTTCCGTGCGGTCCGCGGCCGTAAAACCAAGATCACCATTCAGGCCATGGCGCAAATTATCCCCATCCAGCACGTAGGCCGCACGCCCACGGCTGATCAATCGCTGTTCCAACTGCATGGCAATGGTGGATTTGCCGCAGCCGGAAAGCCCGGTCAGCCAGACCACGCACCCGGTGGACCCGGTAACCGCAGCACGCTGGGCTTGCGCCACTTTTCCATCATGCCAGACAACATTGGTCGATTTTAAATTCATAGCATACAGCCTACCGCGGCCCGCATAAGCCGCAACATTACTCCGTCATTCCACTATCGTCGATAAAACCTATCTGTTTTATAGACCTTTGTTAGTTTAGCATTATTTTAACCGCAAAACAAGGCCGATCTACTTATTAGATTGGCCCAGAACGTATCCAGCCAGGCTATCGCGGGTCGCTGACACAAACCACGGGGGTAAGCGATGGCCTGCCTTTGGTCATTAACGCTGCCGCCGAGGCATTAATCTGTATCCAGGAGAGCCGGTACAGGCGGCAACCACGGCAATTGGTAGCCACCGCCGGCCGACGCTACAATTAACCGGTGCCGTCAAGCCACTGGCGGCGGCACTGATTTGGCCCCACGGATCGGTGTTATCCTGGAAAACCGATCTGGATATGCCGCTGAAATTGGAGCATTTGATGATTTCACTTGACCCCCCCGCCATGGCAACCCGCGACGGGGAAACCACAACTTCGACTATTGGGCAGAGTTCCAATCCGGCGGACTATCTGGACATTGGATCAATTTCCGATATGTCGCTGCGGCCGATAGCGGAAAAAATTGCCGGCGGAAAGCGACTGGACTTTGCCGACGGCATGGCCCTGTGGAATTCACGCGATATTTTCGCCGTTGGCCATATTGCCAATGCCGTCCGCGAGGCCATGCATGGCCGCGTGGCCTATTACAACATAAACCGGCATATCAATTATTCCAATATTTGCGCTTTGTCCTGCAAATTCTGCGAATTTCAGCGAAAGCGCGGCGAAGAGGGAGCGTATGAGTATGACCTGGAAAAAGTCTATCAGATTGCCGCCGAAGCGGACAAAATTGGCGCAACCGAAATTCATATCGTCGGCGGTCTGCACCCGTGGCTGCCGTTTGAATGGTACCTGGAAATGCTTTCCGGACTGCGGGCCAGATTCCCCCGCCTGCATTTAAAGTGCTTTACCGCGATTGAAATTGACCATTTCACAAAAATATCCAAACTTTCCGTTCGGGAAGTGCTCATCGCCCTGCGCGAACATGGACTCGGTTCCATGCCCGGCGGCGGCGCGGAAGTGTTTGACGACCGCGTGCATGACGAAGTTTTCAAGGGGAAGCTCCGCAGTGACGGCTGGCTGAATGTGCATAAGGTCGCGCATGAGCTGGGCATCGCCACCAACGCCACCATCCTTTACGGCCATGTGGAAACGCGGGCCGAACGGGTCAACCATTTGATCAAGCTGCGGGAATTGCAGGATGCGGCTCCCGGCTTTCAAACGATTATCCCGCTGTCGTTTATTCCCGATGGCAGCGAACTGGGCCATCTGCCCGGCAACACCGGCCTTGAAGATATGAAAATGCTGGCCATTTCGCGGCTGATGCTGCCGAATTTTCCGCATGTCAAAGCCTTCTGGATCATGCAAAGCATGAAACTTTCGCAAGTCAGTCTCAATTTTGGTGTGGATGACTTGGATGGCACCGTGGTGTGGTATGACATAACCAAACGCGAGGGCGGCCATGGAAATCAGCACCAGGAACAGGATGTGGCGGACATTCGCCGCCTGGTGGTGGAAGCGGGCTATATTCCCGTGGAACGCGACACGTTGTACCGCCGCGTTATCCGCAATGGCCAGGATTGGCATGTGGCGTAATTCCGGGGCAGTTGTGGGGTGGCTCATGTATGCTTACAAAAACAAATTCGATGCGATCGTTTTGTTGGTGGATCGCGACGGTGAAGCGGATCGTGAAGATGAAATTTCCGAGGCTCAAGATTACAACGACCAAGGAAAACTGCAATTTCCCCGCGCCATGGGTGCGGCGGTGGAAGCTTTCGATGCGTGGATTTTTGCCGACGAACAGGCGTTGAGCAAGGTCCTGGGTGTCACTATTCACACCCAGCCCGAGCCGGAAAGCATTCCGAATCCCAAGGAGCACCTCAACAAGCTGGTGAAAGGCGCTACCGGCAAAACTGCGGACGCCAAGCTTTACGCGAATGTTGCCCATACGATCAAGGTGGATCGTCTGAAAAAGCAATGCCCCAAGGGCTTTGGCGAATTTGCGCATAGGCTTGAGCAATTAAAACGGCAACTGCAGTTGAACCGCGAAACCCCTGATGCGGCAACGGCGCAATCAGCTTGATTATGGATACGGACAACCGACCGGGCGGATTGCCCAAAGCCGCCAGCGCCTGTATAAACATGTTGACAAAAACTTACCGGCGGTCGTGCTGCGGATGAACCGATCCGGTAAAGGCGAATCAGGAGTTTTGTTTGCCCTTAACAAGTGCCAATTCGAACGTATCAGCGAATCCACCGGTTGCTTCCAGCGGCTTTGGGTACCTGGCCATTGCGATCGGCTGGTTGGTACCCGGGGTTGGCCATTTGATGATCGGGCAGCGGCGGCGCGGATTGATTTTCCTGCTGGCTATCCATGCCCTGTTTTTTATGGGCCTTTTAGTGGGCGGTGTGCGGGCGCTGGATCGCCCGCGGCAACGCCTGTGGAGCTATTCACAATATATGGCGGGTTGGCCCATGATTGTAGGCTCGCATATTCGTACGGCCGTGTATCCACCTAGCGCACCGCATCCCAACGGTTTTTCGCCGCTGCTGCAGGAAGTGGCCACCGCCTATTGCGGTTTGGCCGGAATGCTGAATTTGCTGGTTTTAACGGATCTTTTCATGGTGGTAACGGAAGAATCGCCCCGGGCGTAATCTGCCGGCGGCCGTCAGCGGCCGGCAAACGATCTCCCGACGACAGGAAAAAACATCATGCTTCAACTCATTCAGACGCCCGCCTCCTGGACCCCCTTTGTCAATCCCATTTATTCCGCAGTGCCGCACTTGACACAGTGGTGGCTGCTGCTGATTTTACCCCTGGTCCTGATTATTTCCGTTGTTTACAAGACAGTACGGTCGCCCGATGGGCAGGGAATTTTATTGCCCACGCTCTGGTTCGGCACCAAGGTGCTTTTGAGCATGGCGGCAATTTCCATTGTGCTGCAACTGCTTTACCATTATGTCACACGATCATCCGGAACACAGTTGTAACAAAGCCGGTGGATATGCTTAAACTCCCCTGCAATATTGACCGGAAAGGCGCCAGAATGCGGCGCATCGGCGGGGCAATACTGCTGACGCTGGCGGCGATTATTGCGGGATTGGCCTGGCATATACCAAGTAAATGGCTGTGGTATGTGGCGGCCGGGGTGGCAATTGGCGGCGGCTTTATGCTGTTTGAAGGAATTAACGGATGGTGCGTGCTGCGCGCCATGGGCATTAAGACAAAATTATAACAATGGTCCGGCGCACCCGGCTTAAACGCTGCCGGTTTTGCCTTCAAAAGGGGAATATTCATGACCCAGCGGACATCAACGACCCCGTCGGTGCAAATCGGACTGTTCGGCATCGGGTTGGATGCCTACTGGCCGCAGTTTCCCGGGCTTAAGGACCGCCTGGAAGGATATCTTTCCCACGTGGCCCGGCGGCTTGATCAGCCGGGTGTGGGAGTGGTGAACCTGGGCATGATTGACACGCCGGAAAAGGCGATGCAGGCGGGGCATGATTTCCGCCGTGCGGATGTTGATCTAATTTTTCTGTATGTTTCCACCTATGCCCTTTCCGCCACCGTTTTGCCGGTGGTGCGCCGGGCGAAGGTGCCGGTGGTTATTTTGAATTTATCCCCTGCCGCCGCGATAGATTATGCCGCATTTAATGGCCGGAAGGACCGGGCGGTCATGACCGGCGAATGGCTCGGCTTCTGCCAGGCCTGCCCGGTGCCGGAAATAGCCAACGTCTTCAGTCGCTGCCGCATCCCGTTTCATCAAATCACCGGAATTCTGGAACATGACCCGGCCGTGTGGACCGAAGTGGACCAGTGGCTGGCCGCGGCACGGGCCGCCTGTGTCATGGAGCACAACCGGCTGGGCGTAATGGGACACTATTACGGCGGAATGCTGGACATTTACACCGATATAACCCGGCAATGCGCCTATTTCGGCGGCCATATCGAAATGCTGGAAGTGGATGAACTTTCCGCCCGTCGGCAGGCCATTACCGATACGCAGGTACACAACCGCATCGCCCATTTTCGCGAGGTGTTTGATGTTCAGGCGGACTGTCCGCAGGCGGAGCTTGCGGAAGCCGCCCGCACTTCGGCAGCGCTGGATCAACTGGTGGAGGCACATGCCATCGGGTCATTGGCTTATTACCATATGGGCACCGGCAACCCCGCCAACGAGCTTAGCATCCGCAGCATTATCCTGGCCGGCAGCCTGCTTACGGCGCGCGGCATTCCGGTGGCCGGCGAAATGGAAATTAAGAATGTTCAGGCCATGAAAATCATGGATTCGCTGGGGGCCGGGGGATCGTTTACCGAATATTACGGCGTCGATTTTAATGATGACGTGGTGCTGATGGGGCATGACGGGCCGGGGCACATTGCCATTGGACAGGGCAAAACGCGCGTGCGGCCGCTGGGCGTTTACCACGGCAAAGTGGGGCACGGGCTATCCGTGGAAATGTCCGTGCGGCATGGGCCCGTGACGCTGCTGTCGGTGGTGGAAACCGGCGGCGGCACGGTGGAACTTCTGTATGCACATGGCGAATCGGTACCCGGCCCTATCCTGGAAATCGGCAACACCAACAGCCGGTATCGCTTCAGCATTGGAGCACGGGATTTTATGACCAATTGGAACTCGCACGGGCCGGCCCATCATTGTGCCGTGGGCGTTGGGCATGTCGGGCAGGTTATTGAAAAGCTCAGTCACCTGCTGAACATGAAATGTCATAAAGTGTGCTGATCGGGCAACAGTCAGGGCGATGCGGCGGCACTGGCAAGGCGCGCCCGCGAGAGGGCTTTTTCAGGGATTAATTCCACAATATCCCATTGGCGCATCAACCGCCGCCGTGCTTGAATCCGCCGGAGTCTTGCCCGCAACCGCGGGTTCATTTTCATCCAGTGAAGCTGTGCGGCAAACGGCCGGCCGCCGATGGCGGGCTGGTCAACCACGGCAATGCGGCGCGCCTTAAGAAATTGCGCGGTGGGCAAAGCGCCGGTCAGTTGCAGTGCGGGGGAAAGGAATGCGACCTGCTTTCCGCGGCTCCAGGCTTTCCGGATGATGCGTAGTTCCAGCTGATGCAGCATGTATCCCGGCATCGGTTCGCGCCGGCCGCTGCGCAGTTTACGGCTTAGCAAATGGCGGTATTCCCTGGCCCGTGTTTTTTGCAAACCGCTGGGACCGGCGCGTGCGGAAAGAACGGTCATTCGGTTTTCCATGGCGGGTGTAAACAAGTTGGTGTCATAAAGCGTAAAACCGCCGACGGAATTCAAATAGTTGCACACATTGGCGGGGGCAAAAACCACACTGCCCGGCCTTAAGGATTTCCGCAAAACACGGCGAGCCTGGAGCAGCGCCAACTTTTCCGCGGATGCGGCCTGCAACCGCGGCATCATGACATGCAGGGAATAGCCGGCGGCCAATATGCACAACCCGCCGACCGCCAGCGCCCGCAGCCGGAGTGCGGGCATCAGCCATTCACTGATCATCCAAAGGGAAACCATGATTAACGCGGGGAATGTGTCCAGAAAAAACCGCAGATAACCCACAGTATCCGCATTGGTCGGCGCCCAGTAATACAGGGCGTAAACAAGTGTGGATGGCGCCACCCAAAGCAATACCACTGTCCCGAACCGCCGGTATACCACCGGTAATTTGCACAGTGCCAGCAGCGCCATGGGAAACAACAGAAACAGGCCCATGTTTTCAAATTGTTCAACAACGGTAAGCCAGTTGCCCTGCCGCGTGGGAAAAATATGGGCGCCGAATACCAGATAGCTGATTGAAAAGCCGGTTTGTTCCCGGCAGAACCAATACCCGGTCCGCCACGGCGCGCCGAAAGCCCGCCAGTTAATAATCGCAAGTATGGATACGGGAAGGGCAAAGGCGACAATCGGAATCAGGCTGCGGGACCATGAGTGGGTGGATTTATAACGCAGCCGGACAACCGCCAACAGCGGCAAAATCCACAGGAATTCCGTGTATCGCAGCCAGCAGCAGAACCCCAGCAGCACCCCCGCCGCTACCGCGCGCAGGTTTCCGCCTTTTTGCCACCAGGAAAGCAAGGCCCAGAATCCAAGAACGGTAAAACCCAGCGCCGCTCCTTGCGAATTGGCGTCATTGGCATAAGTCAGTGTAACGGGATTGATTGCCAGCAGGATAACGCCGCTCAGGGCCAAAAATGGATCCAGCAGCCGCCGAAATATGAAATATGCCCCGAAAATTGCCAGCAAGGTGCAAATGGGGTCCACAAGATACATGGCGGCCGGACCGGCAATAAGCCGCAGGATTGCCCCCAGAACGCCGACTCCGGGCGGATATTTTGCATACATGTTCCCCTGCGGAGTCTGAATAACCATGCTGCCGGCGAACTGTAACGGGTTATGCAGCAGGAATGAAAGCCGGCCATGTTCCGCCAAGAGCCGCGCGGTAAGCATATAGCCATTCTGATCCACACCCAGGTGCGCGGGCACATAAAACGCAGCGGTAAAAATACCGTACAAAAGTACGAATATCAGCAGAATCGCCACTGCAAGCCTTGAGCCGGAGGATTTATTCAACGGCAAGCCGTATACATCCGCAGCGGCATTTTTTGGCAAAATTTCCTGATTGTCGGCAACTGCCGAGTTTTCCGGAGAGTTGGCCATGAACAGGTCCTTAAGCGTAAACTCGTTGCATTAATGCAGCCGATAAGCGGCTATCGTTAACTGCCGCAATTCGGAAAATATTTGCGGTCACAACAGTTTAACGCCCGGCAGTGCCATTTGTTGCGCCCAAACTGCCTGCCGCTAGCCGTGGAATCGCAAAAAATGAATCGCGATCCATTTCAGCACAGGCCGTTATCCGGCAAAGTGCGGTGCAACGGCGAAAAGAAATAGGGACGTTCCGCTGATTGTTTTTTGGAGAATTGGCGGCTGTTTGGGGACGCTGAAAAGGAAAACTATGGGTGCGGCAGCAGGTGATGAAATAAGTTTTTTGTGCATAAACGAATATTTTGGCGTGTTATCGGCAAAAATACGAAAAACTTTCACTTTTTTTTACTTTGCCCTTAACGAATAGCCGAGGTAAAATAATTAGTATTGAAAAGGAGTGTGCATAGTGAATTGGATGGATTCACGGATTGATGATCTGGCCCGTCAGCTGGCCTACACTCCGGTAACCAAGCGCCGCGAGCAACTGGAAAATACGCGCGCCCTGCTTTCCAATATTGATCCGGAAGAAGATTATACGTGGGAATTCGTACGTTTTCGCATTACCGGATATCGACCGCGTGAGGAAGCGGACCATCGGTTGGTGGGAAAAGTGCTTTTGGCGGACCTTTCCGCACTGATCGAATTTTTGTCCACCACAATGGACATTTCGGTTTCGGAGGCAAAGGAAGAGGTTCTTTCGCTGTCGCAGGTAACCGATCGGTTTAACGTATCAAGCAAAACGATTCAGCGATGGCGCCGCCGCGGCCTGGTAGCGATGCGTTATTTATGTGCCGACGGCATCCGGCGAATAGGCTTTTTGCCGTCCGATGTGGCGCATTTTGCGGAAGCCAATCGTGAACGCGTGACGAATTCAGCGCGTTTCCGGCAGTTATCCGCGGAAGAGAAACAGGAAATTGTCCGGCGGGCGCAGCGCCTGGCGGCCAAGTGCCATTGCTGCATTAAGGAAATTTCACGACGGATAGGGCGACATTTGAATCGTTCGCCGGAAACCGTTCGCTTTATTTTGCGCGAATATGATGCGCAGCACCCGGAGAAATCGTTGTTCACCCCGGCGGCGACCCCGCTGACCCCGACAGACCGACGCATCATCCTGGATTGTGCGGACCGTGGGCTGTCCGCGGACGCCATCGCACGACGGTATTGCCGCACCCGCCACGCCATTGAAAAGGTTGTCACGGAGGAAAAAGCACGCCGGGTTAAAGAACTGCCGATTCAGTTTGTCACCAATCCGCTGTTTGACATGGCCGATGCGCAAAACATTATTCTTACCTTACTGCCCGTGCAGGCGATAACCGAAGCGCGGACAACGGCGGGGGAAACCTCGGACGATTTATGGCTGCGTATGCCGCCGGAAGTGCCGATCGGGGCGGCGGAAGCTTTCCATCAGCCCATTGTTCCGCATCCGCTGGTGCTGGATGCTTTTCGCCGGATGAATTTCCTGAAGGCCATGGCCAGCCGGCGGCAGGCACAGCTGGATATTACCACGGCGAAGGCTGAGGATTTATCCGCCATTGAAGACCTGCTCTCCCAAGCCGCGGTCATTCGCAATCAATTGCTCCAATGCCACCTGCGCATGGTGGTGCATGTGGCCCGGCAGCATGTGCGAACCGGTGAAAACCTGTTTGAATTGATCTCTGACGGCAATTTGTGGCTCATGCGCGCCGTGGAATGTTTTGATTTCAGCCGCGGGGTGAAATTTTCCACATACCTTACCTACGCCCTGATGAAGAATTTTGCCCGGCGGTTCAGCCAGCGGGCCCATCGTTCGGACGGCAAACTGATTCTGGCGCAGGATGATCTGCTGGATCAACTGAACAGCACGGAACAGACCAGTGTTTCCGATGCGGTGGACATGCTGATGCTGCAGGGCCGGCTGGTGGATGCGTTGGCCCAACTGCCCAAACGTGAGCGGGAACTGGTGGCCAGCCATTATGGATTGGAAGCCGGACAGAGCCCGGCAAGCTTTTCGGCATTGGCCGAGCGCATGGGAATAACCAAGGCACGCGTCCGACAGCTTGAGACACGGGCCATCCGCCGCTTGCGTAAAATCCTGAACGTGCAGCTGACTGCGGAAGGTGCGGCCACCCCGGGCGCAGGCCGGAAGACGCAAGTTCCTGTCGATTCGAACAATGCAGACCAAGGGCCCGACCAGGATCTTGATGCGGAAATCCCAGATACTTATGCCGACAGCGGTTCTGCGGAATCAGTGCCTACCTGATATGCCCTGCGGGCCTTAGCCGCAGCGGTGCCCGCGTCAAGCCATTTCCTGCATAACCAACGTAAAGCTAATTTAACCTCGCGGTCCCTGCGTGCGGAACAAAAGCGGTGCAAAGTGCACCAGATTATCCCGCCAGACGCGCCACTGATGCCCGCCGGAAGTCCAGACATTTTTGAAATGGACACCGCGAGAGGATAACCACGCGTCCAGATGCCGATTGGCTTTGCCCACAAGCGGATCCTGCCGGCCGCAGGAAACCCACAACAGTTTAATGCGGTCATTATCGCTGCGGGTCAATCCGGGAAAAACGGAGGCAAAATTCAGTCCCTCGGCGCCGCAATAGGAACTCAGGCCGCAAATCCAGGAAAAATGGGACAGATTGTTCAATCCCACGATCAGGGCCTCGCCGCCGCCCATGGAAAGGCCGGCAATGGCGGTATTCGCCGGACCGGTTTTGATGCGATAATTTGCGGCAATGCGCGGCATAATTTCCTTCAACAACTGCGATTGAAAATGGGTCATATTGCGGTTGAAAATAGCCGTATCAGCTATTCCCGCGGTGGTGCGGGATACGATGGCGTCATCGCCATACCCCAGCGGCATGACGATGATCATGGGGACCGCCTTTCTGGCAGTGATTAAATTATCCAGAATAAAATTTGCCCGGCCGGCCTTTGTCCATGCCCCGGCGGTATCGCTGTAACCATGGAGCAGATAAAGCACCGGATAGCGCGTGCGACCGCGCGGGTCATACCCCGGCGGAGTATACACGTAAAAATTGCGGTTATCATCGGCAATTGCCGAGTGATAGAAATGCTCCGTGACCGCGCCATGCGGCACGTTCATGTCCTGCCAGAGAGAGGCCGGTTGCCCGGGGACAAGAATCAAACTTGCCGGATAGAACAGGTTTTTCTTCACCCACGGGTTCAATGGATCCAGCACGCGCACGCGGTCGACTTCAAAGGCGTAGCTGTAAATGCCCGGTTCCAGCGGCCCAACCGTGGCATGCCAGAATCCTTCCGCCCGATACGTCATATCCTGCGATGGAAATCCGCCGATCTGCAGAACAACTTTCCGGCTTTTGCCCACAGGAAATAAAAACGTAACCCGCCCATCTGAATGAACCAATGGCGACACCGGCAGTTGATTCCATGCTTTTGCCGACGCGGCAACACCGCTCTTATTTTCCGTCAGCGCAATACCCGCGTATCCGGCCGCGGCAAGCGCACAGAACCCCCGGCGTGAAATGGTTGCACCGGCCGGCTTTTTGCCCTCAGCATTGAGTGTTAAGACCTTCATCGGTTCTCCTTTCAAATTGCCGCACGTCCGAATTAAATAATACATGCCGTCAGATCCGTCATAATGCCGACGCGGAACAGGGCCATATTTTTTGCATCAGTTCCGCCGGTCAATGTACACCACGGGTAAAACCGTCAGGAGCCGCAATTATAGCATCGACCGGGGAACGCTGTAAAAATTGCTCCCCCGGCCCCACCGCGACCGCCGGTTCATCCCCGGATAATTGGCCTAAATGAACGGGGATTCATCGGTGTTCATCGGACTTATGCACCGTTTTGTGACGCAGAATGGTTAAAAGCTGTTTTAACGCAGTCGGCCGATGCAAAATACGGCGATTTAATTTCAGATGCGATCCGGGAACGGTGTGCATACGGGTATCACCGCCGGTCTGAAGATAAAACCGCCGTCCCGCAATTCCCGCGTCAACGGTTTTTTTTGCTTCCCACGGCGCATTGGAGGTGGTGAACAATGCTTGGGTGAGCGGCCGCCAGCGACCGTCATTCTGACCAATCCAACCGGGGCCATACAGGGCACGGCGCACTTGACGGGCGCTGAGCGTGTTGCGGCGAAAATCTTCGATAAACGCATAGAAGCCTGTCATCAATCCGGGGTGCAAATCAGTCCCGCGGGGGGAAAGCGTACTGAACGTCACCAGGTGTTTCCATGCGGCCTTGGCTGGATAATACAGCCACGCCGCGTACGCCGTGCGGTTGCCGATGCGGCGCGATGCCACGGCAAAAGAGTATGTGCGGCCCGGCCGCCACCGATAGTGCATCAGGATGTGGGCGCCTGTGCCTTCGCCGCCGAATCTGGCGGGGTGTACATGCGGCGCATGATAAAGCACCGCCACACGCCGGCGGCCGGCGTCCCAAACGGAAAAAATCGCGACATGCCGACCGTCGGCAAGTTCCTGAAGCCCAAAGTACCCCTGGCTGAATCCGCACACCTGAAAATAACTGCCCGGTTGGGATTGCCGAACACAAACGGTGTTAAAGAAGACAGTTGCCGCCGGCGCCCGGTAAAACAGATGCACGGAACGCGCCGCCCGCGGCGGGACGGGAGCGGCGCCCGTCGCGAGCAATACTGTCGGCAGTGCGGCCACATATAAAAGCATGACGGCAATTTTCATCGGAACCTCCATGTGGCGGTAAAATGCATGAAAAAGACACCACCGTTTTCCTCTTCAGTCGCACAAAATCGGTTTGCGCGCCAGTGGCATAGAAGTACGTCTATTAGGTTCACCCGCACCGAAACACGGCATCGCCGCCGGCACCCCGGAACTCAGGCGATTTTCACCCGGCACGCTGAAAGCCGCGCAGGCGCAACGCATTGGTGATGACGCACACGGAGCTTAAGCTCATCGCGGCGGCGGCGATCATCGGGCTGAGCCGCCATCCCGTCCAGGGAAATAATACACCTGCGGCAAGGGGAATTCCCAGCGCATTGTAGATAAATGCCAGCCACAAA
Source organism: Planctomycetota bacterium (assembly GCA_021808485.1). Lineage (GTDB taxonomy): Bacteria > Planctomycetota > Phycisphaerae > WQYP01 > WQYP01 > JAJYPG01. The sequence continues at coordinate 40,217 of JAKBBN010000007.1, read as the reverse complement.
TTCTGGCGAATATTTTTCATTACGGCACGCGCCAGATTCATTGCGGTAAGCAGTCCCTGCAGGTTTCCGCCGAGAAGGGTAATGCCGGCGCTGGCGATTGCGACATCCGTTCCAGTGGCCATTGCTATGCCGACATCCGCCACCGCCAATGCGGGGGCATCATTGATGCCGTCCCCCACCATGGCTACGCAATGCCCCTGCTTTTTAAGCTGCCGCAGCACATCGGCTTTGTCCTGAGGAAGCAAACCGGTATGAATGGCATCAAGACCGACCTGCCGACCTATGCGCTCCGCAGCGGCGGCATTATCACCGGTCAGCATGACCGTTCGCATACCGCGTTGGCGAAGTTCACGAATCACTGCCGCGGCCTCCGGCTTGGCGTCATCGGATATTCCCATGCAGCCGATGAGTTTGCCGTCCGCCGCGACATAAATAACCGCTTGCCCCTCCGCGCCAGGCAGCGGGATTTCCAAGGATTGATTATTTGCCGCACCGGTTACGCCTGCTTCCTGGAGCATGGCGGCATTGCCCACCATCAGGCGTTTACCATCTACTTCTCCCATCGTTCCCCTGCCGCTGATGGACTGAAACTTTTTAACTTCGGCAAGCGGCAGATGACGCGCCGCAGCGGCTCGCACAATGGCGGCCGCCAATGGATGTTCACTCAACTGTTCCAATGCCGCCGCCATCGCAAGCACGGATGCTTCATTCCATCCATCAATCGCCGCGATCGCGGTTACTTCCGGTTTTCCCATCGTGAGCGTGCCGGTTTTATCCAGCACGATCGCATCCACGTTTTCAAGCCGCTGCATCGCTTCGGCATTTTTGACCAGGACGCCGAGTTGTGCGCCCCGGCCCACCCCCACCATCACGGCCATGGGCGTAGCAAGGCCCAGGGCGCAGGGACAGGCAATGATCAATACGCTTACCGCATTGACCAAGGCCGGGCCGACCGCCGGCGCCGGACCGAATAAAAGCCAGATTGCGGCGGTTAATATGGCACACGCGATCACCGCGGGGACAAAGTACGCCGCCACACGATCCGCGAGTTGCTGAATGGGAGCGCGGCTGCGCTGCGCCTGGGCCACAATTTTTACGATTTGGGACAGCACCGTCTGACCGCCCACCGCGGCGGCCTGCATGGTTAATGCGGCTGAACCATTTAATGAACCGCCGATCAGTTTGTCTCCGGCCTTTTTTTCCGCCGGCAAAGATTCGCCGGTAAACATGGATTCATCCACCCAACCGGTGGAATCCACCACTGTTCCGTCCGCTGCGATCCGCTCGCCGGGCCGCACCACCAGAATATCCTTCGGCTGAATATCACCGGCCGGGATGTCGAAAATGCGGCCGTCACTGCCGATGCGATGGGCCGTCGTGGGAGACAGCTTCAATAAAGATTGCAAAGCCGCAGCCGTGCGTCCGCGGGCGTTGAGTTCCAGCACCTGCCCGATCAGCACAAGCGTGACAATCACGCCGGCGCTTTCAAAATAGACCGGCACGGCGCCATGGGACCGCATGACGGCGGGAAAGGCTTCAGGCACGACGGTGCCCGCAAGGGAATACAGCCACGATACCGCCACGCCCAGGCCAATCAATGTAAACATATTGGGATGCCGATTCACACATGATTGCCAGGCCCGCAGAAAGAACGGCCAACCGCCGTAAAACACCACCGGTGTCGCCAGCAATAACTCCACCGGATCGGCCCATGGAACCGAATGCAGGGCGGGAATAAAATCCCCGGCCATTGCCAGGGCCAGCAACGGCAGCGTAAACAGCACGCTTACTTTCAGCCGCCGCCGCATGTCCAGCAGTTCCGGGTTTTCCGCGGGCTGCGACTGGGGATCCATGGGCTCCAGGGCCATGCCGCATTTGGGACAGGGTCCGGGACGATCACGGATAATTTCCGGGTCCATCGGACAGGTGTATTGAATTCCCGCGACAATGCCCCCCGACTGCACGGCTCCGGCGGCGTCTTCGCCAGGCATGGACGTTGTTTGATCGGCGACAGGTGAGGCGGATGCCGGACCGGCGGTGTTGAGATATTTTTCGGGATCGGCTTGAAATTTTGCAATGCAGCTCTTGCCGCAAAAATAGTACGTTTCGGCTTTATACTGTACCGAGCCGGCGCACCTTGCCGGATTCACCCGCATGTGGCACACCGGATCAATCTTGAGTTCCGGAGTGGAGGGATCAGAGCTTGATGGAGCAAGGACGGAAAGTGAGAGGCGTTTATTCATAAGGCCTTTTTCCTGGTTTCGCCACCCTTATCGCGGGTCGTCATACCGTTCTGCCCTTAAAAGACTATAGCTTGCCGGCCTCGCCCGGTAAAGAATATTTATATCTGGAAACCAGACATCCGGGGACAAATTCACGCCGGCCATCCATCGGTACGGCGTTGCAATTTGAATCGGCGGCCGTAAAATTCCAGCTATGGTTCGCCCCGGCGGCAGTTCACCCGGTCAACATATCGACATCCAAAGACGAACACGACGTCTTGGATACGGCCGGTTCCTGCAATAACACGGAGAAGGTAACGTTGCATCTGAACTGCGGCAGTCAGCTTCCACGATGGCGCCGACCGAATGCATTGTCCAGACCGACATAGCTTTAAGGAGATCATCCCTATGCAACCCAAGTCGAAATCCGGGCAACAAAGCAAAACGGCGAAAGCCGTCAATCGCCGTGATTTTCTGGCCATAGCAGCCGCTACCGGCGCAACGGCGGCGGTCGCCGGATGTCAAACGCGCACATCCATGTCAACGGTTGGCATGGAGTCACCGGCTGGAGCAGGCGGTCGCGGTACTAAATCACTGGATATGGGTGGTATCGCACCGGAGCACTTTGAAAGCGTCCGAAGGAAGGCGGCGGCACTGGTAGCCCGCATGACACTGGCGGAAAAGATAAGCCAGTTCGGCAATTCAGTCCCGGCCATTCCCCGACTGGGTATGCCGGCGTTCAATTTTTACGCCAGCGAGGCCCTGCACGGGCTTATCCATGGCGGGCCGGTCACCAGTTTTCCATTGCCGCTGGCCATGGGATGTTCGTTTAACCGGCGGTTGGTTAAGCGCGTTTTCACGGCGGCAAGCGACGAAATATGGGCATGGCACAAAAGAAACGGACAGGGGCTGGCAATGTTTTCCCCGCCGACCGTGAACATGGGCGCCCGCGATCCGCGTTGGGGACGCATCGGCGAGAATTACGGTGAAGACCCGTGCCTGGTGGCGGAAATGGCGGTGCACACTATTCATGGCATGCAGGGAGATGATAAAAAATATCTCAAGACCATTGCCTGTGCCAAGCATTTTATCCTTAACGACACGGATTCCGACCGCGAAACAGTGTCGGAAACGGTGGACGCGCGAAGTTTCTGGGAGTATTACTCGCGCGGATTTCATGCGTGCGTCACACGAGGGAAGGTATTTACGGTCATGAGTTCATACAATTCCATGAACGGCATTCCCACCACGGGGAATCCCTTTTTGCTGACGGATCTTTTGCGCAACCGCTGGGGATTCCGCGGTTACGTGGTCTCTGATTGCGACGCCGTCGGCGATATCCACCGCACCCATCACTTTGTTCCCACTTACGCCCAGGCGGCTGCGATGGCGGTAAACGCGGGCTGCGATATCAACTGCGGGTCCACGCTGCAGGACCATCTGATGCACGCGGTTAATCAAGAACTGATCGGCGAAGAAACGCTGGACCATTCGCTGACCCGCAGCATCACGGGACGGATACTGCTGGGCAACTTTGATCCGCAGGATCAAATACCTTATCACACGATTCCCATTTCATGCCGCGAAAGCCCGGCCCACCGCGAACTCGCCCGCGAGATCGCCCGGCAATCGATTGTTCTGTTTAAGAACGACAATCAGACGCTGCCTCTGAACAAATCCACGTTGAAGAAATTGGCGGTAATCGGGCCGATGGCCGATGAATGCCACCTCGGCAATTACAGCGGCAGCCCCAATTTCCGTATTTCACCCCTTCAGGGAATATACCGAAAGTTGGGAATCACCGCTGTGCCTTCGTACAGCAAGCGTGCATCGCATTTTGAAAATGTATACGGCACCCCGCACACCGAACCGTGCGTGGAAGGGGGTGAAGACCTTGGGTACATCAACAACGGCACCTGGGCCAGTTACGAAAACGTTGTGTTCACAGGCGCCAGCCTGTTTACCGCCCGTGTGGCCAGCGCCACCAGCGGCGGGTTTATGGATGTTCGCCTCGACAGCCTGACCGGCCCGGTTATCTGCACGCTGGACGTCCCGGGCACAAATCATTGGCAATCATGGACGAATGTTTCAGCGCGGATTGAGCCGGTGACGGGGCAGCATACGGTCTACCTTTGTTTCCGTGGAAATCATCCGAACCTGTTCAATGTCCAGTCGTTTCATCTCTCGCCGGCTCAACCCCTGCCGATTCCACACAGTTCGCAGGTGCAGGTGGACTATGCAATGGGTTGCACGGTAACCGGCCGGCGCGATGACGTGGAATTTGCCAAAGCCGTGAAAGCGGCCAAAAATGCGGATGCCGTCCTGCTGTTCGTCGGGGCGGACCAGCAGGTGGATGCCGAGGGACATGATCGGCGGCATATTCATTTGCCCGGCGCGCAGCACCAACTCGCCAAGGCGGTGTTCGCCGCCAATCCCCATACAATTCTGGTGATTTCCTCCAACGCTCCGGTCGCCGTGAACTGGGAACAGGAGAATCTGCCGGCGATCGTCGGAGGTCTGTTCCTCGGCGAACAGCAGGGAAACGCCCTGGCGGATGTTATTTTCGGCGATTATAACCCCGGTGGAAAGCTTTCCACCACATGGTTCCACAGCGTGAGCCAACTCCCGCGATTTCATGATTTTAATATTCGCCACGGCCGTACCTACATGTACTTTAAGAATCAGCCGCTTTACCCGTTCGGCCATGGCTTGAGTTACACGCGATTCGAATATAAGAATCTCAACATCAGCGCCAATACGCTTTCACCGGGATCAAGCATTCAGATAGCGGTGGATATCACCAATACCGGCCTGACGGCGGGTGACGCGGTGCCGCAGCTTTACATTCACGTGCGGGACGCAAAAGTGCAGCGGCCCATCAAGCAGTTGGTCAACTTTGACCGCATCCCGCTTAAACCGGGCGAAACAAAGACAGTCAGCCTGACGCTGGATCACAGCGATCAGGCCCTGCGGTATTGGAGTCAAACCGCTCATGACTTTGTTCTTGTTCCGGCGACGGTTGATATAATGATCGGAAGTTCGTCCGCTGATATTCACCTGCGGGGCGCCATTCGTATAATGGATGGTCCGGCGCCCGGCGGGTCCTGATGACGCGGAACAGGTTTGGTATGGAATGATACGGCATGGCGCAATGCGGCAATATAGCCAACGGTTCCGCAGATCCATCCGCAAGTCCATGGCCGAAGGTTACCTATCCGCTGCGATGCCTGGAAACCGCAATCTACTGGGCGGGCGGCATCAGCATTCTGACCGGCCAAAGTTTTCGCTGGATTGATCTGCGTCAGGCCGGGCCTTTGGCCCAGCCGCTGCTGATTGTCTGGTTGCTTTCGCTTATTGCACTCGGTTTGAGCCGTTGCCTGGACATTCCGGCCGCGCCGGTCATTTCACCCCGGCTTGTGTGCCGGCGATTATGGCTGAACCGTCTGCTTCTGATCCCATCGTGGATGGTGATGCTGGCGCTGCTGGCCAACACCCTGTATTACTATCACCTGCTGGCCCAACGCCATGGAAACCTGCAGATTGGCCCCCCCATGTGCCTGCTGGTGCTGCTGGCGTTTGCCGTGTGGCTGGGGGCGTCTCCCGGCGGCATTTTCAGTACATCCGCAGGCTCGCTGCCCCCGCCGGAAAAAACCATGCGTCTGCTGCGGTATGGGTGGAAGGATCGTATTTTCAGCCTGTTATTCGCCGCCCTGATGGTATGGGTTTTCAGCTGCGAATTCCGCGCGGATCCCCCTCCGTCCACCGGAACCATTGACCTGGGAGTGGTGCTGGGCCATGCGGTTCTTCCCGGCGACATTTGCGACCGTGCGATGCGCAACCGCACCCTTATGGGCGTTCAACTTTTCATGCAGCACCGTATTCGATACCTGATGCTCAGCGGTTCCGCCCCTGACGGCGCGCTCAAATCGCACCGCAACCAACCGGACGCCATGCTGAAAATCGCCCTGTCGCACCGGGTGCCGCGCAATCGCATTATTCTTGACTTCCATGGAGACAACACGCGGTACACGGCTTTTAACGTACGGCGCGTCATGCGGCAGCGCGGGTTCAAAACGGTTGTCGCCATAAGTTCGGATTATCATTTGCCGCGCACGCAGCTGGCCTTCCGCCAGATAGGCATCAAGACCTGGACCCTTGCAGCGAAAGATCATCAATGGTTCCAGACCGACCCATTTTCCGTGATACGTGAACTCGTCGCGTATCCTGTTTACTTTTTTGACCGGCAGTACCACAATCCGGATGATAAAAAATGAACGTGCACACAGGTATACAACTTCGTGTCATAAAATCCCGTGGCATTCTGGAAGTCATCGCTGCCGGCAGACAGATCGCCGCGTATCCCTGCATCAGCGGTTCAAATTCCGGTGACAAGCAAATCGAAGGGGACCGCAAAACGCCGCTGGGAACATTCAAAGTGGTGTTTCGCAATCCCGGGAGCAAATTCTTCCTGTCCCTGGGATTGAATTATCCGGATGAAGCCGCCGCCAGACGCGGCCTGGAGTGCGGCCTGTTGACCCAGCCGCAGTTTGACCGGTTGATGGCGGATCTGGCCGACGGCGATATGAGCGATCCGGCCACGCAGGACCGCGTTTGGAAAACACCGCTGGGCGGAGAAATTTTTATTCATGGCGGCGCGGAAGGCCGCACGTCCACCGCCGGCTGTGTGGCCCTGTGCAATGCGGACATGGCCCGGCTTTTTGCCATGTGCGCCGTGGGCACTCCGGTGGAGATTCTGGAGTAACCCGCCTGCGGATGCGGATTGTTGTACTCTTGCCGCCGCCGTAAAACCGCCCGCCATCAGCGAGCGGGATAAACCTCAATGCCGTTTACCTGCGCATTATCCCGCTGAGATACAAACCGCAGGACCAATTTTCCATGACGATCCGCCTTGACACGAAACAACCGGTTGACCGCTTTGTACCGCCCGCCCGCGGCGGCATAAATATCGAAATCATTGAGAATGGGCACACCATCGGCAAACACCGCAAACAGCCGTTTCCGCGGGCCGTGCCAGTAGCCCTCGCAAAAATTCAATTCCAGAATGTAACGACCATGCGGTTTTAAATGCGGCAGCGTATAGGTAAACGAACCATACCGATTGGACTGATAAACGCTTTCCGGAATGCTCCTTGAGTTGCCGGTACGAATAACCGGGTGACGGCCCGGCGCATCAGTGGCGGATTTCGTGAAATACCGGTCCGCCAAGAAGCCGTCCCCTGCCGGACCGCCGCAATTGACGGCGATAACGGCCCGTCCGGCCGCATTCGTTAACGCGGCAGGGACACCGCGCCTCGCCACGGCGCTGCGGATCAATGACCACGCGGACTGATGATTTCCTTCGACCGCGGAAATCCGGTAATAATAGGTAACACCCGCTGAAAGCCCGGAATCCCTTATTGAACTGTTCATGGCGGAGAGTTTCCACTCTTTTACGCGGCTGGAAAAATCGGCTGATGTGGATCGCTGGAGCACAAATCCGCTCTCATCAAATGCCGTATCCGTCCAGCCTACCCGCACCCGGTCATGCCCGGCGGCACGCACCCGCAGGGCGGTGGGAGCGGCAAGCGTCCACCGGTAGGCCCTTATCCAGTCCACGTACATGGTTTGGGGATAAGTCGCCGTCGGCGCCGGCGCCCCGCCGTAGGCGCCGCCCTCGGCGACATTGAGGATGATATAAAATGGATGGTCAAAAACCCAGCTGCCCGCGGCCTGGTCTGACGGGGTAAAAAGGGCATAGGCGTGGCCATCACACAGGAACTCAATTTCACGGGGGCTCCATTGAACTCCAAAGATATGGTAGTGTCGCCAGAACTCCTGCCCGGCCGGCAGGGTGTATGGCGCCCCGGCGCCGGTGCCGGGGCCGTGAATGGTACCCGTGACGACGCCGGGCCGATTTCCGGCACTTTCCATGACAGCAATCTCGCCGCACTGCGGCCACCCGACTTGCCGGATATTGGTTCCCAATAACCAGAATGCCGGCCAGGAACCCGATCCCGCTCCGCCGGGTCCCCCCGGTACTTTTATTCGGGCTTCAATCAGGCCGTACTGGACATGACATGCCGCATTGGAGAATGTCGTGATGCGTGCGGATTCAAACGCCCCCGGCTTTCCGGGATATGGAATCACACGAATGGCCAGCGCTTTTCCGCTTTGGGTATGGGAATCCTTGACCACGCCCATGGTTTGGCGGTCATCGCGATAATAGGTGCGGCAATTCGGGTCCCAGCCCGTATCGTAGTGCCATTGCTTTTTGGATGGCAATGCCCCAGCTTTGCCCGTGAAATTCAGCTTAAACAAAAGCTTTCCCGGCGATGTCCCCGCGGCTCCAGCCGCTATGCCCGCCGGCGCCGCGGCGCAAAACAGCAGGCTGATACATATTTTCCACCAGCGCCGATTCATATGTTCTCCGTTCACCACCGCCGATGCGGGTCCATCAGCCGTACGGCTCGTCACCGGATGTCGCCGGCAAATCCGCGGGAATGTGTCCTGCTTATCCGGCCGGGTCATTTATACTCAATGTTGTCCAGATAAATCGTAAACGGCTTGCCTGCCGCACCCGCCGAAAAGAAAAAGCCGGTGACGATGCGCGTCATATCCCTGCCTTTCAACTTGAAACTGTATTTTTTCCATTTTTTTGTGAGTGTTATCTTTCGCATTACCTTTGAGGTATCGCGATATTTTTTTGCCGTTCCAATCACCCCGTAGCCGAATGTAACGATCTGCCCGGCATGCTTGCTTTTGGCCCAAAAACTGAGTGTTTTTGCGCCGGTAAGATCGAAACCGCCCGGCGCGTCACCCCAATTGTTGGCGGGATTCTGCCACACGATGCCGCCCCAGCCGCTGTCCGAGGCATATTTGATCCGGATGCAATCGGAACCATGCGGCGGGTGCGCCGTGGAACAGTGTCCGTTGTAGTGAATATTGCCGGTATCGCCCATCCAGCCGCTGGGGATGTAGCCGGAATCGTCGTTGCCGTTTTTATAAATTACCAACGGAAGCGCCGCCTTGGAAACTCCGGAATGCGCCGCCGCCGCACCGCCGCGGTCAGTGGCAAAAAGTGTTGCGGCCATTACGACCAGCGTGGTCACAATCCCGATCAGGCGCTGTGCAGGTAGAAACATAACCGAGGTCCTTTCATCCCGAATAACTCGTATCCATCAGTTTCCGTAAACGCTCCGCAGCCCTCCGGCCATTCTTCGCCTGCGGTTCCACCGGCACACAGGCCGCGGCAACGGCGGATTTGACAAACCGATTATGTGTTACATAAATTTTGCAGACATCTGAATCACTTCATTTATATAACGGTTCAAGGATGGCTGCGTTGGAGTTCCCGCGACCAACGCGCGAAAATCCTACAAAGACGCTTTCCCCGGCGACGCGGTGGAGCCATTTACCTCAAAATGCGTTGCGAGTGTGCGGCGGAATACCGTGGTTTTGGCATCCTCGCCGCTGATATTCAACAACCGATTAAGTGTATCGAATGCCTCCTGCCCCACTGCCCGCGCATCCTGGCAGACCGCCGTGAGCTTCGGATAAACCATGAACCGGATATCGCTGTCATCAAATCCGACGATGGAGATATCCCCGGGAATGTTCCAATTCATCTGCCGGGCTTCGGAAATAGCGCCTACGGCCACCAACGGATCGGTGATATAAACCGCCGTCGGCCGCGGAGACATGGCGGCAATCCGCCGGATCAGTTGCGCGCCGCCGTCCAGCGTGGCCGGCGCCCGAATGATAAATTTATCCAGCACGGGGAGTTTATGCTGTTTAAGCACATGTCTCCACGCGTTCAACCGGTCCGTGTGGTCGGAATCTTCCACCACATGCAGCGATATGGCGATATGGGTATGTCCGAGGTCCACCAGATGGGTAATCGCCTCGCAACTGCCGGAATAGGAATTGCTGTAAATATAATTAACTTCCGGGTCGTCAAAATGATAGCCCACGACGACCGCGGGAAACCCCTCTGCGGCAATCTCCCGGCATATGCCCGTGGTAGCGGCGGTCGTCCGCAGGACGGCGGCGCGAATCCCCTTGCGCAGAAACAGTTGGGTATAGTTTTCGCGTGGAAGCATCGCCCTCCGCAAATCCAGCACCATCAGGTCAAAACCGCATTGTTCCATGCGGTCGCTCATACCCTGCATCAGCGCCGCGTCAAACGGGCTGCCGATGGATGCCTCACCGGTATAGGCAAAGGCGATATTCATCGTCTCCCGCCGGCCGACCGTTGGCACGTACCGACTGCGATTCATGGCCAGAATAACGCGCTGCCGCACCTCTTCGGCGACCAACGGATGGTTGTTCATTGCGCGGGAAACAGTGGCCGCTGATATACCGAGTTGCCGGGCGATTTCACGAACAGACGCCATGGGATTCCTATGCACTAAACCAAACAGCCCGCAGCGACACTCCGGCGGTAACACCACTGCGATTATAACTCAACCCTGTACGTAACCGGAGCACGGGGATTGAATACAACAGATCGTGCAACTGTTTCATATCCAGTTTACGTCAAACCTGCACCGCAGTCAAATATCTTGCCCATATTTTCCCGCACTTTTCTTTATCGGTCAAAGCCGTAGTCGGCCCGCAGCCTTTGCCATTGCCGTATTGCCTGCTATATAGTTGCCCATGAAGCCCGATCCGGCGCATTGTCCGGAGGGACTTGGTATTGCTTTCAGGAATTGAGGTTTACAACCATGGCCACCACTGCCCATACGGATTATGACCTTCTTGTCATTGGCGCCGGACCCGGCGGTTACGTCGCCGCCATTCGTGCCGCCCAGCTGGGCATGCGCGTCGCCTGCGTGGAAAAAGAACCGAAACTTGGCGGCACATGCCTTCGTGTGGGCTGCATTCCCAGCAAAACCCTGCTGGAAGCCACGGAAAAATATCATCTGGCAAAAGAAGAATTCCACCATCTGGGCATTGCCTGCGAAAAAGTTACCGTGGACCTGCCCACGCTTATGGCCCGAAAAAACAAGATCGTCGAAACGCTCTCCAACGGTATTGGCGGGCTTTTTAAGAAAAATAAAATCACCAGGCTGACGGGCGCCGCCGGCTTTGCCTCCGCGTCCACGGTCAACATCACATCCGCCGAAGGAAAGCAGACTGTTTCGGCGCGAAAAATTCTTATCGCCACCGGCAGTGAACCGGCGTCCCTGCCCAATATCCCGTTTGACGGCAAGTACGTCATCAGCTCCGATCAGGCCATTGCCTTGCCCGCAGTCCCGGAAAAGCTCGTCGTGATCGGCGCCGGCGCCATCGGGCTGGAATTGTCCTCCGTATGGCGGAGACTTGGCGCACAGGTCACCGTGCTGGAAATTCACCACACCACTCTGCCCGGATCCGATGATGAAATGGGCAGGCATATGGAGCGGGTCCTGAAAGGTCAGGGAATTGAGTTTATTTTCGCCTCGGCCGCCGGCGCCGTAAAACTGCAGAAGGATCAGGTGGTCATCAGCTATAAAGCCAAAGACGCCAAGCCGGATCAACCCGCGCACAATCTTACCGCCAACCTGGTGCTGGTGGCGGTGGGACGCAAGGCATACACCACCGGCCTGGAACTGGACAAGGCGGGAATCGCAACGGACAGTCGCGGCCGGATAACCGTGGCCAAACATTGGGAAACTTCCGTGCCGAATATTTACGCCATCGGCGATGTGATTGTCGGCCCGATGCTGGCCCATAAAGCCGAAGATGAGGGTGTTGCCGTTGTGGAGCGCATGGCCGGAATTCCGGGCCATGTAAATTATGACACCATTCCATTCGTGGTGTACACCGCCCCCGAGCTGGCCTGGGTGGGGAAAACGGAAGAAGAGCTGAAAGCCGCCAATATCTCCTACAAAACCGGCAAGTTTCGCTTCTCGGCCAATTCCCGCGCGCTCTGCATGGACGAAACACAAGGCATGGTAAAAATCCTGGCGGATGCACGTACGGATATGGTTCTTGGCGTGCACATCCTTGGGCCGCAGGCATCAACCATGATTGCCGAGGCCGTGATCGCGATGGAACTTGGGGCCAGCAGCGAAGACATCGCCCGTACATGCCATGCGCATCCCACGCTGCCCGAAGCCATGCGCGAAGCGGCGATGGCGGTCGACGGCCGCACCATTAATTCATGAACGGCGGTACAAGACCGCCTTGTGGCCACCCCGGCTATAATTCGGACAAGCTCCTACGGCTATTCCCTACGGCGGTCGCCATATATTTCCGGATTGCCCGCCGCCGCCATCCGTCTATGCTGATACAGGTAACTGGAACGGCGGAAGATTTTTGCCGCCGCATTCGCACTTTCGGCCCGCCGCTGTACGGCCGCGGCCAAAGGTGCGAAGCGTAACGACAGGAGATTATCATGTCCGCCATATCCGAAACACATAAAATGGAACCACAAACCATTGCCGCATTTGATCCATCCCATGACCTTTGGCGCGGTGGAAGGCATCCCCTGCGGCCGTTTTTTGCGCCGGGCAATATCGCCCTTATCGGCGCCACCGACCGGCCCGGCAGCGTTGGACGGGCCATTTTGCGCAACCTGCTGGACAGCCCTTTCGGCGGCGCCGTGCTGCCCGTGAATCTAAAAAAAAGCAGTGTCATGGGTATTCGCGCCTATCCGCACTTATCCAGCTTGCCGACGCCCGCGGATCTGGCGGTTGTGGTAACGCCGGCCGCCGGCGTCCCTCAGACCATTGAGGAATGTGGACAGGCCGGCATCAGAAATGTCGTGGTGATATCCGCGGGCTTCAAGGAAACCGGACCGGAGGGCGTGGAACTTGAACACCGCCTGTTGGCCGCCGTGCGAAAACATCATATCCGCGTAATCGGGCCGAATTGCCTTGGCGTCATGTGTCCGCCGACCGGCCTGAATGCGACATTCGCCCATGCCATGGCCGGCACCGGCTCGGTGGCATTCATCAGCCAGAGCGGTGCCTTGTGCACCGGCGTGCTGGACTGGAGCCTGCGCGAACGCGTTGGTTTCAGTGCGTTTATCAGTATCGGATCAATGTTGGATGTGGACTGGGGAGACCTGATTGATTATCTCGGCGATGATCCACATACGCGCAGCATTGTCATTTATATGGAAAGCATCGGTGATGCCCGGTCATTTTTGTCCGCGGCCCGTGAAGTGGCGCTTTCCAAACCCATTATCGTGATCAAGGCGGGACGTACGGATGCCGCCGCCAAAGCCGCCGCATCGCATACCGGATCTCTTGCCGGCAGCGATGACGCAATCGAGGCGGCATTCCGGCGCGTGGGCGTGTTGCGTGTGGACACCATTGAGGATCTGTTTTCCATGGCGGATGTTCTCGGCAAGCAACCCCGCCCCGTCGGCAAACGTCTTACCATTATCACCAATGCCGGCGGACCGGGTGTGCTGGCCACGGATGCACTGGTTCGCGGCGACGGACAACTGGCGCAAATTTCCCCGCAAACGATTGCCGAGCTTAATAAATGCCTTCCCGCCGCTTGGAGCCACGGCAACCCCATTGACGTGCTGGGTGATGCGGATCCGGCACGGTACGCCCAGTGCCTTAATATCGCCCTTAACGATCCTGATTCGGACGGCGTCATGGTCGTGCTTACCCCGCAGGCCATGACCGACCCGGCACGCACCGCGGATGAACTGCTTACCGCGGCCGGCAAAACAAAGAAACCCGTGCTGGCCAGTTGGATGGGCGGGGCCGAAGTCGCGGCAGGCGCTCAACGGCTGAGCGAGCGCGGCATTCCCAATTTCCTTTATCCGGATAGTGCGGCCAGAGCTTTTAATTATATGTGGCGCTACAGTTATAATCTCCGCGGCATTTATGAAACACCATCCTTGCCCGCGCAAAACCATCGGGCGGATGCCTGCGCAACAGCCGTGGATTCCCTGATTGCCAAAGTACGCGGCGACCAGCGATCCATTCTGACGGAATTTGAGGCCAAAGAAGCGTTGGCGGCCTACGGCATCCCGGTGGTCCCCACGCAGATCGCCCAAACTGCGGACCAAGCCGCGGAGATTGCTTCCGGAATCGGTTATCCGGTCGTGCTGAAACTGCATTCACTGACAATTACCCATAAAACGGATGTCGGCGGCGTGCAGTTGAATCTGCATTCCGTTACGGACGTAAAAGACGCCTTCAACCGTATTGCCCAGGCGGTAACCGCCAAGGCGGGAGCGGAGCATTTTCAAGGCGTTACCGTGCAACCGATGATTCGTACGGATGGCTATGAAATTATTCTGGGCAGTACCGTGGACCCGCAGCTTGGGCCGGTCATCGTCTTTGGAGCCGGCGGTCAACTGGTGGAAGTGATGCGCGACCGGGCGTTGGCCCTGCCGCCGTTAACCAGCACCCTGAGCCGCCGCATGATGGAACAGACGCGCATTTACCGGGCATTTGGCGGCGTGCGCGGCCGGCCGCCGGTTGATTTGGCATCCCTGGAACAGTTGATTGTCGCATTCAGCCAGCTTGTCGTGCAGCATCAATGGATAAAGGAAATCGATATCAATCCATTGCTCGTGTCGCATGACCGCATAATGGCGCTTGACGCCCGCATTGTGCTTCACCCGCCGGCCACCCCGGAATCCGCACTGCCCCAGCCGGCCATTCGCCCCTATCCGGCCCAATACATTCAAATGGTTGAATCCAAGGATCGTAAACCGTTTACTCTGCGCCCCATCCGCCCGGAGGATGAAGTACTGATGGTGGAATTTCATCGGCGGCTTTCCGAACGCACGGTGCAGCTGCGGTATATGGGCACATTGGGTTTCGATGCCCGTACCATGCATGATCGGCTCCTGCGGCGGTGCGTGAATGACTACGACCGGGAAATCGCCTTGGTGCTGGAATATATGGACACGGAGACCAGGAAATTGACCATTGCAGGCGTAGGTCGCATCAGCCGTAAACCCGCCACGGACTCGGCCGATATTTCGATGCTTATCGCGGATGCCTGGCAGAACCGCGGCTTGGGAACGCGCTTGCTGGAAGCAATGCTCAATATTGCCTGCCAGGAAAAAATTGCAGCCTTAAAAGCCGAAATTCTCTCCGGCAATTTTGCCATGCAAAAACTGGTCGCCAAATTTGGATTCCAGCTTTCCCCGCCCGCGGAAGGAATCACCGTTACGGCTATTCGGCGTATCAACAAGTGACTCGAATCGGCCCTTTGCTTGAGTGCTTATTCAGGCCAGGAATGGCGGCCGCCAACCGCGACAATGGCGTAGAGCCAGCCGGAAGCTCAAATGCGCGGATCAACGCCGGTTCAAAGCCTGCTTCATGGCCTGCTTCCCGGTCTGCTTCCTGAGGAGACATACGCCCTCACAGGCATCACCAAAACCGGATTTCCGCCGCTTGCAAGCAACTGCCGGGGGGATTATCTTCCAAAACTTCCTGTTTTCGGTATTCCCAAATCCGTGGATTTGCCGAAAATGGGACTATCGCAGGGTTGCCCGCGCCGGTTACCGGACTTGAGCCGGGCATTTTATCTCGGTCGTTTTGGCCGGTAGAAAACGAGGAATTCCGTGAAAGATTTGTCCCAAAGAGTTGTCGTATGCGGTGCGGGTGGATTCATTGGCGGCCATCTTGTCCGTGATCTTCTGGCACAGGGCTACAAACATGTTCGCGCCGTGGATCAGAAGCCTATCGATCAGTGGTACCAAATATTCCCGAATGCGGAAAATATGCAGCTTGATCTTTCGGAAAAGCCGGCCTGCTACAAGGCACTGAAAGATTCAGCCTATGTGTACAACCTGGCTGCGGATATGGGCGGCATGGGATTTATTGAAACGCACAAGGCATTGTGCATGCTAAGCGTATTGATTAATACGCACCTGCTTATGGCGGCCAAAGATTGTGGTGTAAACCGCTTTTTTTATTCCTCTTCCGCGTGTGTGTATAACGGTGAAAAACAGATATCACCGGATGTCATTCCGCTTAAGGAAGCCGATGCCTATCCGGCCATGCCGGAAGACGGTTACGGCTGGGAAAAGCTTTTCAGCGAGCGCATGTGTCGGCATTTCCGCGAGGATTTCAATTTAATCACGCGCGTGGCGCGTTATCACAATGTATACGGCCCGGATGGAACCTGGGAGGGCGGGCGTGAAAAGGCGCCGGCCGCCATTTGCCGCAAAGTGATCACCGCCAAACTTTCCGGCGATCATAATATTGAGATCTGGGGCGACGGCCACCAAACCCGCAGTTTCATGTACATTTCCGATTGCCTGAAAGGCACGCAGGACATCCTGTGGAGCAATATCATTGAACCGATCAACCTGGGCAGCAGCGAAATTGTCACCATCAACGGCCTGGTTGACATCGTGGAAAGTATTGCGGGCATAAAACTGAAGCGCAAATACAATCTCTCCGCCCCGAAGGGCGTCAACGGCCGCAACAGCGACAACACGCTCATTCAAAAACTGTTGGGATGGGAACCCTCGGTTAAACTGCGGACCGGACTGGAAGCGACGTACGCCTGGATTTACAACCAGATGACGGATAAAAACGCCCGCAAAGTCAGATAAACGTCATAACAACGTTTGAAAGCAGAACGGGCGGGCAGGCCCGTGCGTTTCACCGAACAGACCCAGCGATGCACGATCACACTCATCCGCCGCCAGATGCCAGCGCCCCGCTGCTGCTGGTATTTTCACAGACGTTTGTACCGGACCCCGCATCCGTAGGCCAGCACATGACGGATGTGGCGGTCACCATGGCCGCGCGGGGGTATCGTGTGCGCGTGTATACATCGCAACGGGGCTACGAGGATCCGACGCGATGCTATCCGTTGCGCGAAAACCTGCATGGCGTGGATGTGCGGCGAATGCGGTGGTGTTCCTTTGGGAAAAAAAACCTGCTGATCCGGGTTGTCGGCACGGCCAGCTTTTTGATCCAGAGCTTTTTTGCCGGCCTGCTGACGCCGGGCGTAAAAGGGATATTTTTCAGCACCTCCCCTCCCATGATAGGGTTTACGGCGGTATGCCTCAAAAAGCTCCGCCGCATTCCAATCGCATACTGGGCGATGGATCTAAACCCGGATCAATTGATCATGATGGGAAAAATCTGGGAAAACAGCCTTCGCGCCCGGCTGTTGGAAGCGATAAACAGACTTATACTTCGCAATTCCAGCATTATATTCGCACTGGACCGGTTCATGGCGGAGCGGCTCAAGAAACGAGGTGCATTTTCCGCCGCCATGCCGGTGGCGCCGCCATGGTCTCACGACATGATGATTGACATGATAGACCATGGGCAGAACCCATTCCGCCTGGAACACGAAATGGCCGGAAAATTTGTCATCATGTACAGCGGCAACCACTCGCCGGCCAATCCCCTGAAGACAATCCTTCAGGCGGCGGTGGAACTGCGGGATCATCCCACCATTCGTTTTGCCTTTATCGGCGGCGGATTGGGGAAAAAAGAGGTTGAAGAATTTCGCCGACAGCACAATCTTAAAAATGTGTTTTCATTACCCTATCAGCCGCTGGATCAGATACGCTATTCCCTTTCCGCGGCGGATGTGCATATCGTATCGCTGGGTGACAACATGGTGGGCATTATCCACCCGTGCAAAATCTACGGGGCGATGGCGGTGGGCCGGCCCATACTTTTTTTGGGACCGAAGCCCAGTCATATTTCCGACATTCTGGATCGGCACGAGATCGGATGGCATATTCTTCATGGGGATGTTGCCGGCGCCGTGCGGCTGCTCAAAGAAATCGCGGCCATACCGCAATCCCAGCTGTCCGACATGGGCCGCCGGGGCCAGCGGTTTGTCCGGGATACCATGAGCCAGCAATTATTGTGCGGCCTGTTCTGCGATCAACTTCAGCAAGCGCTGCGACTGCCGGGAAATGCAGCCCAACCAGCCGGTGGCCCAACCGGTTGATTTACCCCTGCCGGCCCGCCTATCATTCCGGCGAAGCGGCGGTTGGCCGCGGATTTTCCAATTAACGCTGCGAAAGGCACGGCATGGCGCTTAACTTATTGGACCCGGCACCGGCGTTCTCGCTGCCCGCATCCGGCGGCGGCGAAATCGCGTTAAAGGACTTTTTTGGGAAAAAGGTTGTTCTTTACTTTTACCCCAAGGATGACACGCCCGGATGCACCAAAGAAGCGTGCAGCTTTCGCGATGGTATCGCGGCCATCGAACGAGCCGGCGCGGTTGTCGTCGGTATCAGTCCTGATAATGCAGGCAGTCACGCCAAGTTCATCCGGAAATTCAGCCTGCCGTTCCCACTGCTGGCGGATGTGACCCATTCCGTTGCGGAACAGTACGGCGTATGGGTTGAAAAATCCATGTATGGCCGCAAATACATGGGCATCGAGCGTTCCACCTTCATCATTGACGCCCAAGGCCGTATTGCGCGGATATTTTCCAAGGTGAAGGTTGGCGGGCATTACGAGGAAGTGCTTTCCGCACTTAAGGAAATATAAACCCGGGCGGCGGCCCCGCGGACAGCTATTGCAGGCGAATCCGCGGATCGGCCACCGCACACAATATATCGACAGCCAGATTCAGCAACACAAGCAGGGTTGTGTAAACCAGCACCGTTCCCAGCACCAGCGGAATATCCTTATCCAGACAGGCGTTCACGAAAACCTGGCCTAAACCGGGAATTGCAAACAGCTTTTCGACAACAAATGACCCCGTCAGAATTCCCGCGGTAGCCGGTCCAAGAAAGGTCAACACCGGGATGGATGCATTGGGCAGCAGATGGTTTGTAAGCACGGCGGTCCGCCCCACCCCCTTGGCACGGGCCGTGCGGATGAAATCCGCCGAAAGGGTATCCAGCACACTGCCGCGCGTAAGCCGGGCGATATATGCCAGATAGGGAATTGCGAGCGTAATCGCCGGAAGAAACAGCTGGGAAAAAGTTCCCCACCCGCCCGACGGAAACACCATCAAATCCACGCTCAGCAGCATCAGCAGGGCGGAGCCGATGACGAACGTCGGTAAGGAGATGCCCAGCAGGGAAAAAACCGTGGTCGCCAGGTCCGGCCATTGCCCACGGAAGATGGCGCCGGCCAGGCCGGCGGCAACGCCGAGCCACAGCGCAATGAGCAGGGAAAGCGATCCTAAAGCGATGGAAACGGGAAAGGTGGAACGAATAACATCCAAAACCGTCCAGTTTTCATAACTGATGGTGGGCCCCAAATCCCCATGGGCGATAATCCGCCAGGCATACGCCAGCCAGGCATGGACCGGATCGTTCAGCCCGTAGCGCGCCTTAAGCGCCGCAAGAATGGCGGCAGGCGGAAGTTTATGCCCTAAAAACGGATCGCCGGGTGTGGCCATCAGCAGCCAGAAAGTGACACTGTAAACCAGAAATATCACCACCAGGGACTGCAAAAGCCGCCTGAGAATAAATACCTTCACGGCCGGTACCCTCCGGAAAGCGGCCTGCGGCGCCAGTGAATGTACTTAAACAGGGTGATCAACTGCACATTGGGTCGGATTCCGGCGATTTTATTGCGGTTGTACATATAGCCGTCGCTGGCCTGGTATAACGGAATGGCCGGCATTAATTTGCATACAAGCAGCTTTTCCGCCCGGGCCAGCACGTTTAGCCGCGCCTGGGGATCAACGGTGTGCGAAGCCCGCCGCATAAGTTCCTCAAACTCCGGCGAATTCAGGCCGGTATGATTGTTGGGATTCGATGCGCGAAACAGATTCAACCACGTGGTCGGATCCCGGTAATCTCCATACCAGCCGCTGATGTCCAGGTCAAAATTATGATTGACCGTATCTTCATGAAAAATCTTGCTCTCTTCCTGCACAATGCGCGTCCGCACACCCAGCTTCTTCTGCCACATGCGGGCCACAGCCTGAGCAATGCGAGCCTCCGTGGTTTGGCCTCCGCCCACGATCAGCAGTTTTAACCGCCGCAGCCCCCGACCGCCGGGAAACCCCGCCTCCGCAAGCAATTGCCTGGCCCGGCGGGGGTTGTATGAGAGTCCCACCGGGCTGTGATATCCGGTGATTGAATCCGGCGGTATCAGCACGTTGACCGGTTTTTCCGGCAGGCGCAATACATCTTCCACAATCGCTTTCTTGTCCACCGCCCTGTCCAGGGCTATGCGCACCCGCGGGTCATTCAGCGGTTTGCGCAGGCAGTTAATGTCCATGAACCATGTACCGAAAACCGGTCGATAGTGCACATCATGGCGCTTACCGGCCGACTGCAGCTTAAGAAGCGTCGGGGCAAAATTTCCGGGGATAAACGACAGGACATTCAGCGTGCCGCTCTGGTAAGCCAGAAACGCGGATTGCGCATCAGGATAGTTTTCCACGAGGAGCCGCCGGCAGCGAACGGCCCGGCGATCATAATAGTATGGGTTGGGCTTCAGCAGCAGATATTGATGAAAACGCCAATCGGCCAGCCGGTACGGACCGTCCGTGACAAGATTGGGCGGCCGCGTCCATCGGGCGTTGTAATGCAGAAACCCTCCGGTGTGCACCAGAAATGGTTTCATGGATCGTGCGTCAAGGGGAAAAAAAGGCGGAAAGGCCATCAATGACAGAAAGTAGCCGCACGGCCGGGTCAGCTGCACAACCAGTTCATGCCGGCCGACAGCCTTTACACCAACGGAACTGAATAACAGGTGATGCCGGGCGTGCGAAACCAGCGAATAAAAATAGGCACGCGCACCGGCAATGTGAAAATACATGGCAATGTACCCGCCAGCCGTGGATGGCTGGAGCATGTGGCGCCAGGAAAAAATGAAATTGGCCGCGGTCACCGGGTCTCCGTTTGACCAGCGCGCATTTGGCCGCAGAAAAAAGGTATAGGTCTTTCCATCCGGGGAGATGATCCATTTCCGCGCGATGCCGGGCATAGGCTCCAGCGTGGACGGGTTGTATTGCGCCAGCCCCTCCCATAATCCGAGTCCCACCCGGATATCCTGCATCCAGGTCATGTGTTGCGGGTCCAGGGTGTGAATCTGTCCGGCTTCGCAAAACACAATGGCTCCGCGATGACTTGCCGCTGAAGCGGACAAAAAAAAACAGACCAGCCCGGCTGTGAGCAGCGCGATGGATGGAAAAAGCAGCGTCCGTTTCATGGATGTAAGAATAGCAGATAACAGTGCGCAAATGAAGCCTGCCGGGTGCAGGGCCGGCGCCGGAGGCCAAGATGGCTACTGCAGGCGGCAGCGGCGCATGAAAATGGCCGGCCCGGCAAAACCGGGCCGGCCATGGAAAGCCGTTCATTGATCGCAGGGTGATCAGGACACCCGCGCATTCTTTATTTGATGAAAAGCATTTCGCGATAGGTCGGCAGCGGCCAGGCGTTGTCCGACACCATCGTCTCCAGTTGATCGCCGATTTCACGTACGGCATTCATCGCGGGTATCACGACATCGCGTGAATACTTGGCATGCGCCAGCGAATCACCTTTGGCATGATGTTCATTGATCTTATCCAGCTTATCGATCGCCTGATGAAATCCGGCGATGGCCGAACCAAGCTCGGTAAGAATCTTTTGCTGTTCCGCCAGCGGTTTGCCTTTCAATCCCGCGGATTTGGCCGCGGTGATGGACGCCGCAACTTCACCCTGATAAGCAATGGCGGCGGGTAGAATCATCGTGCGTGCCATGGATGCCGTCATCAGGCCTTCAATGGTGATCGTCTTCTTGTAATTCTCCAGGTAAATCTCATAGCGGCTGTGCAGTTCCTTTTCGCTCAGCACTTTATACTTGCCGAAGAGTTCAATGGATTCCTTGCTGATCAGATGCGGAATTGCCTCCACGGAGGTTTTCAGGTTGGGCAGACCGCGCTTGGCGGCTTCCTTGTGCCATTCTTCCGTATAGCCGTCACCATTGAAAATAACCCGCTTATTTTCCTTGATAAGGGCCGCCAGCAGGCTTTGCACCGACTTGTTGAAGTCTTTTCCAGCCTTGATATCGGCCTCGAGTTTGGTGGCAATATAGTCAAGAGACTCGGCCACAATCGTGTTCAGGACCGTATTGGGACCCGCAATCGACTGACCGGAGGACACCGCACGGAACTCAAACTTGTTGCCGGTAAAGGCGAACGGAGAAGTGCGGTTGCGGTCGCCGGCATCGCGCGGCAGCCTGGGCAGCACGGTGACGCCGATTTCCATATGGCCGCCGGTCTTGGTGCTTTTGGCGCCGCCGGCTTCAATTTGATCCATGATATCCTGCAGCTGTTCGCCGAGATAAATGGAAATAATGGCCGGGGGAGCTTCGTTGGCGCCAAGGCGATGATCGTTGCCGGCGGACGAAATGGCGACACGCAGAAGCGTGGCATATTTGTTGACCGCCCGGATTGTGGCCAGGCAGAACACCAGAAACTGCGCATTTTCATGCGGCGTGTCCCCGGGGTTGAGCAAATTTTCACCCAAATCGGTGGACATCGACCAGTTATTGTGCTTGCCTGAGCCGTTCACACGGGCGAAGGGCTTTTCATGCAGCAGGCAGCTCAGGCCGTATTTTTCAGCCACGCGGCGCAGCGTTTCCATCGTCAACATCTGGTGGTCGTGGGCCAGGTTGGAATCTTCAAAAATCGGCGCGATTTCATATTGCGCCGGGGCCACTTCATTGTGGCGGGTTTTAACCGGAACGCCGAGTTTGTAAAGTTCCTGTTCCGCTTCCAGCATGCACGCCAGCACTCGCTCCGGTATGGAGCCAAAGTACTGGTCTTCCATTTCCTGTCCCTTCGGCGGCTTGGCGCCGAACAGCGTGCGACCGCAATTGATCAGGTCCGGCCGTGCAAAATAGAAATTGCGGTCAATCAGGAAATATTCCTGTTCCGGTCCAACCGTGGTAAAAACGGTAGTGGCCGTATTGTTACCAAACAACTTCAGCAACCGCATGGCCTGGTTGGACAGTGCTTCCATGGAGCGCAGGAGCGGTATTTTTTTATCCAGGGCTTCACCGGTCCAGGAAACAAAGGCCGTCGGGATAACCAGCGTAATCCCATTGGGGTTTTCAAGAATATAAGCCGGGGAAGTCGGATCCCATGCGGTATAGCCGCGTGCCTCAAACGTGGCCCGCAGGCCGCCGGATGGAAATGACGAGGCATCCGGTTCACCCTTGACCAGTTCCTTGCCGGAAAATTCCAGAATTGCACTGCAACCTTCCGGTGAAACAAAGCTGTCGTGCTTTTCCGCGGTCAGCCCGGTCATGGGGTAAAACAGGTGTGTATAGTGCGTGGCGCCCTTTTCCACCGCCCAGTCGCGCATCGCGGCGGCCACAATGTCCGCAATTCCCGGATCAATCGCCACACCGCGCTTGATGGTCTGCTGAAGCTTTTTGAAAATCTGCTTGGGCAGCCGTTGTCTCTGTACGTCTTCATTAAATACGTTGCTGCCGTAGATAGCGCTGATCGGTGTTTCCTTAAAGTTAATCCGCGGAGCAACACTGCGAAATTGCGTAAGCGCCTCGATTGCGGCACGACGAGCTGTGAATGCACCCATAACGACTGAACTCCTAAAAAGAAAAGTGGTTTCTAAGTTTCCGCCTATACAACGGCCGACAAACAACTGAATCCCCGGCCAACAAAGCCGGGTATTCTAACCGAGAGCACGATTTTTGAGCAAATAGAGCCAATTCCAGCAATCGTAAAGTTCTTTTTATGGGGAAAAGGCTGCCCCAATGTCATAAAAAAGGTCAATCCCCTAACCCCTTCAAAAGACCGTATCACCTCCGCGCAATACCACAAACAAGCCATCCCGACTCATCGGGAAAGCCGGAACACACAAATTATGCAGCCGATTAAACGCAATTTCTGTGCCGCCGGCAAATTAAAAACGGCATATTCATTTTGATAATTGTTAAATACGAATATTGATTGCCCGATAAGAAAATATACAAGGAAGCCCATTACTCTTAACCTGCATGGGATTAACCATTGAATGGCCGCCCCGCAGCCGAATGAAAAATTTTCTTTCCTTTGATTTGCGCATATGCACACTTTATAGGCGTGCCGTAAATCCGCCGACGGCATTAGCCCAAATTGTAGGCAATCGCACGCTGCCGACAGCTGCCTCAACGGTCAGTCAATTGGATGGGGCACCTTCAATACCAATTGCACGTGCTCCGTGAAACGATTTGTTTGCAGGTGAACATGCAGCCGCAAGTGATGCGGTTGAGTATCCCCGCCGCCTGCGGAGACCGGCATTACCCATTGTTCAAACTGACCGGAGGGAAGGTCAATTTGTTCCCGGAGAATATGGGCCCGCGTCAATCCGGAGACCGAAGTTCGCCCGGCGTGGTTCGCAGCTATGGCAATGCGGACACTGCCACGCAAATGGCCGACCGCGGCATTTCTTATTCTCACATAAACCAACAGTGTTTTACCACCCTCGGAATATCCGGTCCCCCTTGCAGTGCGGGCAACCGAGGCAAGCGCCTTCGCCGGTGATGCGCCCGGCAATGATCCCGCGGCAGCACCACGGCGTTCATGCCTGCAAGTAGCGGCGACAAACGCCAACGGATACCCATGTATTTCCGCAGTCCGCAATGATGCCACCAGATTTCTTGCCGAAGCAGTCGCCGTGAGGAAATAAAAATGCGAGTCAAGCGGAATATGTTGTTCGCCTGGGAAAGGCGTGGGCCGTCGCCGGCCGGAAGCGTCAAAGCTCTGCATCACATCTTCCGGGTCGTAAACCGTCATTTCACCTGCAGGAAACTTGCCGGGCCGGAGAATATGCCATTTGTTGCCGGCCAATTGGCCGCGCCGCCGCCATTTGATCCGTTCCTTCGTCCAATATCGCCACAGTGCATCGTGCAGGCTTCCCGCCCCAAGTCCGGCCACTATGGCTACCGACCGGCCATTGCCCTGGAATACCGCAATCTCCGGAGGGAGCCGGGAGTGAACAGTGGCGAAGGCCACCGCCCCGCCCAGCAAGTCAGCCATCGCGCCAAAGCGTAATCCCGCGTGTACCGGAACGACCGTTGCCCCCGCAACCAGAGCCATGAGCGGGCTTAATCGGTTGCCTGGTCGAACGCGACCACGATGCAAATGTATAACCGCGGTGGAATTATGATGTAGTTGCGGCAATACCCAGAGAGTGGGTGGAGATGGAAACCGTACGGACAAGTACATAAACGCCAACCACCTGGGAGCGTCGGTAATTGCGACCGTCGGACCCGATCCGTGGGAAGCAGCCGAATTAAATATATGCGGCGACAGCGGACAATAGGCATCACCGCCCAGATTTTCTAACTCACGCACAACCTGCACATTGGGTGCAGAAGAGTGCAGTATCTCCGTTATCCGTCGGAAAAGCAGCTGCTCCGCGGCCAATGGCACCGCCCGCCCGGCCAGTTCGTGGCGCGAGCGGACGCTAAACCCGACCGGATTCACCACCACCGCCTGTACAGCGCCGGTCGCCGGCAGAATATTCCCCATCAGCCAGCGTTTAAGAGCTGGTTTTGCCGGGAAATCACCACCGGCCGCCCCCGCAATAATATTCAAGCGAATGATGGTGTACCCGCCCTGGCGACGAATCGTTTGCATCAGGCGGATCAAGCCGGGAATCTCCCTTGGCCGACGATCCGTATCGGCCGAGGGCTTTTTGCCGAAGTCAATATTCAGCAGGAACCGGCGAATACCGGTTTGACGTATGTAGTCCTGTATGCAATCCGCACTTTGGGGCTGAAAAAACGCCGCCGGAACGTTCGCAATCCACTGGCTGTCAATCTCGGGCAAGGCGGCGCCATGCGGCGGATGAATCGCCAGCACCGGTCCGAAAATGGGCCTGATCGCGTGCCGGAATTGCCATTGAAGTTCATAGCGACCCGAATGCCGAAAATTGACCGGCAGTGCAATTTTAAGTTCCCGCCCCGCCGCGACCGGCGTTGGTTTGATTTTTACGCTTGCAATCCCGCCGTGCCCAACCGGCAAGCCGCTGTTGCGGGGGCGTGTGGATACCGCGTGGATCGCCATATTCCGGCGGGCGATTTTTTTCCACTGCAGGCGGCCGCCCAATGTAGCTTGAACGGTGCCTTTATTCACAATCAGCAGATTTACCACGCCGGTTTGACCGACATGATAAATCCCCGCCGGATGCGAGGTTGAAACGACCTGAAAGTCAAACGATTGGATGGAGTGTCGGCCTGCCTGACGAGCGATTGGCGTTGCGGCATGCGCGGCCCGTTTTGCCGTCTGCCCACCTGCTGTTTGATCAATCTTCGACGGAATTACGGGCGCCCGCGAATGGGCGGGCGGCGTGTGACTTACAGGCTGTGGCGGCAATCCAACCGGTACCGGAGGAATGTATAAACCGCCGCTGCCGACCGCGGCACGGCAGGCAGTGCCGACAATAGAGCAACCCCAAAGCACAACAAGCAGATTTCGCCTGAAACCCGCCCATTTATCTTCAGACCAGATCATGAAGCAACGCTCGCAAACCCGTTACGCTGCATTCCGCCAGGACTACCGTGCCGGCTTCACGGGATGCAGCGAAGACCATTATAGTCAATCGAATTGCACAACTGACAACCATGCGGGTAATTGCAATCTTAACGATATTTAATAGTTCTAAAGACAGGCCCTCAATACACCGGGCTCGGCGACGGAAAGGTGAATGAGACTTCCCGCGCCGGCAACCGTGCAAAGCAAATAATTCACGTTATAGTGTGTACATGATAATTGGCATACCAAAAGAGATTAAGCCGGATGAATACCGCGCCGCGATGATTCCCGCCGGCGTGGAGCACCTTACTGCCGGCGGCCACACCGTACTGGTGGAAACACGCGCCGGCCTGGGAAGCGGGATTGCGGATGAGCAATATGCGGCCGCCGGAGCCGGAATTGTGGCGCATGCGGAAGAAATCTGGCAGAGGGCGGAACTGGTCGTAAAAGTAAAGGAACCGCAGGTTGCGGAGTATCCGCTTTTGCGGCGCGGACAGATTCTACTGACCTATTTCCACTTTGCCGCCGCCCGTGAATTAACGACGGCGTGCCTGAAATCCGGGGTTACGGCTGTTGCGTATGAAACCATCCTCGACAAATCCGGCCAGCTTCCATGCCTGACACCCATGAGTGAAATTGCCGGCAAAATGTCCATTCAGGAAGGCGCCAAGTATCTGGAACGGCCGATGATGGGCCGTGGCATACTGTTGGGGGGCGTGCCGGGCGTGGCGCCGGCGCGGGTTGTGGTTCTGGGTGCGGGCGTCGTAGGGCAGAATGCCGCGCGTGTGGCCGCCGGACTGGGGGCACAAGTAATTTTAATGGATATTAATCTGCCAAGGCTGCGCTATCTTGCGGATGTAATGCCGGCGAACGCCACCACGGTCTATTCGGATATTCACAGCGTCCGGGACGCGATTGCCCAAGCGGATCTCGTGGTGGGCGCGGTGCTCATCCCCGGGGATCGGGCGCCGCGGTTGGTGACGGCGGCGGACTTAAAACGCATGCAACCGGGCAGCGTTATCGTGGATGTGGCCATTGACCAGGGAGGGTGCGTTGAAACCAGCCGCCCCACCACTCACCAGCAGCCAACCTATATTATGGATGGCGTGGTGCATTATTGCGTCACCAATATGCCCGGAGCGGTCGGGCGTACCAGCACATGGGCGTTATGCAATGCCACCTTCCCATACGTAGCGAAAATTGCCCACGCTGGATGGGACGCTGCGGCCGCCGCCGATCCGGGTCTTGCCGCCGGTCTGAATATGATTGATGGAAGAATAACACATTCCGGAGTTGCCGGCGCCATGGGCAAGCGATAAAGCGGCAGGAGCTGACATTATAACTTGCGTACCCTGGGTGTCAGCGGAGGCGCCCGGCATAACAGCAAATTCAATGCCTTGCCGAAAGAATGCATGGCGCGTGATATTTGGACCGATGCAACCCATCCGCGGAGCGGACTGGTATTAAAAGGACCGTCACTTTATGCCCCTGATACCTACTTTACATTTGGACGCCCCGGCAGACCGGGACCGCATCAGCGCGATTCGGCAAAATCTGTCCCTCGCTCCCCTGCTTTTGGCCGGAATTGCCGACGATGCAAACAGTCCGGCGACGGCAGTGCGCCGCATCATCCGGGAGGTGCGCGATCGCGGCGATGCGGCTATATGTGAATTCACGCGGCAATACGATGATGTGGATCTCACCGGTAAACCTCTGCGCATCAGCCCGGAGCAATTGGCCGCCGCGGTCAAGCAGGCGGACCCGCAGTTTCTGGCCGCTTTGGATATCTCCATTGATAATGTACGCCGCTATCAGACGGCCATGCTCCCGCCGGATCCGCCCCCCATTCGTCCGGCTGGAGGCGGACCAGCCGCAAGACTCGCGGTACGATATGAGCCCTTGAACCGTGTGGGAGTATACGTGCCCGGCGGCGCCGGTGCGTATCCATCCAGCGTGGTAATGACGGTTGCGCCCGCGCAGGCCGCCGGGGTTAAAAGTATCGCGATATGCAGTCCGATGCGCGGCGGCCGCGTTTCACCGGCAGTGCTGGCTGCCGCGATGCGGTTGGGCGTGGATGAGGTTTACGGAATCGGAGGCGCACAGGCGATCGCCGCCATGGCCCTGGGCACACCCAGCATTCCCAAGGTGGACAAAATCGTAGGCCCCGGCAACACCTATGTGCAACTGGCAAAAAAGGAAATGTTCGGCATCGTGGACATTGACAGTTTTGCCGGCCCCAGCGAGGTAATCGTGCTGGCGGATGACTCCGCCTCGGCGGCCATGGTGGCGGCCGAACTTCTGGCGCAGGCGGAACACGCACCGGGCAGTTGCCTGCTGATAACCTCCAGCGGATCGCTGGCGCAGGCCGTGCAACTGGAACTCAACCGTCAGGTTCCCGCGCTGCTCCGCCGGGATTTGACCATCAAGGCGCTGGGGTACGCCAGCGCCATCATCGTCACCCCAACGCCTGATGCCGCCATTGAACTGGTGAATGCATTCGCGCCGGAACACCTGCAAATCACCACAAAAAACAGTCGTGCTGATGCCGAAAGGATTACGAGTGCCGGCGGTATTTTCATAGGAGAAAAAACGCCCGTGGCGGCAGGGGATTATCTGGCCGGGCCATCGCACGTGCTCCCTACTTCGGGTACGGCGAAATTTTTCAGCGGCTTATCCGCGGAGAGCTTCCGCAAGCGGATAAGCGTGGTGGAATATGATAACAGCGCTCTGACGGCCGTCGCGAACACGATCTGCATTCTGGCGGCGACGGAAGGGTTTGACGCCCACGTAAAATCCGTGCAGGCGCGGCAGTAAGCCGTGGAGCCTTGCCGCAGCGCCGCCCGGGCTCATCGTACGCCGGCGATCCATGCATTCCCCTAAACGGCCGGATCATGGCTGCACGCATCCGCGGATTTCCGCGTATCGGTCCGCCGGCCGTCATTGCCAAGAGGGATAAGCGTTACCTATACGCGCATAAACCATATATTTATATCCGTATGGAAACTCCAGTAACCCTCCGTTTGCGATCATTCTGCGGCGGAACCGAGTTGGGCGTCCGGATGGAATTTTGGCGCCCTCACACCGCCGATCACTTCCTGAAGAGTCGGCGGATAATTTACCGCAGGCCCGCGGCCCATGGATGCAAACGCAGAGTTCACCATCGGCAGTTCAGGGCACTTGGGAAATACGTTGCTGCTTTCACTCCGCGGATATGCCGGCACTCATTACAAATTCAGCCGCCCATGTTTACGATCCGCCTGCTTCCGTAAGGCGGGGACGCACATTCGCAAATAAGAAAACGCCCGGGATCCAATCACCCGATTTGAAATTCACCCATTACCCCGGGTGTCCGGTATGATATGTGTCTCAGGCCCGGCGCCGTGCAAGACGAGGAACAGAATCTACTCATGACCTTACCCACAAGCCGAACACGTGCCACGATTCTGCTCGCAGAAGATGACCTCAGCGTGCTGACCGCCTTGGCGATGGTATTAGGGCAGGCCGGCTACACCGTGCTCAAGGCCGGCTCCGGCGGCGATGCCCTGCGGATGCTGGGGCCGGGCGTTCAACTGCTGATTTCAGACCTGTGGATGCCGGGCATGGACGGCCTGACCCTGCTGGAACAGGCCCGACAGCGGCAGCCGCTGCTGGAAGTAGTCATTATCACGGGCAATGCGACCGTTCCCAGCGCCGTGCAGGCGATGAAACTCGGGGCGTTTGATTATCTGACCAAACCTTTTGCGCCGCCGGACCTGCTGGATGTTGTGGAGCGGGCGCTGGAACATAGCCGCACACGTCGCGATACCTCCCGTCTTGGAGCCGACGGTCAGGAACAGATGGAAATCGAGACGCTCATCGGCCGGTCCGAAGCCATGCTGGAAATCGCCCGCACCATCCGCCGCGTGGCGGCATTCAAAAGCACGGTTCTGGTGGAAGGAGAAAGCGGCACCGGCAAAGAACTCGTGGTGCGGGCGATTCATGAACTCAGTCCGCGCAAAAACAGACCGTTTATCGCCATCAATTGCGCCGCGGTGCCCGCGAGCCTGATGGAAAGTGAGCTTTTCGGCCATGAGCGCGGAGCGTTTACCGGCGCCAGCGCGCGAACGGCGGGCTATTTTGAGGCGGCCAGCGGCGGCACGCTTTTTATTGATGAAGTGGGCGAATTGGATATGTCCGTGCAGGCCAAGTTGCTGCGCGTACTGGAAACCGGCATGTTCATGCCGGTCGGTTCCACCCGTGAAAAAAGTGCCGATGTGAGGGTTCTTGCCGCGACCAACTGCGACCTGGGCCGCAGCGTTGAGGAAAAACGCTTCCGGGCGGATTTGTTTTACCGGCTCAACGTGGTCCGAATTCAAATTCCGCCGCTGCGACGGCGTGTGGAGGATATTCCCCTGCTCGTCGGCACACTGGTGGATCGTTTGTGCCGCGAAAATGCGGTCGGCGCCCCTGAAATTGAACCGGCGGTGGTGGAAGCCATGCGGCATTACACATGGCCGGGCAATGTGCGGGAATTGCGGAATATTCTGGAAAGCATGCTGGTTTTACAGCAGAAGCCGGTTATTTCCGCGTGCGATCTGCCCGAATACATCCGCAATCCGGACCCGCAAAAACAGACCGCCGGAATCACGCTGGATGTGGCGGAGCGCGATGCCGTTGAAAAAGCCCTCCAACAATGCAACGGCGACCGCCCCAGCGCTGCGGCACAGCTGAACATCAGCGTGCGGACGCTTTACCGCAAAATGGCCCGCTATGGGCTGCGTTGAATAGCCCCCGCCTGCCGGGGCCTGTCCGTACGATTGATACCCGCTGCAATTCCCCCGCACGCACCGGAACATGGCAGAAATTTTGACATGGAAATCCGCACCGGCATCCGGATGCTTTAGAAACAATTCAGCCCGATCATTCCTTTCCGCACGGCAGCGTTCAAAACACCCCATGCCGATTATTGAACCCGCCGGATTCCACACCGGCGGATGATACGGGCTTTCGGCAGCCTAAACCGATACCGGTTGCCGCTTGTTGGAAGCGGTCTTGGCGTAATATTCCTGTATGCTTCGCACGGACCAATCCGATTTCTGCAATGTGATAATGGCTTCCGCCGCCGCCTCCGCACCGGTCACCGTGGTGATGATCGGAATTTTGTTCATCACCGCGGCGGCACGAATTCTGCCTTCGTCGGTTTGTGGTCCTTTGGTCGTAGGCGTATTGATCAGCAGGTTAACCTGTTTATTCTTGATCGCATCGATAATATTCGGCCGGCCTTCCTGAATTTTGTTGATGCGCCGGCAGGGAACACCGGCATCGGTCAGAACTTTGAACGTTCCATCGGTGCACAGCAGCGTAAATCCGCCGCCGGCCAGTTTGCGCGCCGGTTCGATAATCGCCTGCTTGTCGGCATCGCGTACGGAAACATAGACCACGCCGGAAAGCGGCAGGGCGCCGCCGGCCGCCATCTGCGATTTGGCGTAGGCCACCGGAAAACTCGCGTCAATTCCCATGACTTCTCCGGTTGAGCGCATTTCCGGGCCGAGGATAACATCCACTCCGGGAAATTTGCTGAACGGGAAAACGCTTTCCTTTACCGCCACATGCCCCTGCGGAATAACTTCCTGCGAAATTCCCTGCCGGCTTAAAGATTGACCACACATGACTTTTGCCGCGATTTTGGCCCACGGAACACCGGTGGCCTTGCTGACAAACGGGACGGTGCGGCTGGCCCGCGGATTTACCTCCAGCACATACACATGGTTGTCCTTGATGGCGAATTGCACATTCATTAAACCGCGGACTTTCAGTGCCGACGCCAGAGCCAGCGCATTGGAGCGAATTTGTGCCACGATTTCCGCAGGCAGAGAAAACGGCGGCAGCGAACAGGCTGAATCCCCGGAATGGATTCCCGCTTCCTCTATATGTTCCATCACGCCGATGACCAGGTAATTTTCGCCGTCGCCGATGGCGTCAACATCCACTTCCGTCGCATCGCCGAGGAATCGGTCAATTAACACCGGATGTTCATCGGCCACTTCGACGGCGTGTTTAATGTAGTAATCCAATTGTGTTTCATTGGACACAATTTCCATGGCCCGGCCGCCGAGCACGAACGAAGGCCGCACCAGCACCGGATAACCGATGGCCGCGGCCGCAATCCGCGCTTCCGCGGCACTCCGGGCGATGCCGCCTTCCGGCTGGCGCAAACCGAGTTCCCGGATCAACCGATTGAATTTATCGCGATCTTCCGCAGCTTCGATGGATTCCACGGCGGTGCCGATGATCGGCACGCCCGCATCCTTAAGCCCGCGCGCCAGATTCAGCGGCGTTTGACCGCCGAACTGCACCACCACACCGGCCACAAGCCCTCCCGGTTGATTCAGCGGGCGACCGTTAAGGCGTTCCACAATATTCAGCACATCTTCATGGGTAAGCGGCTCGAAAAACAGAAGGTCCGACGTGTCATAATCGGTGCTGACGGTTTCCGGGTTGGAATTCACCATCACGCTTTCCAATCCCAGTTCCCGGCAGGCAAAAGCGGCCTGCACACAGCAATAATCGAATTCGATGCCCTGTCCGATACGGTTGGGGCCGCCGCCCAGAATGACAATCTTTTTCCGGTCTGTAACCCGCACCTCGTCATCCACCCGCTTGATTTCACCGGAAGCCTGATGCTGATAAACAGGATTCTCATACGCGGAATAGTAATACGGCGTGGCCGCTTCAAATTCCGCCGCACAGGTATCTACCAGCTTGTATACCGGCTGAATATCCATCTGCCGGCGGATCGCCCGGACCTCCGCCGGTTTCAAATCCCACGCGGTCCCCAACTGCACATCGGAATAGCCGTATTGTTTGGCCTGCTGCACAGCCATCGAAAGCGGCACGCGGTTTTCCGTCGAAATAGTGCCGGCTGCCGCATCCCGCGCCGCCCCGGCAAAGGCAATAAGGCGGTCTTCAAATTCAACGAGTTCGCGAATTTGTTCAATGAACCAGGGATCAATATTCGTCAGTTTGCACACACGCTGCACCGAAAAGCCCATTTTCAGGGCATAGCGGATGTAATACATTCGCCCCTGGGATGGAACCGACAGCTTGCGCAGGAGACGATCCTCGGCTATCGGCCAGGTTTGCGCGGCCTGCTCCATGGCTGCGGCCCGGGTCACAAACGAGCCGCGATCACCCAGTGTCTGCTGTGGTTTGCCGACGGCATCGGTAGCCTCCTGGGCAATCTGGGCGTGGCGGTACCGCCACCATTTATCAATACGGTCCAGTCCCAGGCCGAAGCGTTTTACCTCCATGCTGCGAAGGCCTTTTTGCAACGCTTCCTTGAACGTACGTCCGATGCTCATCGCCTCACCCACGCTCTTCATCTGCGTGGTAAGCGTTTCATCGGCATCAGGAAATTTTTCAAAAGTCCAGCGCGGAATTTTAACCACCACATAGTCAATGGACGGCTCAAAACAGGCCACCGTGCGACGGGTGATGTCGTTGGGAAGTTCATCCAGCGTATAACCAACGGCAAGTTTTGCCGCAATTCGGGCGATCGGGAACCCGGTCGCTTTGCTGGCCAGAGCCGATGAGCGCGACACACGCGGGTTCATTTCTATGACGACCATATCGCCATTGGCCGGATTCACCGCAAACTGGATATTTGAACCTCCCGTTTCCACACCTATGGCACGGATGATGGCGATGGAGGCATCCCGCATCCGCTGGTATTCTTTGTCGGTCAGGGTTTGCGCCGGAGCCACAGTAATTGAATCGCCGGTATGCACACCCATCGGGTCGAAATTTTCAATCGCACAAACGATGACCACATTGTCCGCGCGGTCGCGCATGACTTCCAGCTCATATTCCTTCCAGCCGATGAGCGATTGGTCAATCTGAATTTCATTGATCATGGAGGAATCCAGCCCGCGCTGGGCGATGGTTTCGAATTCCTCCATGTTGTAGGCGATTCCCGATCCGGTGCCGCCCAGGGTAAATGATGCACGGATAATGCAGGGCAGACCGGTCTGGGCGAGAACAGCGCGGGCTTCGTCCATTGTATAGGCCAGCCCGCTGTTGGGGACTTTCAGGCCGATCTCTTCGATAATCTGCTTGAACTTCTTGCGATCCTCCCCGCGATGAATGGCTTCCCGCGTGGCCCCGATCATCCGCACATTGTACTTTTCCAGGATGCCCGCTTCCGCCAGCGCCACCGACGTATTGAGGCCGGTTTGCCCGCCCAGCGTGGGCAGCAGTGCATCCGGACGCTCCCGTTCAATAATTTTGGTAACCGCTTCCACGGTGATCGGCTCAATATAGGTGCGGTCCGCCATATCCGGATCCGTCATGATGGTTGCCGGGTTGGAATTCACCAGAATAACGCGATAACCCTCTTCACGCAGGGCCTTGCACGCCTGCGTACCCGAATAGTCGAATTCGCACCCCTGCCCGATGACAATTGGGCCTGAACCGATGATGAGAATGCTTTTGATGTCCGTTCTTTTGGGCATGCCGTTCAACCTTTTACCAACCGTTCGGCTTCGCCGCCGATAAACCAGTTTTTTATCACAAATTCGCCCGGGGCGAAAGGCCGGTCAAAGATTATCGCCGGCCGGGCGTGCATAGCCGCGCGTACCGGCAAAACGGGGCGGGTTACCGCGGCCTATTGTTGTGCGGCCGGCCGTTGCGGATTGCACCTGTGGTTGTGACCCGCCCCCTCCCTGGTATCGCCACCCTTCCCCGGTGGACAGCCGGTCGCCCGTCTCCCCTGTCACGGCCGCCAATGCCAAATTGACATTATCGCCGGCCACAAGAAGACTTGACGCGCCGATGCACTGTGCTGTACAAGGGGCGTGTCAGTTATCTTTACACGATTCAACCGCGAGGATTCACATGGCGGAATTAACGGTTATTGCGTGCCACTGGTGCGGAAGTCAAAGTCCGGCGGGAACACTGAACTGCCGCAGTTGCGGCGCGCCTTTGGATGCACGCAATGTGGTCAGCGAT
This sequence comes from Planctomycetota bacterium, assembly GCA_021808485.1. GTDB lineage: Bacteria > Planctomycetota > Phycisphaerae > WQYP01 > WQYP01 > JAJYPG01. Next base: position 4,629 of record JAKBBN010000007.1, on the reverse strand, counting down.
TCCGGATGGGCCGCGGCGCCGCGTATTCGGGATATGGTCAAGATTCAGTTCGGCCAAAGCACCTGCCAGGTCGAAGGACAGATGGTTCCCGTTGCGGATATCCAGCTTGCCGCCGGTGATGCGGTCATATTCGAGCATCACGTGATGCTGTGGAAAGACGCGGCGTTAGCCGTCGCGAACATCACCCTGTCCGGCGGCATACAGCGGCTGCTGGGTGGAATGCCGTTTACCATTACGCAGGCCAGCGGCCCCGGGCACATTGCGTTTTCGCGTGATGCATCGGGTGAACTCGTGGTCCTGCCGCTGCATCCGGGCATGGAAATTGACGTCCGTGAACATGCTTTTGTGCTGGCCTCACATCATATTGAATACTCCTTTGTCCGCATCAAAGGCTTGGCGAACATTTTCTTCGGCGGTGAGGGAATGTTCATGGACCGCTTCGTCACACGCGGTCAATCCGGACTGTTGATCCTGCACGGCTACGGCAATGTGTTCCAACGAATGCTCAAGCCGGGCGAAAGCATTCTGCTGGAACCGGGCGGATTTTTATACAAGGATTCGTCGGTCAAAATGGATGTCGAGTTCCAGAAAATCGGCGGCTCCATTCTGGGCGGAAAAATGATGGCCATGGCCCGCGTCACCGGGCCGGGACGGGTGGGCATGCAATCCATGTATCACCATCCGCACCACGAAAAGAAGTGAGTTCATCCATGGACAATAATCCCCAATCGCAGCCCGCTTCGGTTCCGGCCGTCAAATGCCGCTGGTGCGGCTACACCGCCGCCAGTGCCGGCGACACCACCTGCCCGCGTTGCGGTGCATCGCTGGCCGTCAGCATACGCACTGATGCGGCAGGATGGAGCGAACTGCCCCCGGTTTCAAATATGACACGCATCCGGATGGGCGCCGGCACCTGTCAGATTGAAGGGGAAACGGTTCCTGTTGCGGATTTTAACCTGCGGGAGCCTGACGGCATTTTCTTTTCCCATCACTATCTGCTGTGGCGGGATGTCAATGTCACGCTAAGCACCATGTCCATCGCCGGCGGCATGAAACGGCTGCTTGGCGGCCTTCCGCTATTTATGACTCGAGCCGGCGGTACCGGCCACGTGGCCCTGTCGCGGGATGTGCCGGGTGAAATCATTGCCATTCCCCTAGACCCGGGACAGGAAGTGGATGTGCGGGAACATATGTTCCTTGCCGCCACCGGGACCATTGATTATCAGCTGATGGATTCCAACATCTGGTTTCAGCAGCAGTCCAGAAACGACAGCAATGACACGGATACGGTTTATCCCATCGGATGGTATGTGGACCGGTTCTACAGCGAAAAAAAACCGGGGCTTCTGCTGTTGCATTGTTCAGGCAACTGTTTTACGCGCAGGCTGGCGGAAAACGAGACGCTGCTGATCAAGCCGACATCCTTTGTATTTAAGGACAAATCGGTGCACATGCAGTTGCATTTCGAATATCCGCAATCCACGTTTTCATACGACGGCTTTAATCCGCGCCTTCGCGGGTATCGGCCGAAATTCACCTGGATCGCCCTTCGCGGCCCGGGGCGCGTCGCCATTCAATCCGCATATGAGCCCATGGAAGGCGAATACATGCGGGTGGATTGGTCGAGTGCCTGCACGCAGCAATTCTGGTAACGCTGTAATCCGGCGGCGTTGCCGGGCCTTGGCAAGGATTCGCCGACGAAATAAATTCGTGCCGCGGTTCCCACAAAAATCCCCCGCCAAACCGGCTTCTGACCAAGGCGATCCGGAACAAACCCGCGCCATGGCCGGTTTGCCAAGGCAACGCCTTTGCTCATTGCATACTTTCCGGGTGCATGCCCGACGGCGGAAAGCTTGGGACGGCGTAACTTTATTTCCCCTATGGCAACTTTAACACGGTTCGCCGGAGAAACACCCGCGCCACAGGGCGGGATAAAAGGCCGCCTAAAAGGAATCACCCACGCACGAATCACGTAACTTGTTCTACCTTCTGCAGTTAAGGTGACCAGGAACATTGTGCCGTCCAGATTGTGCGCACTCGCCGACTTTAACCGCGACCGATGTCTAGCTTGCCGGAAAAGCAGTTTGTGAATAGTATCACAAGAGTGTTAAGCGGTCCCATAGAGGCCGTTTTGACCTGCTTGAGGATTTTTCCGCCGCCAAACGGCCGGTGGATGAATTGTGCTGGAGTCACCCATGCCCTACACACTGGAAAAAGGCGGATCCATGTTGATGGATAACCCGCTGACAACGCCCCAAATCTCCAGCGATTCGAACCTCTGGACGCTTAACTTCGGCCCGCAACACCCGGCCACGCACACCGTCATTCGTCTGGTCATGGAAATTGATGGAGAGCGTGTGGTTCGCGTGGTGCCGGTGATTGGTTATCTGCATACCGGGTTTGAAAAAAACGCGGAAGTTCTGGATTACAACCAGTACATTACCATCGTCAACCGCATGGATTACCTGGCGCCAATGGGCAATGAAATCGCCTGGATTAATGCCTGCGAAACGCTCTTCGGAGTTGACCCCACGCCCCGCTGCAAAGTGTACAGGACGATTCTGGGCGAACTCGCCCGTATCCAAAGCCATCTGCTTTGTGTTGGCGCAGCGGCACTGGACCTGGGTGGTTTCACCGCATTTTTGTTCGGATTTAACGAACGCGAAATGATTTACGACATTATGGAATATGTCACAGGTTCGCGATTCCACACCAGCTGGAACCGCATTGGCGGTGCCTTCAAGGATGCGGATGACAATGTCTTCCGGCCGCTGGTTAAAAACTTTATCAATGAAACTCTGCCGCGGGCGATAGAGGATGTTGAAAAACTGCTGAATCGGCTGCGTATTTTTATTGATCGCACGGCCGGGATCGGCACTATCAGCCGTGATGAAGCGCTCAATTGGAGTCTCAGCGGCCCGTTGGCGCGGGCCAGCGGCGTATTGCGTGATGTGCGCAAAGACTCCCCGTACCTTTGCTTTAAGGATAACTGGGACGGCAAAGGCCGGCCCGCCGTGAGTTTTAAAGTTCCGATTATGACCACCGGTGATGTTCTGGCCCGCTATCTTGTCCGCTTGGAGGAAATGAAGCAATCGGCCGGAATTATCCGGCAGTTGATTGATGATATTCCCGGCGGACCGCTGAATGTAAGCCCGGAGGGCAAAGAGGTGCTGCCGCCCAAGTCACAGGTCTACGGCAGCATTGAAGGTCTTATCCATCACTTTGAACTCGTGATGACCAACCGTGGATTTAATACCCCGGTCGGCGAGGTTTACGGCTGCAGTGAAACCGCCAACGGCGAATTGGGCTATTACCTGGTCAGTGACGGCGGAAAAAACCCCTGGCGGGCGCGTACACGTCCGCCATCGTTTATCCACCTCGCCGTGCTGCCCAAGATGATGGAAGGCCACATGATCTCCGACGTCGTGGCTGTTCTGGGAAGTTTGAATATTATTGCCGCGGAACTTGACCGGTAAGCGCGGACCGCGGCCGGGATGGCTGCGGCCGGGTAAGACCGTAAGAATTGATGGAATCAGAAAAGGATTGCCATGGCTTGGTTAGTTGAAGATCGCCTGAAGCCCTATCGGGCAAAGCGTGCAGAAGCGTATCTGACGCCGGAAATTAAAAAGCTGGTGTCGGAAAAATACTTTCCGCGCTATCCGACCAAGCATGCGGCCCTTTTGCCGCTGTTTCACATCATCATGCATGAGTACGGGTATATTGCGGAACAAGCCATCGACGAAGCCGCCGATTTTCTGGAAATTACCCGCGCCCAGGTGCAGGATGCCGTCAGCTTTTACGAAGAATTCAGGCTCACGCCTTCCGGTGAATATGTCGTCAACGTTTGCCGTTCAATCGCCTGCGAACTGTGCGGCCACAAGGACATCATTGAAAAAATTCGCACTGTCTTCGGCATTGATCCCGGTGAGACAACGGCGGACAACAAGATCACGCTGTTTGAGGTGGAATGCCTGGGAGCCTGCGAACAGGCGCCCTGCGCCCTGATTAATGAAGACCTGCACGGCTGTCTGAAAGCGGATGATTTTGCCGTCCGCCTGCAGCAGTTGCCGGCCGCCGCAAGCAATGGACACGGACATCGGCATTAACGATTGCGGCCGCGTAAAGATCGGCCGGAAAAATTCGGCCCGGGGGCCGACAGTATTTTAAGAGGTTTTTTTCATGGCATTTGCGGGTCCGGTTTTACTTAAGCGAATTCCTGACGATCCGGCGAAGCGGAAATTGTTTCGATATGCCGATTATTGCGCCACCGGCGGATACGAGGCTCTGAAGAAAGCGTGGACTACCCCGGCGGAGGACATCATCAAACTGGTGGTGGAATCCGGACTGCGCGGCCGCGGTGGCGCCGGTTTTCCCTGCGGCACCAAATGGACATTTCTACCCAAGGACCTGCATCCCCGCTATCTGGCGGTCAATTTTGACGAATCCGAACCGGGCACTTTCAAAGACCGTTATTTAACCGATTACGATCCGCATGTTCTGCTGGAAGGCATTGCCCTGGCGGCCTATGCCAACCGCATTACCACCAGCTATATTTTTATCCGCGGGGAATACCACCGGCAGGCAAAAATACTTGAAGAAGCACTGGTGGAAGCCTACGCCGATGGCATT
>JAKBBN010000147.1 GCA_021808485.1 Planctomycetota bacterium | reverse complement strand
GATATCAAGGTCATGATCTCACCTATGCGGGCAGCTTGATAACCTGTGAACATTGCGGCGCGGTGATTACCGGGGAATCGGTGACGAAAAAGAAAAGTGGCCGGGAATATATCTATTACCGATGCAGCAAGTACACGACGCCGGGCCATCCGCGCATTCGCTTGACGGAACACGCATTGGACGTGCAGGTTTTGGCCCTGTTTGATCGCATCCGCCTGCCAGATGATCTCCGGCACTGGTTCCAGCAAAGCCTGCTGGCATGGTCTAAACAGCAGCGGAGCGAAACGGAAGATACAGCCAGGGATTTACAGCGGCAGATTACGCAAGCCAAGCAATTCCGTGACCGGCTATTGAATTTGCGGATCATGGAAGAGATAACCACGGCTACCTACGCGGCCAAGGATACGGAATTGCGTGATCGCCTGGCGAGTCTGGAATTGCAGTTACAGGCCCAAGGCCGGGGCCGGGATGAACATGGGGATTTGGCGATCAAAGTGTTTGAACTCTCGCAAAGCCTGAAGGATCAATGGCTTACAGCGGAAAGCCAGGAAAAACGGCAGTTGCTGGAAATTGTCTGTTTGAACTTGACGTTAAAAGAAGAAACCCTTGATTTTTCAATGAGAAAACCGTTCGATGTTCTCGCCAGCGGTCTGATTCCGCCAGATAATCGGGGCGACAGGATTTGAACCTGCGACCTCTTGGTCCCGAACCAAGCGCTCTAGCCAAGCTGAGCTACGCCCCGGAAGATTCCGTATCATACCAGAACCCCAATTGTTCTGCCAAATGCCGCCAAAACACCCCAAATTTCACGGTTTTTGGCAATCCGGGCCCGCCCATCCGGCCGCCCCGGCGGTTTATACCTTAAGCCAAAATGCACCGGGCAACGCACCGGATAAAGCACCGGGCCGGGCACCGGACAAAGCGTCGGACAGGGCAAAATCGTCCGTTTTCATGCCGTTGGGTGCAGGATATAATCTTTCCAGCCGATAATACCGTTATTGAAGACCGCGTTTGGGACACGGGCAAAATGAAACGTAACACACCGTTGCCATCAGCCGGATACCGCCATCGGGGGCGAACCATCGTTCGTTCGCGCAACGGGGGGTACAGCATATTCGAACGCTACGGGATGATCGGCGGCACGTTAATAGTTATCTTGCTGGTCGCACGCCTTGCATTCCTTTTCCTGTATGAGAGCCATTTTTTCCGGCACAACGGGCAACAACAAATCGTACTCGGCACGGCGGACCAACGGGCACAGCAGGCCGACCTGGCCACCATGAATGATATGATCGTCAAGGATCATTGGATGGAAGCTTACCACTACAGCCAACGAATAGACACAGCGATGAATGAATTTGTCGATCATCCGGGCGAGCGGGCGGTATACCTGCTGCCGATTGACCAACTGGGCCAGCAGGCACTGCAGGACTATATGAGTGCCGGCGGAACCGCCATCCGCCAAGCCCGGGAAAGTTACTCCGATTTGTGGAGGCGCCACCCGTCCCAGGCGTATAACGTACTGAAGGCTGTTGAGCCGCAGGCGGACCAACTGGCCAGCGAAGACCCGGCGGCACAAAACGCCGACGCGGATATTCACGGCTGGCTGGCCAACGCCCGCACGCACCGGGATTATATGCGGTACATGCGGAACATGCAGGCGCAGGAAGCCGCGCACCAACGGATGTTTTTGCAGCTGCAGCCGGCGGCCGGCAACGGATTCCATCCCGCGAACATGCCGCCGCAAAATGCGTTTTTTCACCCGGCGACGGCCGGCTTTCCCGCACAGCGGCAGCCGACGACTTCCGCACAGACAGCACCGCCGCCGCCGCCGATGTTATCACCGGAGGATCAGGCGTTGTTCGCGCTGCGCAGCAATCCGGTGTATGTGGGCGCGAATCATCGTGCGGCCGGGCTGATCCGCATATTGGGCCGGCAGCTGGAAAACGCCCGCACACCGTGGCGCGGCATAGCGGACCGCACGCATACGGCGGCGGAACTTCTGGGTATTTACGTGAACCTGCGAAGCCTGGTGGATCATGTTCCGCTGAACGCCAAAATTGACGATCAAATGCGGCAACTCAACGGCCATCTTTCCGTGCAGAACAACCCCATTGAAGGGAGCATTCTTGGCGTGCGAAGCCAGCGCAATATCCTGGCGATATGGGCGGCGCTGCGGGCCAAAAAAGATCATCAATTCGCAACCGAATACAGGGCGCTGGGCGCGGCGGGAAAATGGAAGATTCTGGCGCCCGCGCCAATTCCGCAGGTTCAGGCGGATTACGCACGGGATAACCAAGAAGTTCTGGCGATGTTCAGGCTGGCCTTTGCCGGCCCGCGGACCGGCGGAGTTTCGCCGGCGGCCGGCCCCACGCTGTTTCAGCCGCGGGTGGCGGCGATGACGGCGGCACAGCAAAAAGCGATGATCGCCCAGCGTAAAATATTGCAGGTTCTGCTGCAGGCGCTGGCGCAAAGGGACAATGCGATAGCGCAAATCATCGCCAACAAGGTTAACGGTGCGGTGCCCAGTGAAACTTCGCCGATTGTGGTGCAGGAGGATTATTTGCAGGGAATCGTCTGGAGCCTGCAGTACCTGATCCGGGATTTATAGCCGCAGGCCGTCCGCCGGATGAATGTCCGGATGAATGCCCGAAGGCGACTTTTTTTTTGGAGTCCGCAGGGCGGGCGTGTGGGCGCAGTTTTTCGTAAGCGCAGTTTTTCGTAAGCACAGTTTCATGGTCAGACACAAGCGGCGTGGGGCGAAGCTTGGGCGGGTAAGTGAGGGTAAGCGCGGATTGCTCTCAGGCCGGGGTTGGTTACACTCGGTTGGCTAGAATCATGCCAACCTCGCCGGTTGCGGATTGCTCTCG
>JAKBBN010000079.1 GCA_021808485.1 Planctomycetota bacterium | reverse complement strand
AATCCACTGGCCGGCCGGCGGCCTCTGATCATGGGTGTTATCAACGTCACACCGGACAGCTTCAGTGACGGCGGCCGCTTCGGGCGCGGGCCGGAGTTTGACCACAGTGCGGCCATTGCCCATGCGATGGCGCTGCACCAGCAAGGGGCGGCGATTGTGGATGTCGGCGGTGAAGCCAGCAGCTTTCACCGCCGCGGGATCGCCCCCGTGGATGCGGACCAGCAATTGCAGCGGGTGCTGCCGGTTATTTCCGGCATTCATGCCGCCGGTGCGGCACATCGGCCGGCCATCAGTGTCGATACGCGGCTGGCGGAAGTGGCCCGCGCCGCACTGCAGGCCGGCGCGGATATGATCAATGACATTTCCGCCGGTGAAACCGATCCGGAAATTTTGCGCGTGGCGGCGGCGTTCGGCTGTCCGATCGTGCTGATGCACATGGAAGTGGAAACGCCCGACCGGCCGCCCGAAAATCACCCGGATATCTGCGCACATGCCTTCGGCTACCTGGCCCGGCGGGCTGCCGCCGCCATTGATGCCGGCCTGCTCCCGGAAAATATCATTCTGGATCCGGGCATCGGATTTGGAAAATCCGATGCGGATAACTGGAAACTGCTGATGAATATTGACCGGCTCACCTCCCAGCGGTTTCCGGTGTTGCTGGGAGTTTCACGAAAGCGGCTGCTGGCGAAACTGGCCGTGGAGGGTGAAGCTTCGCGCAGCGGCGGACCGGCGGCATGGCACAATCAGGATTTGGCCACCGCCTGCATCACCATGCTGGCGGTGCAACGGGGGGTGCGCCTCCACCGGGTGCATCAGGTATCCATGGCGGCGATAGCGCTGGCCGCGCTTGCCCGCATGACCGCGCCGCCGGACAATCATGCGGCTTGCCCCGCGTAGCCGTGGTAAAGGCACACCGCGGACGGTCCAGTATCCGCCGCGCACGCAGGCGGGCATTATTAACTCTGGGGAAACAAATCAATGCAGTTCATCATTTACGGCAACCTGAATGTAAAAGATATAACCGCGGCGCTGGCGCGTCATGGGCAGCGCCCGGCCGAACCGGCCGTCGACACATCCGCCCCCGGTGCGCCGGCGGATGCGGAATCCCGCGAACAATTTTTCGCGTACCTCCAGAAAAACCAGTGGGAACTGATGACGGATGACATGGATCTTGTGCACAGGCTGTACGAGGAAAAAATCCGCTTCAACCGCACCATTGTGCTGATCCTGCCCGCCCCGGGCGACGCAGGCATAGCGATTGACAGGCTGTTTGCCCGATACCCGCGGCTCAGCGCGCGACGACTTTACAGCCTCACGCCCGGCCGGGTGAAAATCCGCCAATTGCCGGGCGCCGTCTGAAATTTCCCCATGGCGGTCACCGGCGGAAACTTTCCGCGGCGCATTCCCCGCGGCCCCATTGAACGCCAATTCACTTCAACCGCACGCCAATAAACGGGTTTTGTCTGGCAGGCGATTGCCCGCGGCCAAATGGGAACGTACGCCCTGAATTTTCAAATTCGGCAGACCGCATCAACCTGCATTCACGCCGCGGGGGCATAGGCGTTAAAATAATTCGGGCGCGGACGGCCGTGAAGGCCCGCCCGCTGTAAGGTAAAAAAAAGGAAGCCGTGTGAACAGACTCACCACAGAAAATATTGCCGATTACCTGCGGGCAAGAAATGCCGTATCCGCCGGGCAAATTCTGGTCAAGAGCCTTTCGGGCGGGGTTGCCAATTCCGTATTTATGATCATGGATATGGGCGCCGGTGAGCCGATCGGAACGGATTTGCGGAGTGAAGGCCAGAAAAAGCGGGGAGTTCCGGACAACCGCATGCGCCAGGGGAATTGTTTTGTCATTAAGCAGCCGCTGGAAATGTTCGCCACGGCCGCCGAATGGCGGGTGGATATTGACCGGGCATGGGCGGAGGCTGATGCATTAAAGGCCCTGCACCCGCTGCTTCCGCCTGGCGCCATTCCCGATGTGCTATGGCTGGACAGGGAACAGCATGTGCTGGCGATATCCGCCGCCCCGACCGGATCGCTCAATTTCAAGACTGAATTACTGGCGGGCAGAATTAATCCGCATGCGGCCCCGGCGGCTGCGGCAATTCTGGCCTCGCTGCACACAAAAACCGCGCAAGACGACGCCCTGCGGCAACGGTTTTCCGATACCCGCCTTTTTATGCAACAGCGTATTGATCCGTATCTGCGGCACATGTTGAAGGCGGATGCCGGTTTGGAACCGGCAATTAATCGCGTTGTGGGCCGGCTGCTGGATTGCCGCCCCTGCCTGATCCATGGAGATTTTTCACCTAAAAACATGCTGCTCATGCCGCCGGAAGAGCCGGCCCGCCCGCCGCTGATGCTGCTGGATTTTGAGGTTGTGTTCTGGGGCAATCCGGCATTTGACTCGGCCACATTCATCAACCATCTTCTGCTTAAGGCGTTCAGCCGGGGAAAAAAATGGCGGCCGCTGATGATCGCGGCGGATGGATTCTGGAACCGGTATCTGGCGGGAACGCCGGCGGCTGTTCATCAACCATCCGTTGAATTCGGCGGCGCCATCCTGGGCAGCCTGATGCTGGCGCGGCTGGACGGCAAATCACCGGTGGAGTATTTAACCGATGAAACGGTGCGCCGCCATGTGCGCACGCTGGGAAAATCGCTGATCAGCGAGCCGGCGGTCGGAATGGATGCCGCTTTGGATATGGCCGGGGAAGCTTTAGGCAAAGCCGCGGACGATGCGGACTGACCGACCCGCGGGTTGGGTTGGAGTGCAGACCTGCGCCTGCCGGCGGGAAACCGCTGTGAAGCGGGCGATCAACTCAACTGTTTAAGTTCGTCGCGAAGCCGGGCGGCCTCTTCATATTTTTCCTGGGCCAAGGCCTCGGCCAGCCGTGTTTGCAGCCCCAGGGTGCGGGCCTGCAGGACAGCCTGCCCTGCCTGTGCGGCGGCGGGCACCTTGCCGATATGGTTCACGCGGCCTTCGTGCAGACCGTCAAGAACATCGGCAAGCACGGATTCAAACAGCGAATAATCCAAGGGACAGCCCAGCATTCCACCGCGGCGAAATTCCTCCCAGGTCATTCCGCAATGCGGACAGGTCAGGGCGGATCGGGCGGTGGATGCCGCCGCGTTTTTTTTCTTGCCGGCCGGCTGCGGTCCGGCAACGGTTTCCGGTGATTCCTCTTCCGGTTTAATCGGATCGCCGCTGGAATCGGATTCGTCCTCCTCCATCAAATCATCCGGCGAGATCACCGCTTCAATTTCAAGTTGATCCATATCTTCCGGCCTCGCGGAATGCGGCGCCGCCGGTTCGGAAGGCAACGCATTGACCAGGCCGGCCTCGGCGGCGTGTTTCATGCATAGATGAATCTGCGACACCTCCCGCAGGCCGCCGGGCAGCGTGGTGACATCCGTCAGGTGAACCACGGCGGGCCGGGCGCATTTAATACAGGAAACATCCATCAGCACAACAGCAAGCCTCCACAGGCATACATCAGGCAAAGCCATGACTTCCAGCTGTATTTTAGCGGGGGCGGCGTGAAAAGCGAAACGCCTGTTTTGCCGGAATCAGACGCTTTCAATCGCGGCTTCCAGAATTTCCAGGCCGTGCTGAATCTGCGAACGTGAAATAACAAGCGACGGACAGATACGCAGCACATTTTTTTGCGTGACATTGATCACAAGGCCGTGATCCAGGGCATGGCGCACCACCGGTGTTGCATCGGCAATCGCCAGTTCAACGCCCAGAAAAAGGCCCAGGCCGCGGATTGATTTCACCTGCCGCCCGGCGCAGTTAAACTCCGCAATGCCGGCTTTTAAAAGTTCGCCCGATTCCCGCGCCTGCGCCAGCAAACCGTCTTTTTCAATTGCGGCAAATACCGCGTGGCTCACCGCGGCGCATATCGGGTTGCCGCCCAGTGTGCAGCCGTGCGTACCGGGTTTGAAAAATTCCGCCTTTTCCGGCCGGGCAAGAATGCCCCCCATCGGCAGCCCGCCGCCCAGCGCCTTGCCCATGGTCATGATATCCGGAATAACGCCGAAGTACTGATGGCCGAAAAACTGCCCGGTACGGCCCACGCCCGTCCAGACTTCGTCAAATATCAGCGAAGCGCCATGTTGATCACACAGCCGCCGCACCGCGGGCAAATAATCCGGCGAGGGCATGTTCATGCCGCCTTCACCCTGCACGGGTTCCACGATAACGGCGGAAACCGCGGCATCCATCTGGCTTTCCAGTGCCGCGATATTGTTGAATTCCACGTGGGAAAAGCCGGGCAACAACGGGGCAAAGCCGTTCTGGGCCGGACCGGCAGTGGCGGATAACGCCCCCATCGTTCGGCCGTGAAACCCTTTATGCATGGAAATAACCCGCGTGCGCTGCGGCCCGCCGGCAAGCCGGGCCAGCTTAATAGCCGCCTCGGCCGCTTCCGCGCCGCTGTGGCAGAAAAAGGCGCGGCCCTCAAAGCCGACCGCCCGTAATTTTTCCGCTAGCAGCACCTGCGGGTGGCTGTAAAATTGATTGCCCACCGCCCAAAGGGTCTGCGCCTGTTGATTGACCGCCGCCACCAGCGCCGGATGGCAATGCCCAAGCACCGTGCCGCCGAACCCGGCGAAAAAATCCAGGTATTCCCGGCCGGCGTCATCCCACAGCACGGCGCCGCGACCGCGGGCAAACACCACCGGCAGTTTGCCGTAATTGCCCACCACGGACATCTGATGCCGCTGAATCCATGCGTTTTGAATACCCGCGGTTGATTCCAAACCTGCCATTGTCATGACTTCTCCGCGTATCTGCACCGGGCGTTTTTATCAAGCCCGCCGGCAAATTACCTTTTCCACCGCGCCGCCGCGCGCGGCACAGCGCAACCTTGCGACTCCGGTACATATTACGCGCTAAATCCGCGGCCGCCAAATAAACCGCGTTTTACTCCGGAAGAACTTTAAATATTTGCCCGGATGGGCCGGCGGCGCAAAGCGGCGGCCGCACGCGCGGATCGGGGATATGCGGCGCGGGCCGGGTAATTGCAAATTCGCCCTTGCGGGCGGGAGAAGGCGAAGTCAATGCAGCCAAAGAAGAGCGAAACGTATCGGCACGTTCCGCAGAATTTCCTCCGGACGTCCCGGCGGTGGCAGCTTTTCCCAAAGCTTTAAATATGCCGGATCGTGCAAGGCGATGCCCGCAAAAAGCAGGCTTGCGGACCGCACCGGCCAATAGCGCCAGTACTCCACATCATGCCTGTACGGCCATGCTTTCTTGTTTTTTATATACGGGTACAAAAAATCCATGCCGCGCTGCATGCCGCGTCCGTCCGACAGCCGGTATTGCCACAGGTTGTCACGGGGTGTGGAAAGTATCCGGCATAGGGTGCACATGGCATCAAGATTGAACAGCGAATAGCCGTATGGCTTGGTACGCGCCAGTTCGCGCGGAAAACTGCCGTCGACCGCCATCTGTTCCGGAAGCAGAACACGTTTGAATCGCCGGCGGCAGAAGGCCAGGAGCGTGCGGTCATGAATCAGGCGGGCAAACTCCGCAACCTGCATCACCCAGCATGTTCCGTGGTTATTCCGGGCCTCCATTTCCTCCCGGCCAAGCCTGGACTGCGTCAGCCATGCAACATAGCGGCGGAACCAGTTGTTCACCGCCTTGCGGTCCGCACCCACAAGAACGCCGTCGCGTTCCAGAATTCGGGCGCTTTGCGCGACTTCAACAAGATGAATGGTGTCAATAATTCCAAAACTGCGCCCCTTGGCCCGGCCGTGAACGGCCTGGGCATAACGCAAATTGGGATTCATGCGCGTGGCGGGGTTAACAAACCACGCGTTCATCTGCCGGATGGCGGCGTCCGCGTAGCGGGTGTCGCGCGTCAAAACGTAGGCGCTGGAAAGGGCGGCGGTTTGAATGCTGAACTGAATCAAGGCCCGACGATCGGCCGTAAAGTTATCCGGATTGCTGTACCCGTCGCGTTTGATATATGGCGCCGCCGGATTTTTCGGATCCGGCCACCAGTAATCACCCTGGGAATAATACTCGTGGGGATTTTGGGGGCCGGTCTTATGCTTAAATGCCGTAATCGTGATCGGTGCGGCATGCAGATATTTATCCGCCGCCGCCAGAGTCGGCGCCCGCAGAAGCTGTTCAATGCTTCGGATCATGGGATTTTCCTGCGATCGGGCGGCGCCGGCACACCGGGCGGCGCCCATGATACCCATAGCCAGTACGCAAAGTGTAACGCCGATCTTTCGCATCATAAATCACCCGCCTGTTTTTTTGAAATTTGAAGCAATACAACACCATGCGGGCCGACCCGCGCCGTCACGCGGGATGCGGCAATTCCAATGTTTTTTTGACGCCATAAATCCCGGACCACCCGGGGCCCGTGCACATGCAACCGCCGCCACGAAACCGTTACGCGGGCGGGCCGGCTGCCGAGGTTAAACAGCCCCAGCGCCATGGAACCATCGGCCAGCGGCTTTACCCACACCTGCCTGCCGCCATGGCGAAATACCGGCCTGCCGGCGACACCCAGCGGATCCTGATCCACCGCAATAACCTCCGAATTGGTCAGCAGATTCCGCGTAAATGCCCCCATGCGCGAAAGATTATTGCCAAGAATCAGCGGTGCGCCCATCAACGCAAACGCACTGACCTCCACGTATTGTTCATTTGGCGTTAAATGCGTGTAATGCTGGTGCTTTCCCCAGCCCACCCAGCCGATGGTCATCATATCCGGATCGTTCCAGTGGCCCGGTGATTGCAAATGCGCCCATTTGGCGCCCGCCTGCCAATGCCCTCGCAGATTGGGCCAGTTATCCCGTGAATCACCGGTTATCCGCCACAAATTGGCATCGGGAATCCATTTTGCGGCCCCCTTGTAGGGTGCGCTGTTGGACAGGCTCAGCACCACATCCCGACCGCAATGACGCAATGCCTGGTACATACGGTGCACTTCCGGATAGCGAATCGGGTTCCAGTCATATTTCAGATAATCCACACCCCAGGCGGCCCACTGCCGGGCATCCTGCGTTTCAAAATGATATTTGCCGATCGCCCAAGGCAGGATATTTCGATTCAATCGCCCTTTTTTGGAAACCCGCGGCCGGTGCCACACCCCTCTTTTATTCATGGAACTTCCCCCCACATGCCCGGCATAAGATGTCGTCCATGGCGTGGAATAAATGCCGAATTTCAACCCCATCCCGTGGATTTGGCGGGCCAGGCCGTGCATATCCGGAAAACGCGACTTCACCGGCTGTATGGCGTTCCACGGGCCGCCGCGTCCGGCCTGCCATGTATCATCAATACAAATATATGTCCATCCATAATTAACCAATCCGGAGGAGACCATCGCCCGCGCCGCCGCCAGAACACGCGACTGATCCACCGCGCCGGCCCAGCAATTCCAGCTGTTCCATCCCATGGGCGGGGTAAGCGCGATTGTATTTCCCACAACGATGGTCAGTTTCCCGGTTGCGATTCCGCGGGCGTTGGAGGCACGGAATGTCACTGTATGCGGTCCGATTTCCGCCGGGGTCAAGACCCCGCTGATTTGGCCGGTTTGTGCGTTTAACCGCAGGCCGGCGAGCAAACCGGCGGCGGAAAATTGCATAGGCCGCATACCGCTTACCGCCAGCGTAAATAAAAACGAACTGCCCGGCCGCACGCCGAAGACGCGGGCATTATTAAAATACGGCTTTTTGGACGGCGGCGGTGTGAGAATATATTTTTGATTACCCGCGGGAAAAACCGGCCGGTAAACCAGGGCACGGGCCGCGGGAACCTGCGGCAGGAGTCCCATTGCCAACAGGGCGGCGCCCGCCAGCGGAGTGCGCAAGCGGCGCCATGGGCCGGCGGCGGGGGATAAGTGTATGGCCATATATCGAATCAGGGTCATGCGGGGTTCTCCATCAAGTTTGCATATTTCGCGAATATCAGGGCGCTGGCCGGGTAAGCCGTTGTGCGGCAACGCGGCCTGGAGCCGGGTTCAATTCTAAAATTATCGCGGCCGCCGCCGGAACACGCACCGGGGCAAGCTGGTGCGATGCGGTCAGCGGCAGGCGGCTCCATCGACCGGACCATGTTCCATCCGGCTTGAACGCCGCGCCGCCAAGCGTTATTCCCGTTTTGGCGGCCACGCTGGAATCCGGTGCGATGAGCATCATTTCCCGCGCCCCCATCCATTGGTGCGGTGCGGAAAGCGTCACCCGCGCATCCCGCACATTGTTTCCATGGCTGCGGTTAATGAGCGTCACAAAAATGCTGCCGTCATGGGCCAAAGCACCATATACCCGCAGGTATTTATGAAATGCGGCCGCAATGTGGATGGGGATATACCGGCCGTGACCCGCCTGATTAAACGCCTCCATGGCATAGCCCAGCGGATGCACGTTGAGCCCCTGCCGCGTGGTCCAGAAAGCGGCGTAACGGCAGCGTGTCAGATGGGGCCCGGCGGCCACCCAGTTTCCCGTGTGAAAATTCAGACCGCGCGCACCATGTGCGGCCCACCACCACATATAATCCAATCCCCAGAGTGCAGAGGCGAATGTATCGCTGACATTGGCCGCCCCACCGTTATAGTAACTGTTGGTTTCCTCCATCCGGAAGGGAATGTGATGCTGCATGGCCAAACGCCCGAAATCCCGGTTAAACCGCCGGTACTGTTTATCAATGGCGCTCGACAGCAGAAAGCCGCGCCCGGCCGCGGGGGTTTTCACCTTCCAGGCGCTTCCCCCCACATAGGTATGTTGCGTAAGCATGCACACGTGCCGGTCTGTTCCGAACGCGTGCAAAAAATCGACTGCCCAACGGCCCGAACCGGTGGATCCGGGACCGGTAAACCGTGCCGCCGGACTCGCTTTAATCACCGCGGATTCATAGGTTCGCCAGATTCGCTGATATACGGAAAAGCGGCGATCATACAAATTCGGCTCGTTGCCCAAGGCAAAGCCCGTAAGCAAATCCGCAAACCGGTGCATAATATACGCGGCGGTACGTGCGGCTCTCCGCGGATGCAACGGGCCGCGCAATCGCAGTGTATAAATTACATGCACATGCGCCGCACGGGCGAAATTGAAAAGACTGCGAATATCCGCGGTTGCAGGCAGGGGAACATCCGCAAGATCGGCGGTGTTGCCCCCCACCCGCAGGCAGCCGATTCCCAGCGTGCGAAACAGCGTAATCACCGGCTTGTTGCGGACACTGAAAAGGTGCCGGCCGTCGCGGCCCGGCAGCACATCTTTCATTTCAAAGCTAAGCCCGCTGAAATCCGGCGAAATCCTTATGCCGGGACGGCCCAGCGTCAGGTGTACGGAGACCTCCTTGCCGCGAGGCATCAACAGCGAAGCCGCCTTTACCATCGCCGCCCGGCCGGGAATGAAAATAAACATCCACGCCGCGATACTTGTCATAAAACGTTTTGGCACACCGGCACTCCCTTTGGCAATTTGTCCCGGTCTGCGGCAACGTGCAGGCGCGTCGCCCGCGGGCCGCCGAAACAAGGGAAATTTCCTGAAAAATCCACGGTCAATTTGGACCACTGGACAACATTGTCATTATAATTATAATGCTCAGTCGTGATTATGCAAATTAAATTTTCATATCGGATGATGATTCTTGCGGGATTTACGGCGATCGCCGGGCAAATGGGCCGGTCCGCCGCTATTTATGCAAGGGCATCTGGACCAGAACAAGCCAGTACGCGAGTGGTAAATGTGGCCGCCACGCTGACCAACCGACCGGACCGTCGGGCCATTCCGCGTTCATTTCTCGGTTTTTCGATAGAATATGGCAGTATTCCACAGTTTTTCAGCCGACCGGCAACCCTCCGGGCGATCACCCGGCTGACCGGGCACCTGACCAAAGACAATGGTCCGCCCCTCTTTCGTATTGGCGGCAATTCCGAGGACAGCACCGTATGGAGACACCTTACCCCGGAATCCCGGCGTCGCGGCAATAGGATTGCGATAAATCCAGATACCGCACGGTATTTACATGATCTGGTAAAGGCCACCGGCAGCCAGTTAATTCTGGGGCTTAATCTGGGTCGTGGATCCGCATTGATGGCTGCCCCGTGGATAAAGGCAGCGCAGCGTATCATTGGTGCACCGCACATCATGGCTTTTGAGATCGGCAATGAACCGGATTTGTATAACCGTCATGGTGTGCGGCCGCGATCCTACACCCTGCGGGATTACTTTCGCCAAGTACAGGCGTTTTCCCGGCAAGTTCTTCCGGTCCTTTCCCGGCCGAAGATGCTGGCCGGCCCCGCATTCACCGGACCATGGCGACGGTTTACGCCGCAATATATTGCGCAATTCGGCACGCATCTGGCGGTTGTCACGATGCATGAATACCCTTTGGGTGCGCCGGTGAGAAACCCCAGATCGCCAAAATTCGGCAGTATCGCGAATCTGCTCAAGCCATCGTCCGTGGCGGCCTTTGCGTCATTGATTCGCACTACCGTACAGGCCGGTCACAAAAGACACATTCCGGTGCGATTTGCTGAAATCAACTCCGCCTACATGGGCGGAAAGCGCGGCGTGAGCAATACCTTCGCTCAATCGCTGTGGTCTTTGGACCTGCTGTTCACACTCGCCGCTATTCATTGTGACGGGGTCAATTTCCACACCGGTCCGGTGTATGGCGCATTCTGGCCGCATCGCGGCGGTGTGCACGTGTTGCCCCTGTATTACGGCATGTGGGTGTTTGCCCATGCCGCCCGCCACCGCGCGCACCTTGTCCGCGTGCGGTACCGCACACCCATGAATCTAAAGATATGGGCGACACAAAGCACCGGCGGCCGACTGCATATCGTGCTGATTAACAAAAGCCTGCATCGCAGCGCCGCGGTGGTGTTGGCGTTACCGCCAACCATCGGAACCGCCGCCACGGCCGGCATACTGCGGCTCAGTGCAGCTTCCGCCGGCGCGATGGAAAGAATCACGTTCGGAGGCCGGACATTTGCGGGAACGCTTGACGGCCGCCCCAGCGGCGCACCGCAGGCGATTCCGGTTCACATTCTGCATGGACAGATTCGGGTTTTAATGCCGCCGGCAAACGCCGCCCTGATAAACATCCATTGAACATCAACGACAATCGGCATACAGACGTATCCCCCATGGAAAGGAAATAGACGGATGGTCATCAAACGCTCATGGAAAACAGTGCAAACAACCGCCATACGGTTGATTCGAGGCGATTTTGCCCGGCGAAGCCGCGTGATTTGCCTGATTGCGTACGCGGGGCTGGTCGCGGCTTCAACCGGCGCCATCCGCGGCAGGCAGATGGAGCTATACGTTTCGCCGCAGGGAAAGGCGGGGAACCCCGGAACAAAGAACCGGCCCGTGCGCACACTGCGCGAGGCTCAGCACCTGGTGCGGCACATGAATCGGCACATGACCGGCGATATTACGGTTTGGATTGCGGCCGGCAATTACCGGCTTTCCCGCCCACTGCGATTTACACCCGCGGATTCAGGCGCCAACGGGCACACGGTTATTTACCGCGCCGCCCCTGGCGCAAAAGTGATTGTCAGCGGCGCCGTCCGCATTACCGGATGGACATGCATAAATCGGGCGGAAAATTTATGGAAGGCCCCGGCGCCGGCGGCATTACACGACACACGACAGATTTTTGTCAACGGCGTGCGGGCGTACCGGACATCCGGTCCGCTGCCCACACGCCTGCGGCAGACCGCCTATGGTTACCGCGCAACGAACACCGTCATGGCCGATTGGAAAAATCCGGGGCATATTGAATTTGTTTATACCGGCGGCAATGGCTTGTGGTCGCAGCCTTCAGTGGGACTTGGCGCATGGACGGAGCCGCGATGTCCGTTGGCCGCGATCCACGGACGCGACATTATCATGGCCGAACCGTGCTGGCGGAACTCCACCCGGCGTGTGAAATTGCCCGCCCAATTCCACTCCGGCAGAATGGCGAACCTGGTGGGACCGGGCCACGTGGGTAAAATGCCGGCATACGTGGAAAACGCCTATGAATTGCTGGGTACACCGGGAGAGTGGTATTTGGACACCGCAGTGCACAGCATTTATTACGTTCCCCGCCCCACGGAAAACATGGCCGACGCCGACGTGGAAGCGCCTGTCCTGCAGCGATTGATTTCAGGCTATGGCACGCCGGCGCACCCGGTGACGCATCTACAATTCCGCGGCCTTCGCTTCTATTACGCCACATGGCTGCTTCCCAATTCAACGGAAGGGTTTTCGGAAATTCAGGCCAATTACATGGTGACCGGCGCACGGGGTTACGCCAGGCAGGGCCTGTGCAGCCTTGCGCCGGGCGGTCAATGCCCGTTCGGGGACTGGACGCAGGAACCGGGCAACGTGCGATTTTTATATGATCACCACATTGCGTTGATCGGGGATATTTTCGCACACCTGGGAGCCGCCGGCCTGCAACTGGGCGACGGATCACAGCATGACCGGGTAAGCGGTTGTATTTTTACGGATATATCAGGCAACGGTGTGGAACTCGGCGGCGTGGACCAGCCGTTGGCTGCGAAAGATGCGCAAACCAGTTCAAACCGTATCAACGACAATCATATTTACAATGTCGCGACTGAATTTCACGGCGGAGTGGGAATTGACGCAGGCTATGCCCGCGATACCTTGATCGCACATAATCAGCTTAATGATCTGCCCTATACCGCGATTTCCCTCGGCTGGGGCGGCTGGCCGGACAAAATAAAATTGCCGGGAGTGGCCAACTATTCGCAAGATAACACCATCGCCTATAACCTGATTTTTGACCATATGCTGATTCTTGCGGACGGCGGCGGCATTTATACGCAGGGGATCACCGGGCCGTCTCTTGCCGAGGGTGAAAAAATTATCGGCAATGTCGTGCGCGACCAATACAGTTCCGGGCATGGCATTTATACGGACAATGGCTGCTGCAACGTGACGGCCGCGGGAAATGTCATCTTTCATACGAATTTTGACAACTGGGGCGGCCGACATCGGGATTACTACGGCGGCCGCAACGGCAAAACGTTTGATCCATTTCTTTTCGCCGGCAACTATTGGCAGGAAGGATTCGGGAATTCCAACCATTTAAATGTGACGCTGCGTGATAATCATCTGATAGAATCTTTGCGCCAGGTTCCGCCGCGGGTCATTAACCGGGCCGGTATTCAAACGGCGTTCAAAGCCATACTGAACCGGCGGATCGGGAGCGCCGCAGCGCCGCCCCCCCCCCGGCGCGTGGCCGCATGGGCCGGAAATACCTTTGCCTATGTCGCCTGGAATCCACCGGTATTTCAAGGCACCGCGCCGGTTGTCCGCTACACGATAATGGCCGATACCGGCCGGCAGACAAGCATAACGGCCCGCGAATTTCGCCGGACGGGATATACCGTCATCCGCGGTCTGCAAAACGGAAAAGCCGTCCGATTCCGTGTGGCGGCGGTTAACGCGGCCGGAGAAAGTTCCTGGTCCATACCCTCATTTGCCGTAACTCCGTCGGACGGGCGCATACATGCCCCCGGAAGGCCCGGCATGCTGCACGTGCATGTGGCGGGCAGTATGGCGGCGGTGCAGTTTCGCGGTCCGCTGCGAAATGGCGGAGCCCCGGTTGTCGCATACGTTCTGCGAATTCTCCCCGGCAAAAAGAATGTCACAATAACCGGAAGATCGGTACTTGTGCTGGCGGGCGGGCACACTTGCTTTTACGTACCCGCCGGATTGGCGGCCGGGCGGCGCTATCAGGTTCAACTGGCGGCGGTAAATGCCGCCGGACGCGGGCCGTTTACCCGTACACAATCCTTCCAGCTGGGACAATGATCCGGGGGGCGGCGATCCGATCCGTCAATGATCGCGGGCACGCCTGGTATAAAATCCCCGGATCAGGCGGCGTTGACGGGCTTTCCGCCGGTGACGGCCGCCTGACGGCCCCCGGGTAGCCGCCTTTCCAACCACCGCGAAAGGCGCACAAACGGCCAGCCGATTAGAAAATAAATCGCGGCCGTCAGCAGACCGATGCCAATATAATCGTAATAGGTAGAGGCCAATTCGCCGTAAACTTTGGTCAACTCCACCATGGTAATGACCGATACAATGCTGGAATCCTTGAACAAAGAGATAAAATCATTGGTCACCGGCGGCAGGCAGGTGCGGATCGCCTGCGGGATAATGACATGCCGCAACGCCTGCATTTGCGTCATGCCCAGGGACAGGGCCGCTTCCATCTGACCATGCGGAATGGATTCAATGCCGGCGCGGTAATTTTCCGCCTCGTAGGCGGCATAATTCATTCCCAGGCCAAGAACGGCCGCCGTAAATGGATCCAGCCGGATGCCGATATTCGGCAGGCCGTAAAAAATCAGATACAGTTGAATGAGCAGCGGCGTGCCGCGCACCAGTTCAATATATGCCTTTGCCAGCCACGCCAGAGGCGCCGGAGCATAAAGCTTCAGCAGCGCCAGCAACAGCCCCAGCGCTACCGCCAGCACCATGGCCGATATGGAGATCGCAATGGTCATCGGCGCGCCCTTCTCCACCAGTATGCGCAGATATACCGCATACTGCCGCAGCACCTGCCCCCATGTATGGTGCGCCTGCACCATGCGGGTAAAGCGGGAGAGTTCCGTGGGGCCGGGGCCGGCGGCCAAAGCGGCTGCGAACATTTTTTTCGTGGGCGGATTCCACAATGCCCATTTTTTGTAAATTTTTTCCAGCGTTCCGTTCCGCATCAGCGTGATCAGTGCCGCATCTATCTGCCTGCGCAGCGTTACATCGGTCTTTCGCAGCGCAATGCCGTAGTCAATCCGACCAATGGGCGGACCGACAAACTTCAATGTTTTCACCGGGCCGCCATAGTATTCCGCAATCGGCAGATCCATCAGAACGGCATCCAACCGGCCGTTGGCAAGGTCCTGGTAGGCATTGATCTGGCCGTCATAAGATCGAACATGAATTCCGCCGAAGGCCTGCAAGATGCGCTCCCCGGTGGAGTCGCGCAGGGTACCGACAATTTTGCCGCGCAAATCCGCCAGCCCATGGATGCCGTGGGTGGTTTTGCGCACCATTAATTGTTCCGAACAGACGTAATACGGCAGGCTGAAGGCGACCACTTTACGCCGTTGGGCGGTAATGCCCAGCCCATTCATCGCCATGTCGTACCCGCCCCGCTCCAGGCCGGGAATCAGGCCGGTCCATTCATTCTGCACAAATACCGGCTGGCGATGCAAAAGCCTTCCCAGCGCCCCGGCTATGTCAACCTCAAAGCCTATGACCTTGCTGGGATGTCGCGGGTCCTGAAAGACATACGGGGCGCCAC
>JAKBBN010000006.1 GCA_021808485.1 Planctomycetota bacterium | reverse complement strand
GCTTTTCACGCTGATCCGCAGGACGACGGTCTTCGACGCGTGGCTGTTTGATCGACACCGGACCGATTCCCGTCATGACCTGACGTTCCGGCAGATAGCCGTTGGCCACCACCAGACGGCGGCCATGAACCAGCTGTCGGCGGGTCCTTACAACCAGCTTACGCCCCCTACAAAATTGGAAGGCGTCATTTCCTTCCCGCCGGTGCTGACGCGATTAAACCCAGGCCCGACGCCGCAAAAACCGCCGTTTGCGGCCGTGCAATGCGGCCGGTATAGTGCGCCGTCACGCATTTTTTTGAGGCCCCGTGATGGTTGCCATGGGTGAAAAACTGAAGGCCGCGGACAGCCGTGCGTACCACGGCAAAAGACGGTCGATTTCGAAGCTTGCCGGGCGATGGCCGCAGGGATGATCATGGTGCAAACTCAACCATGGGACCGATCGCGAATGATAAATGGCCCGCGGTTCTATCGGCCGTTCAATTTTTGGGAGCCGACCCGCAGATAGTCGGCGTAATGGGATTGAAAGCACAAAACATGTTGCCAGCAGGATCTAAAGCTCGACCCGATGCAAACGCCGGCCAATTGTGCGGGACCGCGCCACTACCCCGAAGTTTGCTGATCGCCTGGCCGCCGCTGCTCCTGGCGCCGGCCGGCATCTGCATCCCCACCGTTACGGCAATTCTGGCCATGAACAACCCGGCAATTGGGCTGGGATGTTTCCGACTTCCGGGATGGGCGCGAGCCTTAATTATTGGGATTCTGTTTGCGGAATCGGCAATTTCCGTTTTGACGCTGTTGCTGTGCAGGCGCGGGGCTGGCTGTGCGAGTTGTTCGCATCGCGCCGTTAGCCGCCGACGAAATCGCCGTTGTGCGGGATAATGCTGGCCAAGCAATTTGGAGTTCCGCGTGGTTGCGATAGATGAAAAATATATTCCGCGCCAAGCCGGCAGTTCCGGCACGCAAAAATCCGACTAAAAAAACACTGTGGACTTAGCTGTGCTCCGT
This sequence comes from Planctomycetota bacterium, assembly GCA_021808485.1. Classification (GTDB taxonomy): domain Bacteria; phylum Planctomycetota; class Phycisphaerae; order WQYP01; family WQYP01; genus JAJYPG01. The sequence goes on along the minus strand of JAKBBN010000006.1, from coordinate 59,828 downwards.
CGGACGTTTACCGGCGATCGAAATCAAACCCGCCACGCCGGCCAAACCCAAAGCCGAACCGGATTACCGGGCCGCAGAATGGATGCCAGAAATACGGGTGGTAGCAAACCGGTGGAGAATAGTAGTACACCGGGGGCGGAACATAAACCGGGGGCTGCGGGACATAAACGGGAGCCGGAGCCGAATAGACGGGTTGAGTGACAGGCGCCACCGGCGGAGCATACGCCGGTTGAGGCGCCTGCTGGGTGTAGACCGGTTGGGGAACAGTGTAAATAGGAGCCGGTGCCGTGTAGACCGGTTGAGGAACCGGCTGAACATACACAGGCGTGAAAACAACCGGCCCCGGGCAATAAACCGGGACGCCAAGGTTGATTCCGAAGGAGAACCTTGCGGCATGCGCCGGCGCGACGACTGCAAGCATAAGACCGCAGCCAACAAGCGACGCAACAAAATGAGAGCGCTTCGACAACAACCTGTTAAGCAACGCACGAGTCATCATGGCGCTACTCCTATATAACTTCGGCGGATCAGTGCTAAACCGCCTTGAAAAACAGACCGGTGTGACCTCGCCACCAAATTTTTCGCACCGGGCTTATGGGCCTAACGACCACACCCATGCTTTGTTGCAGGAGTCGAAAAACTTGGTCGTCAAGAATATTATACAACTCGAAACTAATTTGTCCATGAAAAATATTGTAAAAACAAATTATGTAAATACGGTACTTAACGCCATTAATACGAAATTTTACCACCTTCCCCACGTCCCACTGCGGTCAATCCAAGTGTGCGACATTGGCATGATTGCAGGCCCGTCAACAGCAGGCAGGTACGGCGATTTGCCGACGTTATCTGGCGGCCGATTCCATTGGCAGAAATTTTGCCAGGAATTCCTCCGCGGGCACGGGGCGGCCGAAAAAATACCCTTGAAATGACGGACACCCGCGCTGCCGGAGAAATTCCACCTGCTCAGCAGTTTCAACGCCCTCGGCAACCACATGAAGACGATGATGACGGGCGACGGCGAGTATGGCTTCCACAAGAGCGCCGTCATTCGGATTGGCCGGTGCATCCTGAATAAACGATCGGTCAATTTTCAATTCAGACACTGGCATGCGTTTCAAATAGCTCAATGAGGAATAACCGGTGCCGAAATCATCAATGGAAAAGGTAACACCCAATTCCTTGATCTCGCGCATCGCCTTTACGGCATCAATAAGGCTGTCGAAAATAACCGCCTCCGTAACCTCCAGCGTCAGCAGATGCGGCGAAATTTGCGTGCGCCTGAGTATGTCGGCAATTCGCTCCTTAAAGCCCTGAACGCGGAACTGGCGCGGACTTACATTCACCGAAATTCGAATGGGACGGCCCACATTGGTCAGTCGGCGAATGGCCTCGGCGGCCTTTACCAGCATCCATTCGCCCATGGGAACGATAAGCCCGGTTTCCTCCGCGAGGGGAATAAACGCCGCGGGTGAAACCAGCCCACCCTGACGATTCCGCCAGCGGATGAGCGCCTCCGCGCCCATGAGGCCTCCGGCCGGATTCATTTGAGGTTGGAGGAACATTTCAAAATCACCGTTGACCACCGCTTCGCGCAAATCGCTTTCCATGCGGAATCGTTCCTGAACGGCGACCTGCATGGTAGGCTCAAAATAAGCGATGGTATTGCGGCCGGCGGCTTTGGCCTTGTACATGGCCGTGTCCGCCTGCTGCAAAAGATCCGCGGCAAGTTCCTGGCCCTTGGGGAACAATGTAATGCCCACGCTGGCGCCGATCTGATGTGTCAGCCCCTTGATATTCACCGGCCCGGACAGGGCGCTGCGCACGCGCTGCAAAACGTGGCCTGCCTCCCGGGCAGCCACTTGGCTGTCTTTTCCCAAACTTGGAAGAAGTATGACAAATTCATCACCGCCCAGGCGAGCCTGGGAGTCTTCCTGCCGCAGACAGGTTTGGAGGCGACGGGCCATTTCCTTGAGTATCTGATCTCCGGTGTCGTGGCCTTCCGCCTCGTTTATGTTTTTGAAGTTATCCAGATCAATATAAGCAATCGCACCGAACTGCCCGCTGCGCTGGGCAAGGGAAATGGCGTTGGAAAGACGGTCCAGAAAGAGCTGGCGATTGGGCAGGTCCGTAAGGGGATCAAAAAACGCCAGATAATTGATGCGGGCCTCGGACTGTTTGCGTTCGGTAATATCTTTTTGAATTCCGAGAAAATGGGTAATGATGCCGTCGGAATCCCGTAGCGGGGACAGATGCACCTCATTCCAATAAAGCCCGCCATCCTTACGGTAATTGCGAACCTCCGCAACGGAGCTCTGGCCGGACTTGATGGCTTGGCGCATCATCGCCAGGCCGGGCTGGTCTATGTCATCGCCATGCAGAAAACGCGGATTGCGGCCGATGCATTCCCGCTGTGAATAGCCGCTCATATGCTCGAAACCGGCATTGACATAGATGATGGGCATATCGGGCATTTTTGCATCACAAATGATGATGCCGCTCTGCGTGGCATCCATGGCGCGTTGGGCCAGGCTCAAAGAGGCTTCGGCTTTTTTGCGGGTGCTGATATCGTGAATAATCGTGAAAATATATGATTTATTGCGTATTTCAACCGGCGAAAAATAGGCTTCCACATCGTGAATCTGGCCGGATTTGAGCTTGTGCCGACATTCAATATGGCTGCAGCGGCCGGCGGCGATACTGCGGAACAACTCCGCAAGCGCGGTATCGGAAAGCACACTGAGCTGAGAAATGCGCATTTGCAGCAATTCAGGGCGGGTCCAGCCGTAAAATTCAACGGCCGCATCATTGGCATCCAAGATTATGCCCTGGTGGTTATCAATCAGCAATTCCGGGGCGCTGCTGCATTCAAAGATCTGACGGAATCGCTCCTCGCTTTCCGCCAGCGTCATCTGGGAATGGCGAAGGGACTGTTCCATATGCAGCCGATCGGTGACGTCGTGAACGATGCCGAACAGCAGTTTACGTTCCTTTTCCGCGATGACCGTCACATAAATTTCCTGGTCGCGAATCCGACCGTCAGCCAGGCGATGCCGGACCCGCAGATAACCGGCTCCGTCGGCAAGAATTTGGGCATGCTGACGGCGAATCTCGGCGTCGGCGGCGATATTCAGTTCCATCAAGGATTTGCCCTTGAGCACGTTTCGCGGCCAGCCGTAGTATCGCTCCGCGGCGCGGTTGACATCCACAATGCGCAGGGCGACCGGATCAACGATCATTTCCACGGCACTGTTTTCTTCAAAAAACCGTTGAAAACGGCCGGATATTTCCGCAGCGGATTGCCGGGCCGCGGACAAGGCCTCTTCCATGGCGCTCAGGCTGGAAATATCCTGCAGGATCGTTACGACAAAAGTCCGTCCATCGGACACAACCGCGGTATTGAATATGATCACGTCCTTCATTTGCCCGTCGGCCGCCGCGTGCCGGCCTTTGTAAAACGACGCACCATGGGAAACGGTCAGAGCGAGACGCTGCAGCAATTCGTCGTGCGGCACGGCCTGATTGATATCCCACAAATATTTTCCAGGCATTTCATCACGGCGATAACCATATAATTTCAAGGCGGCATCGTTGGCGGCCAGAACTTTCCCACTTGCAGGATCCAGAACCAGACTGGGGGCCGCACCACGGGTAAAGAATTGGTAAAACGCGGCCTGTCCGGAAACCGGTGAGAGCGGATCGGGTAAATCCGGCGTGCTGGTCATAACAGTGCAATCCTTGTGCACATGCACAATTGAACCAACCCGTTTCGACACCAACCCGATGGCGGGTCAGGCTCGGAGGCTCATCAATTCTCAAACTCACCTGCCGATTCGGAATTCATCCCCAAATTGCGCCGAAAGTGCCGGCCATGTTTATCAAAAACTTTAGGCTCGCGTACAAGGAAAAACAAATGAACATCATTCATTACATAACCAAATTCCCAGCCGGAGCTTCCGCACCTTGACAATTCAACGCTGCCGCACGCCAATTGGATAAACGCGAAAATAGCGGCCATTAACGGGAAAAACATTCTCCAAAAAAGGGTGGACTTGCCAATGACCCCATTTAAGGCGGAAAAGCCCTTAAATGCGAAAATCCAATATATAGCTCATCGGGAATTTATCTAAAATTCATGAATAAAATTTTGCATGAATCTGACCGGAATCTTAAGGTGGATTACGATAAAAATGCACATGGCAGATAGAAAGCGAATACCGCAAATCGTGAAGATAAGGTTGCGCGAAGCCGCCGGATGGGAAAAATGTTGGTAAACGCGATTGACAAATTAATTGCGACGCCATAGCCTACAAAATAGACCAATTATTAAGGAGCTGGCAGTGGCAAAACTTTTCTCGGACATTACCAAAACCATGGGGAACACACCGCTGGTGCGTATCAACCGGCTCGTGCCGCCGGGGCAGGCAACGGTGTATGCCAAGTGCGAGTTTTTTAATCCGCTGGGGAGCGTCAAAGATAGAATCGGCGTGGCCATGATTGAAGCGGCGGAAAAGTCCGGGCAGTTGAAGCCCGGCACCCATATCATGGAAGCAACGAGCGGCAACACCGGCATTGCGCTGGCCTTTGTTTCGGCGGCGAAAGGCTACAAGCTGACACTGTTTATGCCGGAAAGCATGTCCATTGAACGGCGCAAACTACTGCGGATTTTGGGGGCCAATCTGGTATTGACACCTGCCGCGGAGGGCATGCCCGGCGCGATCCGCCGCTGCAATGAGTCCGCCGAGAGCGACAAAAACGCCATCATCGCCCGGCAATTTGATAATCCGGCCAATGTGGAAATCCATCAAATGACAACGGCGGAAGAAATTTGGAACGATACGGAAGGAAAGGTGGATTGCATCGTATCAGCGGTAGGTACCGGAGGTACCATTACCGGCGTGGCAAGCATCCTGAAGAAGCGTAACCCGCATTTCCGCGCCATCGCCGTAGAGCCGACAAATTCCCCGGTGATTACGCAATTCAAGAAGGGCGAGCCACTGAAGCCGGGGCCGCACAAAATTCAGGGAGCCGGGGCGGGGTTTATTCCAAAAAACTTGGAGGTAAACCTTGTGGATGAAGTAATTCAGTGCACGAACGAGGACGCCTTTGATTATGCCCGGCGGCTGGCCGCACAGGAAGGGATACTTGCCGGTATCAGTTCCGGAGCCAACATGTGGGCGGCGGCCAAGGTGGCAGCCCGGCCCGAAATGAAGGGCAAAACGATTGTGACGATCATGTGCTCCACAGGCGAGCGCTACATCAGTACGGCGATGTTTGAAGGTTTGGATGGATAAATGGACCGCGGCGCCATCGCCGCGTGCGGGCTGACGCGGCGAACCGCAGCCGCCAATCCGCCGATTTTCCGCGGGTGGCCGGGTGGCGCTGTTTGCGGGCGGATGCGATGCGTCAATTCCCAAGCCACTCCAGCACTTCGTTGGCATAATAGGTGATAATGAAACTGGCGCCGGCCCGTCGAAATGCGTGCATGGTTTCCAGAACGCATTGACGCTCATCAATCCAGCCGGCAGAGGCGGCGGCCTTGAACATCGCATATTCACCGCTGACCTGATAAGCCGCACAGGGCACATCGACGGCATCGGCCACGGCCCGGAGAATATCCAGATAGGGCATGGCGGGTTTGACCATCACCATATCCGCGCCTTCCTGAACATCGAGTTTTGCCTCGCGAATCGCCTCGCGGGCCCCGCGGCGAAAATCCATCTGATATCCGCGGCGGTCTCCAAACTGGGGCGGCGATTCGGCCGCTTCGCGAAACGGTCCGTAAAAACTGCTGGCATATTTCACGGCATAACCAAGAAGGGATTTGTGCGGGAATCCGGCGCGGTCCAGCGCGGCGCGAACGACCGCGATACAGTGATCCATCATGCCGGACGGGGCGATAATATCCGCACCGGCTTGCGCGTGCAGCACCGCCTGACGAGCAAGATTTTCATTCGTTTCATCGTTAAGCACGCCCGCATCAGGCGGCACAAAGCGGCCGGAGGTGGATTTTTTTTTGCGGTCATGGGCGGACTTTCGGCCTTTTGCCGAATCGCGTGCCAGGACGCCGCAATGGCCGTGGCTGGTGTATTCACAAAAACACAGATCAGTAATGGCAAGCATTTGAATGCCGGCATCACGTGCAAGGCGAAGGGTGGTGCATACGGCATTATCCGGATCGCAGGCATGGGTTCCCCGATCATCTTTATCCGCGGGATCCACCACCCCAAAGAGGATATAGGCCTTTATTCCGCGGGAGGCCATTTCGCCAAGTTCGTCCAAAGCGATATCCGGTGAGAGTTGGAACTGACCGGGCATCGACAAAATGGGGCGACGGATATTTTCGCCGCGACGAACAAAAAGAGGCGCAACAAAATTGGCCGGGGAAAGAGTGGTTTCGGCGACCATGTCGCGCAACATATCTGAATGGCGGAGACGCCGCATGCGGACCGGACGATAAGGGATGGTTTTCATGTCATTTATCATACATCCGCGGCGGAATGAATCCAGCGGGGCGGATTTCCGGCGATGTTTCAGTGCCTCGCGGCCAGAAAATAGTCCATAAGTTCATAACCGGTTTCCACATGCAGATCGCTTTGGCGGGCGTCGGCTTCCGTGTAAAGACGGGGTACGGCGCCCTGACGTTGCACACCGGCCATGGCAAAGGGGACGGGGGCATCATGATGTTTGCGAGTGGAGCATTGCGTGGCATGGTCAGGCATGATCAGGAGGCGCCAATCGGGGAACGTGGCAAGTTTTTCAAGAACGGGTCCCACCACATACCGGTCTATATTTTCTATGCTGGCAATTTTGGTGGCGTAGTCACCCTGATGGCTGGCTTCGTCCGGCGCTTCGACATGGCAGCAGACGATATCGTAATTGTCCAGAGCTTCGCAGGTATAGCGGCCCTGGGCGGCGTAATTCGTATCGTGGTAACTGGTGATTCCGGGCACATCAATATTCCGCCATCCCAGCAGGTTGGCAATTCCACGGAGAAGATCGACGGCGGTGATCATGGCGCCCTGTTTGCCGAATCGCTGCGCAAAGGAAGGAACGCTTGCGGCCCGTCCCTGCCCCCAAAGCCAGATATCCGTGGCTTCATTTTCACCGAATTGGCGGCGTACCAGATTCACATCATGATTTTTCAGGACATCATGGGCTTTTTGCATCATATCCAGCAGCATCTGGCTGCCCGCGCCCCGGGGCAGGTGGCCCCTGACGGGCTGATCGGGAATATCATGGGGCGGCGTGGCGGCAAGACGGGAGAAATCTCCGCCGCTGATCGTCATGAGATTGCGATAGCTCACGCCCGGATAAAAGGTCACGGGTGAGGCGGCGCCCGCGGACACGATGCTCTCCGCAACCGCCGAGAGCAACGTGCGGGCCTCGGGATCTTTGATATGCCCGGCGGAGTGATCCACCATTTTGTCATCCACAATCGTGACAAAATTACAACGGAAGACCCAGTCCTGCGGCTGAAGTTGCAGTCCCATGGCCGCGGCCTCAAGCGGCGCGCGTCCCGGATGGTATTTGGCCGGATCGTACCCCAGCAGGCAGAGTGTGCAGACATCGCTGCCGGCGCTGAACCCGGCCGGGGTGGTGCGCACGGTGCCAATACGGCCGGTCATGGCGACTTTGTCCATATTTGGTTTATGCGCCACTTCCAGCGGCGTTTTGCCGCCGAGTTCGTCAATGGGCGAGTCGGCGGCGCCATCGGGAATTATAATTGCGTACTTCATGAATTCAGCATCCAAAAAAATAGAGAGTCAGACGGCCTGCGCCGGGTCAATCACGCGAATATGCGAAACCTTCCCGCGCACGCAGTTCAGCCGGTTTAACACACGAAGTGCCGCGGTCACGGCGCCATCGCCGGCTTCATGGGTCATGACGACAAGAGGCACATAACTGTCCTGACGGGATTCGTGCTGGGCGACGGCAGCCAGAGAAATGCCTTTTTTGCCCAGAACACCGGTAATCCGGTGCATGGATCCCGGCTGGTCCAGCGCCTGCATGCGCAGATAATGCCGGCAGACCACGGCGCTGGGCGGCATAATGCGCGCCGGCGATCGCCCGGCCAGCGCGGGCAATTCGCGGAACAGAACGTCCGCGGTTCCCATGGCGGAATCCACAATATCCGCCACCACCGCACTGGCCGTGGGACGTCCACCCGCACCCCTGCCGTAATAGAGCGTCTGGCCGCTGGCGTGGCCGAAGACGCTGATGGCGTTGAAAGGCCCGCCGACGCTGGCCAGCAGGTGCTGACGGGGCACAAATGCGGGATGCACACGCAGCGATAGGTACCCGTTTATTTTTTCCGCAATGGCCAGCAGTTTGCAAACGTACCCCAATTCACGGCCATAGTTCAAATCAACGGCGTCCAGCGAATCAATGCCCTGAATCTGGATTTTTTCAAAGGGCACCTGAACACCGAAGGCCAGGGCGGCAAGTATGGCCAGCTTGTGGGCCGAATCCGTTCCGCGGACATCCATGGTGGGATCCGGCTCGGCGAAACCGGCGCTCTGGGCTTCGGCGAGGGCCTGTGCATAAGTTTGGCCGTCGCTCATCCGGGTAAGAATATAATTGCACGTGCCGTTGACAATGCCGATGATCCGGTCGATGTCGTTGGCTACAAGGCCGCGGGAAAGCGCCATGACGATGGGAATCGCGCCGCCGCAGGAAGCTTCAAAGCAGACGCTGGAACCGGCTTTTCGGGCGGCGCGGAACACATCCACACCATGAAGAGCAAGCAGATGCTTATTCGCGGTGACAACGCGTTTTCCCAGGGAGAGCGCCTGCCGGATAAGCGTGCCGGCCGGTTCAATGCCGCCCATGAGTTCCACGACGATATGGACCTGCGGATCGTGGAGAATTTTCGCGGCGTCCGTGGTCAGAAGCCGCCGGGGGATTCCGGGGCGCGGCCGCGCCGGATCGCGAACAAGAATGTGCCGGAGGTCAAAACTGCGGCCGGCCCGCTTTTTCAGCAGCAGCTTTTCGTTCAGCAGCATTTCCGCGACGGCTGATCCAACCGTACCGCAGCCAAGAATTGCCACACCAGTCGGCATGTTCCGCTCCATAAAAACCGGTCAACAGGATACGCGCAGGCGCGGGTTCCATCCAGAGCAAGCCGCTGTTCGCAAAATATCCGGGAAGATGGCGGCCTGATTGTTCATGAGTTCGGGAACCTGTCCGACCATCAATCCAGTTCGGCCTGTTCAACCCGGCGGATATTTGCACCGACGGAGTTCAATCGTTGTTCAATATTTTCATAACCGCGGTCAATATGATAGACGCGGTTGACGGTGGTGCGGCCGCGGGCGGCAAGACCCGCCAGAACCAGAGCCGCGGAAGCCCGCAGATCACTGGCCATGACCGGTGCTCCGACGAGTCGCTTCTGGCCTTCAATAATGACGGTGGATCCTTCACGGTGCAGCCGGGCGCCAAGCCGGGACAGCTCGGCAACATGCAGAAACCGGTCGGGAAATATCTTTTCGGTAACGATGCTGTTGCCCGCGGCAATGGCCAGAAGCGTCATGAACTGGGCCTGCAGGTCCGTGGGAAAACCCGGATGCGGCTGGGTGGTAATGGTGGTGGGTTCCAGCACGCGGGCGGAGGACACGATGACCGAACGGTCCGCCTTTTCCACATCAACGCCGACTTCACGAAGTTTTTCGACAGCGGCGAGCAGATGATCAATGCGCACATTCTCCAGGCGAAGTTCACCGTTGGAAATGGCGGCAGCCACCATGAACGTGCCGGCCTCAATTCGATCCGGGATGATGCGGTGTTCGGCTCCATGGAGAGAGGTGACGCCTTCAATCCGGATTCGCGGCGTGCCGTGGCCGGTGATTTTAGCGCCCATCGCAATCAGGTATTCGGCCAGATCAACGACTTCCGGTTCACAGGCGGCGGATTCGATGGTGGTGACGCCGTGGGCCAGTGTAGCCGCGCTCATGACATTGGCGGTTCCCAGGACGGTGGAGCCGAAGTTGCCGCCGAGGAATATTTCCGTGCCGTGAAGCTTTTTAGCCTCGGCAATAATGTCGCCTGCGTCCAGGTGGATTTTCGCGCCCAAAGCCCGGAGTCCCTTGAGATGAATATCCACCGGGCGGTCGCCGATCGCACAGCCGCCGGGCATGGAAACGCGGACTTTGCCGCGTTTGGCCAGCAGCGGCCCGAGCACACAGATGCTGGCACGCATTTTTCGAACGATGTCATAGGGTGCGTGTGAATCGGTTTCCGATTTTACTTCAAACGTGCGGGAGCCATCCTCCCGGCGGCTGATATGAACGCCGAGTTTTTCCAGCAATTCAATTTGGGATCGGATATCCTGCAGATCGGGAATGTCATGAATAAGTGACGGACCATCCGCAAGTAAAGCGGCAGCCATGATGGGCAGCGCCGCATTTTTTGAACCGTTGACGCGCAGCGAACCGCGCAAGCGGGTTCCGCCTTCGATCACCAGAGACTGCATGATTCATATCCTCCATGACGATGAATTCGCCGGTCCGGCGGGCCGCGACATTCAATTGGTCAATCCATTCAAATATTATAACCCAAGCACGTTGGCCATGGTGTAGCGCCCGGCTTTTTGCGCGGCAATGAACTCCGCGGCGCGCAGGGCTCCGCGGACAAATGTGTCCCGCGTGGTGGCGACATGTTTGAATTCCAGCCGTTCGCCGCCCGTGGCAAAAAACAGGGTATGTTCGCCGATCACATCGCCCATGCGGACGGAATGAACGCCGATACTGCCGGTCTGGCGCTGCGCATCCAGGCCGGCGCGTCCGTTGACGACGGCCGCATCATAATGCCGGCCCGTCGCCGCACAGATGGCCTCCACCAGGGAAATTGCGGTTCCGGATGGCGCGTCCTTTTTCTGGTTGTGATGGGCCTCCATTACTTCGATGTCGTACGCGGGCCCAAGGCGGGCGGCGACCTGCGCCGCCAAACCGAGAAGCAGATTGATTCCCAGGCTGGTATTGGTGGCCTGGAGCACGGCAATGGACTTGGCGGCATTATCGATGATTTTTTGATCCTCCGCCCCAAGCCCGGTGGTGCCGATCACCATGCCGATTCCCCGCTCAACACAGGCTTTGACGAGCGTGCGTGTACCGGATGGAGCGGAGAAGTCTATCAGGACATCCACCGCATCGCCGGGGTAGGTGCCGATGACAATTCCGTTCGGCCGGCCGGTGCCCAGCGTGCCGGAATCGTGCCCGATGTACGGCGACTGCCCCTGTTCAATAGCGGCCACGACGTGAAAGGCATTCGGCTGTTCGCCGGCCAGCGTGATGATTCTGTTTCCCATTCGGCCTGCTGCGCCGGAAACCGCTATTCGAATTCTTCGTTCGCTCATGGCATCCTCTATAGATCGGGCCGTATTGTAACCGCAGACGTGAATTGGGCATACCCGGGGCGCGTGCTTGGCGGCGGGAACGACGGCCATTCGGGAAAAGAGGAGGCGGTTAAGGCGCGTAAAAGCGACACCGACCGGCTTGGACGGCAACGAAGCGCCGAAAATTCAATGCGGACGGCAGGGAGACAATCGCGAGCAGTGCCGGATTGACGCAAACAACCGTCATGCGCGGTGAAAACATCACGCAACTTCAGCGCAGCAAAGGCATTACCGCTGGGGCAGAATCGGCAACGGATTTCTGGTAACCCATCCCTGATTCCAAGGCAAGGTCCACAAGTTTCTTAGCTTAACCGGAGCCGCATGGCCATCCAGATACGTGACGTTCACCGCACCCTGATGCCGGTTGATGCATACGCGATACAAACTCGGATACTGCCATATGTTCGGTGTGTAATCCAGATTAATGGGAGGCGGGTTGTTCGCGTCCGGCCAGCAGTCCGGCCAAATACCGTCGGACATGAAGGGAATGCGGGCCGTGCTGAAATCCGTGGAGTTCATATCGTCGGGATAAAACAACGCTGGCGACTGGCCCTCATCCCATGCATTGAGGTACTGGCCCAACGAGCCGTGCAGGCCGCCATAAAGCCAGCCATTGAAACAATAACTGCAGTTGAATTGCGTTTGCGCGGTCCTGTACATGACGTAGTTGGCCGGAGCATTCCATTGCCAGGCATAATTGACCGACCCCTGATCGCCGTTGGCGGCAAGAAAAGCCTTGTTAAGGGTTGTGGACGGGCAGATAAAAACCGCCTGTTTACTGTCCACATAGGGCGCCAGCGCAGCGGCCCATACACCCCATGTCCAGTCGAAACTCCGTCCATGATTGGTGGACAAGTACAGTTGTTCAGCACTGCCGATCTGCCGTTCATTGGAGAGGCAGGCCAGCGACAGGGCATCCTGTCTGGCGGCGGCAAGCGCGGGCAGCAGCAGCGTTATCAACAGGGCGATGATGGAAATGACCACCAGGAGTTCAACCAGGGTAAACCCCGTTCGCCGACGATAAATGAAGGATAAAGTCATGTGCGGTCTCCTCAAGATGAAATTCAGGACAATCCGTCACGTGCAATCGGCACGCAACCGCCAGCGATGGAAACCACAGGTCCGCAGCCCCCGCGAATTTCGCTGCACCGCGGCGCCGGACGCCGGCAGACCATTATCCACCGCACCGGCCGCCGAAAACTTATCGTGACGCATCCAGCGGCGTCCTTTTCAGGCGCCGGCCCTTCGGCGCCGCGCGACCAACAGCAGTCCGGCAGCCGCCAAAAGTATGGACAGGCTGGCCGGTTCAGGTGTGGCCGTCAGGCTGACATCAAACACGCTGGAAGGCAGTGCGGTATTGGTCTGGAGGGTGCCAGTAGGCGACATACCGGGCTGAAAATCGGCAAGCGTACCACCGGCGTAATCGTTGGCCGTATCCGCTGCCAGACCGGAATAGCCGGTGTTACTGGCAACGGAGAATCCGTACTGCTTGCCACCCTGAAGCGTGAGGGGTGTATTGAGAACCAGTTGCACATAATCGCCGCTGGCGGTGGAGGTTCCGACCGCCACGGTGCCGGAAACGACCTCGATCAGTGTGTAATTGCTTCCGCTGACGCTGCTTATATCCAGTGTGACCAAGGCATTATCCGCAAACCCGCCATGCTCGGACTGATCCAGCACCGTGACGCTGTTAAGGGTATAAGCTTGGGCAGTACCAGTGGTAAACGTCTGGCCAGGAGGGGCGCCGTTGTTGGTGTAATAATTCAGTGTATTTCCGACGGGATTATTGGGGTAGGCATTGGTCACGGTACCGGTGGGGTTAAGATTGGACTGATCCGACGGACCCACGACGACCGCCTGCACCGCGCCGCCAAGGTTGTTGATGGTAAGGCCGTTATTATAAACGGGCGGGACAATTGTGGGGATGCTTGTTGGATTTTCAATAAGCTGAACGTTGTTGAAAATGGCTTGTCCGCCCGAGGGGTTACCCAGTGTAATGCCCAAGGCTCCGGATGCACCGGCGGGCGCGGTAACCAGTTCGGCGACCGTGTTAGGCGCCTGCTGATAATTGCCGGCAATACCGAAATAGGAGGCGCCGGAAATCGCGGTTCCCCCAGCGGTTAGCTGCAAAACCGGCGTATCACCGGAATATCGGTTGTCGATACCGGCCGTCAGAAGATATGTTGCGCCCGGCGTAACGGTTGCGCTTAATGTCTGGCTGAAGATATTGCCGCCGTTGGCCCAGGCATAATCACCGCCGCTGCGCGGGTTGGGGGCGGTGGTGGTCGAGCCAAAGTTCTGTTCACCGCCGGCGCCGGTCCAGCCGGGAACGTACCCGGAAGTGCTGGACGATCCGTCACTGAAAGTCAGGGGTCCGCTGAACGTAGTGGTACCCCAGCCATTGGTCCACACGCCATTGGCCAGGTCCCCGGTAACTCCTACGGAAGGATTCGTTAAACTGGCCTGATAGTTTGACTGGCTCTGATAAACGAGATTAAAACCGGAATTAACGATCGAAATTGAGGTTTGCGATGCCGAGATCGCGGCGACGGGACAGCATGCGGCGGCGGCGGCACAAAGCGCGGCGGAAAGACAATTCTGGGAAATACGCATTGAGACATCTCCTCCCGAGCTACGCCCGGAATCATCAAATAAAGACAAACACCGGAGCCGATACGCACGACCGCCGGATATGCCATACTCATCCAGTTTCGGGTCCAATCAATTTTTACGACACGCCATCAGACAGACAATTGGCAAATGAGACAGTATTGTACGAACGAGAAATACCTGTACAACCTGCATCCGATAAAGAAATTATAACGCCATAGTAAAAACCACGCAATGTTGTTTTTCCACAAATTTAATCGAATTTTCCACAGAACGTCGGTTCGACGCGTGCGGACAACCAACGTGAAGCGTTCAGCGCGGATCATGGGGAAGTTGCGACATCCAATCGCATCGATTCCCGATAGGCCAGCGGAGTCATTTTTTTATAACGGCGAAATGATTCGCTGAAAAGCTGGGCGGAACTGAATCCAACGCGCCGGGCGATGTCACCCACGGCCATGTTGCCGGACGAGAGCATTTCACAGGCCCGGGCCAATCGCTGCCGTCGCACTTCCTCGCCCGGCAGCCTGCCGAGTATTCGTTTGAATCGCGTTTCCAGTGTTGTCCGGGAGACGCCAAGTGCGGAGGTCAGAAGTTTGATGTTGACGCCTTCATGCAAATGATCGCGGATATAGGCCGCCGCAAGGCGCAGCAACGGGTCGTCAACGGCGACAATATCGGTGGATTGTCGCGAAACGACGGTTTGCGGCGGGATCAGGAGCGTACGCACGGCGGCGGTTGAGGGAGGAGCCGGCGGCGCGTCGGCAAGCAACCATTGCATGGCCTCATAGCCGATCCGCCGGCACTGAAGCTGAATGCTGGAAATGTTGGGGTGGCGCAGCTGGGTATACATCTCGTCGTCGTCAACGCCGAGAATTGCCGCCTGCTCGGGGATTCGAAGCCCGGCATGAACGCAGGCTTCAACGAGCATAGCGGCGCAGGAATCATTGGCGCAGAAGACGGCCACCGGTGTACCACTGGAACCGGCAATGCTGTCGAAAAGTTTTTCCGCAATGGCGGAAACATCCCACGCGGCGACATCGGCCGTCAACAGCACCTTGGTCAGATGGCCGCGTCCGGCGAGCGCTGAACGATAACCCGCCAACCGCAGATTCGACCAGTGAAAATCCTTGTAACCAAAAAACAGATACCGACTGAAGCCACGTTCAAGCAAATACTCGGCAGCCCGACGTCCGACGGCAAGATCATCGGATATAACCCTTGGAAGCAGCGGCGGATACATTTCGCCGGACGTATCGACGGTGCGAATGGACTGGCGGGCGAACAGGGCGGGCAATTGCAGGCGGGGCTCGCTGGCGCCAAGCAGAACACGGTCAAATTCCGGGTGCCGGGAATTAATGACGGCTTGCGCCTGGAAATGATCACAATGATACAATCGGACCTGGGGCAGGGCGGCGGCGGCGGTTGCGGCGCCGAGCAGGATTTTCCGGTTATACGCGAGCGCAAAATTTGCGACGACAGCGACACGGATTTCACTGCTGATGGATCGCATTTTCCGGACCATGGTGCTTCAAATTCCTGAACGTTACACCGAAATTAATATTCCCAGACTACTTGCACGGTTGCTCCAAGGCAACAATCCACCGACCGATTTGTGAGCCGGCGCCGCTGCGGAGGCAAAGCCGCGGCTTATCCGTACGCCAGCGTATTTGACCGGATCGTCGCCAAAGGTCGCATTGTCGTGGCATTTGGACAGTGAACGAACGATAGCGAAGCGAGCGGTTCAATGAAACGGCCAGGAAAGCAGGCGCAGCGGAACCGCATGAACCTTCGGGTGAGAAAGGGTTCCATTCACCCAAATTTGCAGCAGTTGCGAACGTGCCAGACCAAAAATAAACCCGATCACCGGCAGACGTGTACCGTGCGGTGACTCGGTAAGCATATGGATGTTCAGGTCACGATTATGAATATTCAGGGTGCCCGTACCGACGACATTAACCCCCGCACTGTGCAGACTGATGCGGGAAAACGTAACGGTATCATGCTTTAATGTGTAGGCAAGAGTCGCATGTGAAAACGCGTGACTGACCGGCAGGCGGAGCGTGGCGATCTGCATAAGCCCCATGGCCAGCGGCACGTTGAAAAGATCAGCTTTGGAAATTGTAAGATTTCCGTGACCGCGACGAGTGCTGGAATTTGCGAGCTTACCCGTCAGATGCAGCGTGGCGCTGACACGCCCGGAATTACGGGAAACCATGGGCGGGTGGGGATAATTTTCCGAGAGCAGCTTGCGCAAACGAACGTCGGCCAGCGAAAAATTTGCGGTGTAACCGGCATTTTTCCGCAAGTTGAGGTGAATATTACCTTTCAAAGCACCGCCGGCGATGGCGCCATTGACCTTATTAATGGTGATGGTGCGTAATTTGGCATCGGTATAAATACGGCCTGAAAAAGGATTAAGCTTTTTTCCGCCGACGATTAGATCCGCAATGGAAAACCGCCCCAGAACGTCCGGCACAGGCTGTCCCTGATCCCAGCGGCCGACCAGGGAGAGTGCGGCGTTCGCCGCGGAGGTTTTGAACCAGCCGCGCGTGGCGGCCTGGGTGACGATCAGATTTCCGGAAAAATTCCAGACCGCTTTTTTGTGGACCAACTTGCGGGAAAGGTTGGACAATGTCAGATACCAGGCGCCATGCGGATCCAGCGGTTGAATAAAACGCCTGGCCGATGGAGGCAAAATGGAAACAAGCCGGGGGTCCAAATCCGGTGCGGTGGCGTACAGCGAAAGTGCGGCGGAGGAGATTTTCGTCAAATAAGTTCCTCCGGCATAAAGGTGCAGGTTATCCAACCGCGCTTCCATGGAGTGAAGGGTGACACGATCCGGAGAAATGGATACGGTACCCTGAATATCATGCAGCGGCGATCCCAGGGCCGTGTAGTTCAGGCGCATTTTCATCGGTTGTACGGAAATATGATACTTCGGCAGCGATACGTGACTGAGTCCGTTGGCGCCGGTGACGGACTTGACGACAAATGAAAACAATCCATTGGCCAGACCCTGCGGCTTAAGCGACGCCCATGAAGATCGCCATTGCCGGGGTATTTTGCTTGCCGGCGTACCGGTGACGTCAATTGCGTTCCAGCGGCCGCGGACGGAGGCGGTAACGCGGCCGGCCGCCGATTCGTGGACAGTACCTGCGGCCTCGATACCGCCGGTTGCGGTTGATCCGGTAAGACCATCCAGGCGGGTAATAGTCAAATGATTGGGGCCAAGGTCACCCATCGCGGACACGTGAACCACCGGCCAGGGCAGCATGGAATAGCGGAGGCGCCCATGTTGCAGGGTAAGCGTGCCGCGAACAACGGGCGATCCGTTCGGTCCGCGGGTGATGCGTGCATCCATACCGGCCAGGCCCCGGACATGAAACGTGCGAACCCAATGAGCGTAACTTCGCGGCATGCTTTGCCGCAGTAGACGGTTGACGGGGATATCGACGGCATGGACGCGAACGTCCGGTTGGAGATTGCCAATATTTCCGCCATGGTAGATCACGGAACCCGTGAACACAATTTTACCCGCATGCGGTCCGTGGGCGACAGGATGGGGAATGGGAACCGGCGCGGTAAGGCGGATAATGCGCATCGTGTTATTGGCGAAAAACAATTCCCCATGCACATGATTCAACGGGTATGGAAAGTCCACATAGCGGCCGGACGTATCCCTGGGAAAAATATGGATGCGGATATCCGGGTCGGCGGTGCTGCCGGCGGGCCGCACAACATGGCAATAAAAATGACCGACGCCGCGGGGATTAAAGCGATTCCAGATCGGGGCCAGATTATGGGGCAGGCAGTCGCCAAGCCGGCGGTCAAACATCATATGCGCGGAGGCGATATGCAGATCAATGGGACCATTGTTCTGATTTATGGAAACCAGGCCGGTGAGCGTCATGGGATATTGCTCCGCGCGGCCGGTGAGATTGACAAAATGGATGGCATGGCCGCTGAACCGGATGAGGCCGTGAACATCATAGAATGGATAGGGAAAATGGGCGTACCGGGCATCCAGCCCGTGACAGACAATCCGGCCGTGCACCCGCGGCGGAGCGCCGGCGGCGAGGCGCCGGGCATGGATGCTGATATCCATACGGCCGCTGGGCCGCAGACGATAAATAATGGCGCGAGCCAGCCCCATGGGCCGCGTGGAGAATATTTTTGGATATTTCCGCGGCAGGATGAAATTGGGCAGTTTCAACCGCACGTCAAAAGGACTGTTGGCGGCGTAGCCGTGAAATGACGCGGCGGGCACGACAAAATTATACCCAAGGATTGATCCGGTAAGCTTGGAAATAACGGCGGCATCACGGCCGACGCGAATTCGGCCGCTTAAATGGAGAATGGGCACAATTTGCGGCCCCTGGCGCCGGCTGGGAATGGCAAATCGCATGGAAACATCTGCAAGTATTGCCGCAAGGCGAATTCCGCGGGCCGGCCCTACGGCGACAGAAATGTTTTTGAGGCGGCCGTGAAAATGAAACCGCCGCCACCATTTTTGAATTGGCGACGGCAGAGTCCGGCGAAATGCCGGCGAGAGCACCAATTTTGGAATGGCGGCCCGCAACCGGTGTTCAGCCAAATTCCAGCGGCCCGAAATATCCACACCGGAGGCGCCGTCCACCGAACGCTCCTGGACCGCCATCCGATAGACGGCATGACGGCGCGGCACCGGTCCGAGCTGGGCGTCAATTACGCTTTGCCCCGTGAGGGAATAATGGCCGTCCTTTACGCGACCCCAGCGGATAACCGCGCCACGCAGATTAATGGAAGGCAAATGAAAGTTTGCCGAAGTGCCGTGCGGCACAACGGACACGGGCGTCGCCGGAGACGATGAGGCCCTGCCGGCGGAGGAAGAATGATGAAAATGGAGGAATGTTTGATAATTCCAGCGCCCCGTATCGCGGTCATCCACCAGATTCACCACCGGGTGAATGGCGGTAAGCTGCGAAGCCCGAAGCCGCCCGGTAAGCAGGCTCAGCCAGTTAAAGCGAACGGCGAGCCGGTCGGCGGAAAAGATAGCGGCCGCAGGCCCGTGGCCGCCACGGGTCCTGAGCCGGACGCCGGAGAGAACAATTTCGCCGGTAAGCGAAATTTTGCCGGATTTAATGGTAACTTTCCCGCCCAGAACGCGTGAAAGCAGCAGACCGGCCATCTGGCTGATGCGTTGCGAATTTGCCAGATACCAGCCGCCGCCGACGCCCACACCCAATACAACAAGCAAAAAGAATGAAAGCCAGCGGCGCGCCCGCCCCACGAACATCGCATGGGGCGAACGATGCGGTCTGCCGATTGATTTGGTCTTCCACCAGCGGGCGGGATTGGCTCGCGGATAATTTGCCATGCGGGTAGCCTGTTGAGTTTACCAGTTCGCATACGCTGCGGCGACAATTTAAACGATTCCGCCGCCGATATTCCGGCGGCGACCGGGCCGACATTTCAACAAACAGCCGCCGGAAGCGAACCATCGGCCCCGATCGCTTCCCATAGCCCATCATAAAGTCTGCGGCGGCGGTTAGCGAGCGCCGCGGCGACGCGGGCGTGCGTCTAAGGAATCGAACCGTTCACACTGTTGTTGATTAGCTTAATTCCCTGGATCAATTTGCGCCAACGGACCGGCGGAAGGGAGCGGGTCATACGAGCCGCGGCTTTCAATATTTTCGGAGTGACAACCAGGCGAACGGACTTGACATACACAATGCCGCCGATCTTTTCGCCTATTTTACCTTCGATCCGCTTGTACATCAGCAGATTGTAACGATGGTGCGCGGTGCGAACGTAAAGCGGAGCGATAAGGGTGCCGGTGACGGATTTTCCATTGAGCAGGATGAAACGATATGCGAAGCTTATACGCGGCTTGGTAAGGCCGGAATACACTTTAATATCGCTGCCTTCCTGCTGCCATCGCCATTGGCGGATCAAATGGGCCCGCAGAATTTTGACATGGATTGACTTGATCAGGCGGATGTCCAGATCGCGGTACTGTTTGATGCCGGCAAGCCAGACGCGAAACGGCGTGCGAAGTGTTGTCCATATCTGACCGGTGATAACCTTGCCGTCGCTTAATACCACGACACCCCGGCGAACCCCCATGGACAAAGACTGGTCTTGCTGGACAAATGGATTCGCCTTGGCCGGTGCGAACCGGGTGGATGGCGGCTTTGCGGGCGGAGCGTTATTCAGCAGTGAATTCAAGCTTTGGGCACGCACTTGCGTCGCGGGCAAAGGCAGAAAGGCGGCCGCACACAGGTATACCGCGATAAAAATCCACGCACCGGCCGGAAAGTCCGACGATGGCCTACGGCGGCATGGTGAACGGATCGGATTGGCGTTAAACTTTGGAAAGTTGTTCATGGAAGCTATTATGCCCGCGCCTACCGGCCTGATTCAACAGCTTGACCAATTTTTACACAAAAACCCGCTGTTGCCGCGGCAAAGCCGTATTCTCGTCGCCTGTTCAGGCGGCGCGGATTCAGTGGCCCTTCTGCACCTGCTCGCGGCAATCAATCGATCCGACTACTGGCAATGGAAACTTGTGATCGGCCATGTCAACCATAATCTCCGGCCGACGGAAAGCCGGCTGGATGAAGCCTTGGTGCGGCATACCGCGGGCAAACTTGACATTCCCCTGGCCATAAGGAGACTGCGGTGGCGTGAAAAATCGCGGAATCCCAGGCGGAAAGTGACCGTTCAAAATGCCGCGGCGCCGGCGGACCGCCCGGTAAGCGAAAATAGGGCCCGCATTGCCCGGCTTGCGGCATTGGAGTCCATGGCGCGGCAGCGGCGATGTTCCGTTCTGGTCATGGCGCATCATGCGGATGATCAGGCGGAAACCGTGCTCCTTCGGTTACTGCGGGGGGCCGGCGCCGGTGGTTTACGCGGGATACGGTCGAGCCGACGAATGGGAGCGGATGGTTCGCTGCGGCTGGTACGGCCTTTGTTGGGATGGCCGCGACGGGCACTGCGCGAATGGCTGAGCGCACAGGATATTCAATGGCGGGAAGATTCGAGCAATCAGAGCACGCGATTCCTGCGCAATCGCATCCGTATTGAACTGCTGCCTCTGCTGGAACAATATCAGCCCGGCATTCGCAATGTGTTGCACCTGTTGGCCGCCAACCAGCGGCAACTTCACATGATGCTTGGGCATACCTGCCGGCGCGTTTTACAAAAGGCGATCATAATCCGTAAGGACACGGAATGGCGGCTTCACGCAGATGCACTGCGGAGATGCCCGGCGGCGGCGGCCACGCTGGCCTTACGGCAGGCGATCGTCGCGGTGGGCGGCCGGGCAGGAAGCATATCCGGTGCAAGCCTGATGGAAGCGCAGCAGGCGATAAGAAATCAAGTACAGCCGATCCGGCGGCAGTTTTCCGGCCGGGTGGAATTGGAAGTCCGGCACGGCGTTATACGGATTTTTCGCGGACAAAAGACGAAGCTGAAAAACCGGGGCAAACCGGCGAGTCGACGGGCATTGAAAGCAAAGCGCGGTCCGATAAACCGTCGGCGGGCAAAGGGGAAGCGGTGATGGAAACGATCAAGCGGTTATTGCGGTCCACTGAATTGCGGAGCGAACAGGTTCGAACCGGAAGATGGGTGCTGATCGCAATTTTTCTGGGCGCCTTTGCCTTGCGGGCGGTCCTGGGGTTGCTGCACCCGATGATTCTACCGGATTCGGTGGATTATCTGGCGCTGGCGCACCGCATCCTTGATGGGATGAGCTATCGTGTAACCGGCATGTATGCCAAGCGCATGCCGGGTTACCCGGTGATGCTGGCGGGAATCGGGCTGATGGGCGGCCTGAAGATTCATGTGGTACTGCTGATACAGGCCGTTATGGGGGCGGCAGTTGCCCTGATAACTTTTGCCATCGCCCGGCCATTCGGTATGATCGCCGCCCTGCTGGCGGCCCTCCTTACGGCACTGGACCCGCTGTGCATCGGTTTTTCCGCGGCAATCTTGACGGAAATACCATTTATGCTGCTGTTTATCGCGGCACTTTGGCTGCTGATGCAACTGCAGAATAACCCGGCGAGCTTGGGACGATGGATCGGATTCGCCGTTTTATTCGCCTTGGGGGTGTATGTTCGGGCGGAGGTTTCATTGTGTATATTTCCACTTTTGGGATGGGTAATTCTGCAACATCGCAAATCCCCGCAAATAGGCCGGGCGGCGGCGGGAGCGACCTGTGCCTTGGGACTGATTATGCTCATTATGCTGCCCTGGTGGGTGCGAAATAATCGCCTGTTTCATCAGGATTTTTTCCGCTTTACCACCCTGCAGGGCATCAGCCTGTATGAATCGGTTTACAGCGGCGCCACCGGCGGGCCGCGACAATCCGATATCATACGTCCGGCCTCCATTCAAAAACTAAATGAAAGTGAGCGTGATCTGGCGTGGACGCATCGCGCGTTCGCGGACATATTGCATCATCCGATGCGGATTCTGCGGCTGGCTTTTGTAAAAATCGTCCGCACATGGTCGCCATGGCTGCACGCCAAAGGGTATTCGCACCGATGGATAAACGCGTTACTGTGCCTGTGGTATATACCGATATTCATGTTGGCGGCGGCCGGCGCCTGGGCGGTGCGGCGGCGTCCGGGGCCGGCGGGATTGATTCTGATTCCCATCCTTTATTTCACGGCGATGCACGCGATTTTCCTGGGGTCCGTGCGCTACCGCGTACCGGTGATGCCGCTGGTATTTGTGCTGGCCGGCCTGGGAGTTCAACATTGGATCGCCTTGGGCCGGCGCAAAGATCCGCCGGAGAACAAACCGGCAACTGCGAACGAGTCGAAATCCGACGGTCTGGCCTGACGGACCGAAAGGCGTATAATGACGGATTCGGTTTTTTCGGCCTGCGGAACGGACGAGTATGACTGCATTTTGGAGATTGCTCAAGGGGGTCCGGCCCTATCGGTTGCTGCTGTTGATATCGTTTTTATGTGCGATAGGCGTAAGTCTTTCGTACGCATCGGGCGTAGCGACGCTTTATCCGGTGCTTAAAATATTCATCAGCACGGAGGGAGTGCACGGGTGGGCGGATAAAACAGTGGCGGACTCCCGGCTGAAAATCGCGACGCTGAGTTTAAGCGACACGGCGACAAAGGGCAGTTTGGCCATTGATATTGAAAAGATATTACCCGGCTCGCCGCCGGCGCTGCGGAAAATAGCGTTCGGCGACCGCATCACTCACGTTCGCATTCCGGCCGGGGAGGGCGCGCCAACCGTTGAGAGCAGCCAATGGCTGGGCATGATGGCGGCGCTGGCACACGCTCGGGCTGGCCAGCGGACAGAGTTGACCGTGCGGATGTCGGGGCACCGTCAATTGCGCGTGATTGCATTCGCAATGCCGCCGCGATCGACAGCGGATCGATATTTCACGCAATTGATTGATCGGTTTCCGACGGGACGATTCAAGGGCATGTGCTGGATCGTGGGCTTGTTCATCCTTCTGTGCATTGTGGGCAGCGCATTTCGATATTTTCAGACCTATTTAAGCGCGGTGATTACGGCAAGAGTGATCATTGACCTGCGCCGCCGGCTGTTCGGCCGCATCCTGAACCTGCCGCTTTCCTATACCGCCGGCCACGGCACCAACGACCTGGCGAGCCGCCTGACAATTGACACCAATACGCTGTCGGACGGATTGGGATCCGTGCTGGGCAAGGCGATACTGGAACCGACAAAATCAATAGGCGTGGCCGCGGTGGCGATCTGGATTGACTGGCGGCTGTTCATCGGCACACTGGTGGTGCTGCCCGTGATGGGCGTGATCATCGGGTATTTCGGAAAACGGATGAAGAAAGCCAGCACGCGCAGTTTGCAGGGATGGTCGCAGGTGGTGGGCATCGGCAATGAAGCCTTGCACAATGTGCGGGTGGTGAAGGCCTATTCGGCGGCAGGATACGAGCGCCGGCGTTTCGCCCGGGCGAACCGGCATTTATTGAAAATGATCCGCCGCGGCATTCATTACAGTTCACTGTCCAGGCCGGTGTTTGAGACGTTGTCGATCATCCTGATCAGCATACCGTTGCTGGTGATGTTTCATCTGGTGCTGGGCGGCGCCGTAAGCCGGGATGCGTTCCTGGTGATGCTGGCATGCCTGGGCGCGATTTTTGAACCGTTGCGGAAACTCAATGATCTGAACAACCGGGTGCAGGTGGCCAATGCGGCAGCGGTGCGATGCTATGAAATTCTGGATATTCCCGAGGAAGAATCCCCGGTTGCAAAGCCCCCGCTGGAACGCCACCGGCGCACGGTGGAATTCCGTCATGTCGGTTTTCATTATCCCAACCGGGACCGAATGGTGCTGAATGATATTCACCTGACCGTACAGTACGGGCAATTCATCGCCGTGGTAGGGGCCAACGGATCCGGCAAATCCACATTGTTGTCACTGTTGACGCGGTTTTATGAACCGACATCCGGGCAGGTGCTGATTGACGGCACGGATATCCGGGATGCATCGCTGGCATCATTGCGGCGGCAGATCGGACTTGTCACGCAGGACACGATGCTGTTTTCCGATACGGTATTCAACAATATAGCCTATGGCCGGCGACATGCGACCCGCCAACAGGTGGTGGACGCCGCCCGCCACAGTTTTGTGGATGATTTTGTCCGCGATCTGCCGCAAGGCTATGACACGCAGGTGGGGCAGGGAGGAACGATGCTGTCCGGCGGCCAGCGGCAACGAATCGCCATCGCCCGCGCGATCCTGCGGGACCCGGCGATTTTGATACTCGATGAGGCCCTGAGCCAGGCGGACAGTGAAAGCGAAGCAAAAATTTCCCTGGCGCTGGCGGAATTTGTGAAGACCAGAACCACTTTTGTCATCGCACATCATTTCAGCACCGTGGTTTCCGCGGACCTGATTGTATGTCTGGAAAATGGGGGAATCGTCGGACTGGGCAAACATGCCGATCTGCTGGGGGTTTGCCCGGCCTACCGGCGGCTTTATGAAACACAGCTTATGGGACGGCCGGAAGCGGAACCGGAATCCACGGGAGTCTCCTTGCCGAAGGAATCGGCGGTATAGCGGGGCGAGGCTTTCGCCGATTGAACATTAACGGCATAATGCCCGTCCGGATGTGCAAAGTGTGCACGGCGCGACTGTTTTCCATGGCACCTGACATCAGGGTCCGCAGGTATGTTCAGACACCGGCTGGTTTATGGCCTTGCTTTCGGCATTTCGCTGCTGGTGATGTTTTATTTTGATCAAGTTCTTTCGCGAGGTTGGCCGGGAAGGCCCATGTCATTTCCCCCCGGAACGCTGATCGCGATGACAATGGCGATCGTAATCCCGCTGGCCGTTTCGGAAATGGCGCAATTGCTCAAATACGAGAATGTGATCATATCCCGGCGGGTGTGCATGATTTCATCCGTCCTGTGCATGCTCTGGCCGTGGCTGGAACAACTTTCGGAAATGCTGCTGGATCATCCGTCCGGAGCGAGCCCGGCAGCCATCAAAATTGCCACGTGGTTTCACACGGTCAAACCGCATTATCTGGTGCCTACAGTGATGGCGGCGGCATTGGTGGGTGCACTGGGCATGTTCTCGCGGCGGCAGAAAGTGGATGGGGCGATGGCCAACGCCGGCGGATCACTGCTGGCCATAGTGTACCTTGGGGTACTGCCGGGATTTTATCTTCCCATTCGGCTGAGTCATTCCGCCGGCATGATTGTATCCATACTGCTGATGGTGAAATGTGCGGATATGGGAGCCTACGGCGTCGGCAGGCTGATGGGCCGCCGCAAACTCATCCCATGGCTTTCGCCCGGCAAAACATGGGAGGGATTCATCGGAGGTATTGCGGCCGCAGGGGTGGTGGGCGCCCTTCTGACACATTTTTCACCCGAGTTCGACTGGTGGCAGGGAACAATCGCGGGGCTGCTGCTGGGCATTTGCGGGCAATTGGGCGATCTGCTGGAAAGCCTGCTGAAACGGGATGCGGGCGTCAAGGATTCGGGGAGTGTGCCGGGATTCGGGGGCGTTCTGGACCTTCTGGATTCGCCGCTGCTGGCAGCACCGGTTGCTTATTGGATGCTCAAGCTGGTGCACGGCTGAAAACAAAACGGGCGGATCGTCGATGGATTTTTTCCACCGCCGACGATCCGCCCGGAGCAGTCCGCCAAGTCCGTACCATGCCGGATTTAATGACCGACAGGCGTTATTTCATAGTGACAAACTTTGGGCTGATTGGCCCGGAATTCCCGGTGCGCGATCGTATCGCCAAGCCGGTTCATCGCCCGCACCACTTTGGCCACGGCGTGTGCGGTCGCCCGGTCATTTTCCGTCGTGACCGGCAGGTTGGGGGGACCCCAGCCGAAATTTTCATACATGGTCTGAACGCCGTGCCAGGCCACAAAATGGTTCTGGATTTCCTCCCAAACCATGTTATTCACCCGATAAGCCTGCCACAGCATGGGCGTAAAGTAACGGGCCAGATTAATTCCCTTGCCTAACTGTGTCGCGGTGAATTCGCCAATCTTTTGTCCGTTGATGGATAAAGCGTATTTGCCCGCGGCAAGGCCCGAAACCGTCAGCGTCTGGCGGTCAAACTGATGCATGAATCCGGAGAGTTTTACCACCAGCGCGGCGACCGGATTGGTAAATTTGGGATTGGGCTGCGGCGGAAGAAACAGATCCCACGATGGGAATTGCGGCCAGTTTTCGTGCAATGCGATAATGGGAAATGGCAGGGCATTGTCCCGCTGCGTCCATGAAATTGTTCCATTTTTCGCCTGGACACCGCTTACGCTGGTATTGACCGCGCGCACTACCCGGCCATGCCCGGAAATGGCGACATTGGTGACCGTGGCCGGAGCCCCCCACGCCTTGAGCAAAGCCTGAGCCATCATCAATTCACCGATGGGGCTGGGGTGAACACGGCCGGGCAAGATTCCCGCCGCCAGTTTCGGGTTGATTTTTTCCGCTTGTTTGGTCACGTTCATCATGGGCGTGTTGAAATCCACACACATGAGATGATTTTTTGCCGCAAGTTTCCGGACAAAATGATCGTAGCGAATCAACACGGCGTTATAGCCGCCCGGAAAATTGGGTTTTTGCGTAAAATCGTCGTAGGGAGAGGTTTCAAGCAGCACGATCCGAACACCCGGAAGATGCTTTTTCAGGGAGGCCACAATATGTTCATAACCCTTTTTATACGTGTTAAAAAGTGCCTGATTAAATGGCCGGTAGCCGGCATCATTCATTCCAAGCATGATGGTGACGACATTGGGCTTGAATGGAAAAACGTCGCGCTTGAGCCGCAGGTTGATGGGGCCGGCCCACCCTCCAGTCACCCGGTCGCCGCCGACGCCGGCGTCAACAAAGCGGACATGAAGCTTGGGAAATCGGGTGAGCACATAGGTCTGAACATCCGCAGGATAAAAACGTTGTTCGGTAATGCTGTCGCCATAGAAGCAGACACGATCGCCGTTTTTTAGAAAGAATTTGCCGGCCGCGGCATGGGCGTATCGCACGGAAAATAGTGCGACCATTGACATCGCTACCGCCGGTAGCAATTTGAAGACTTTCATGAAGCATCTCCTGTAGAAAGCGATGATTGAACGGAGCCGCCGCCGCCGACCGCCCCGTCGTGCAGGCAAAGGTTAGTTTCTCCGGCGACGGCTGTCAAACCCGCCGCGGCGCGGCGTATTCGATTTTGCCGCTATAATTGAACGAGTTGTTTAAGGAGCCGGCTGAATGCCCCGCAGTCTCGTAATTTTTGATATGGATGGCACACTCACCCATGACGCGCTGGATTTCGAATCCCTGCGGAAGGAATTGGGGCTTCAGGAACGGATACCGATTCTTGAATGGCTGGAAACACTGCCGGCGGAGCGGCGTTCAAGGGCCGGTACGATTTTGGAACGTCATGAACGGTTCGCCGCGGAGCAATCCACCCTGCGGCCCGGCGCGTTGGAAACGCTGGACGCATTGCGCAGCCGCGGCGTGCGGTGCGCACTTTTAACCCGAAACAGCGGCCGCAGCATGAGACGAATCATGCAACGGCTCCAATTGACATTTGACTGCTCCGTTTCGCGCGACCATGGACCGTACAAGCCGCATCCGGAAAGCATCCGTATGGTGCTGCGGCAGCTTTCCGTTCATCCAGGCGAGGCCCTTATGGTGGGTGATTATCTGTTTGACATTCAGGCCGCGCATGCCGCCGATGTGGACAGTGTACTTTTAACCGAGCCCGGTTTGCCGCTGCCGGCCTTTGCCCGGCAGGCCGGCTTTGTGATATCGGAGCTCAATCAGATTGTGGAGTTGATTGACGCTCCGGACCGCTTCCGGATTAACCGGCAACCCGCGGATAGTGCGGAAAGGAACTTGGAATGCTGACCGTTGCTTATCGATCGC
This sequence comes from Planctomycetota bacterium, assembly GCA_021808485.1. Classification (GTDB taxonomy): domain Bacteria; phylum Planctomycetota; class Phycisphaerae; order WQYP01; family WQYP01; genus JAJYPG01. Next base: position 31,440 of record JAKBBN010000006.1, on the reverse strand, counting down.
ATACGCCCGTGGAATTCCGGCAGGTCGGTGGATTTATCACGGCGATGCTGCTGGCCGGCCTGATGACCGGTGCGGCGATAGCGCCGGTTGCCGCGGCAACCGCGGACAGAGCCGCGATCAAACACCAGACCGCAGTCACGGCGTCAACGGGCAAAACCGTGGAAAAATGGCTGCGCCGGCTGGATGAGCGGGGTAAAACTCTCCGAAGTTTTACCGCGAACATTCGCATGACGGTGCACCACCTGCGCACGGATGAAAAGGACATCAATATCGGCCGAATATGGTATCAGACCACGAAGACCGGCGCCCGATTTGACATCCATTTTAATATGCTTGTGGTGGATGGCGCCATTGCCCGGCGACACGCGGACCACGATATTGTATTTGACGGCCGCTGGCTGATAGACCGTGATGGTGCGGCCAAAATATACCGCAAGATTGAGCTTGCCCCGCCGGGACGCAAATATGACCCGCTGAAGCTGGGGCAGGGCCCCATTCCGATTCCGATCGGACAGAATCCGGCGGAGGTGGAAAAACATTTCGTGGTGACCTCCGCAACTCCCGGGAAAGGGAATACCGGCTTGATTCACCTGATATTGGTTCCCCGGGATCCCAAGGCATTTACCTTTCGCCGGATTGAACTTTGGATTGATCCAAAACTGGATTTGCCGGTCAGAATTCTGCGGATTGATCCGGATTCCACTCCCACGCTGGCCGTACTGACCAAGGTCTCCGTCAACCGGCCCATGAAGCACAATTTCCATGTATCCCCTCCTCCGGCGGACGCCGGCTGGACCGTGGATATCCGGAAAAACTGAGACACAGCGGCCATCCGGCTTGCCTGCAAGTTCCGCTACGGGTACTTTTTGACAATGGCGGCGGCCGAACGGGTGAAAAACACCGGGCCGGCCCGGAAATAATTATCGCCGAACCGGCGGGCCGCGACAGCGATAAAACGGACGAATCACGCCGGGATGCCCGGGCCAAGACTGGAGTTTTCATGGCTGTCCCCAATCCCCCCATGCCTGTTCTGCGTTTTGCGGGCTTGCTGGCCTCTTCGGAGGATGCCCTGGCGGCGACCCGCAGGGAACTCTCGCAATGGTATGGCCTGATTGACGACATGTCTCCGGCGATTCCGTTCACTTTCACCGATTATTACGCGGAGCAGATGGGAACCGGCCTGCTGCGGCAATGGGTGCGTTTCGCCACACTGTTTGCCCCCGAACAAATGGCCAAGTGCAAATTGGAAACGAACATGGCGGAAATTCTGTTAAGCCGCCAGCTTTCGCCGACCGTCCGCCGGCCGGTCAATGTGGATCCCGGGTATATCACGCGCTACAAGGTTGTGTTGGCCACCACCAAAGACCACAGTCACCGGGTGTATTTATCCGAAGGAATTTACGGCGAAGTCACGCTGCACTGGAGCAACAATCAATGGACGCCGTGGCCGTGGACCTATGCGGACTATAAAACACCGGCCGCCGGCGAGTTCTTTTTGCGTGCCCGTGATTATTATTTCCAGCAATTGCAGCGCACGATCGCCGGTCCGGCGCGGGCTGGAATATAACCCCGTCGGGCACGGCCGCGGAACGGACCTTACAGACCGCCTGCCGGAAACCAGTGCCTCGCCGCGACGACGGCGGGATGGGCACGTGGTGCGGGGGTTGGCGGCAATATGGAGCTTTCATGCTGGCCGTGGCCATTGGACTTTTGATCTGTTCATTCCTGCTGAGCCTGGCAGGCACATGGCTGGCGAGAAGATTCGCCGGCAGGCTGGGCATGATTGACCAGCCCGGCGAGCGCAAGGTTCACCTTTTCGCCAAACCGCGGAACGGTGGAATGGCGATATTCTGGGCGATTGCGCTACCCATACTCGTCGGCATTGCCGTCGTTCAACCGTTTTCGCACAGCGCCTGGGCGCAATGGCTGCCCGAATCCGTACGGATTCACCTGGCGGGGCTGACGGCCCATCGCGGCCTGGCGCTGCTGCTCATCGGGTGCACGCTGGGCATCCATATTCTGGGATTGTTTGATGATCGCAAGCCCATGGGGGCAAAGACAAAACTGATCTGGCAATTTGTGATAGCCGGCTCACTGGTAACCGCCGGGGAATATCTGCACACCGGCGGATTCCGGGTGCTTACCATTTTGGACCATAAGATGATCGGCGGTGCCATACTCTCCGGCGCCGTCAGCACGATATGGCTGGTGCTGCTGACCAATGCCTTTAATTTTATGGACAATATGGACGGGCTTTCGGCCGGGGTTGCGGGCATCTGCGGCCTGATGTTTTTCATAGCGGCCATTCAAAGCCAGCAATGGTTTATATGCGGGTTGCTGCTGCTGTACATCGGCGCGGTTCTTGGATTCCTCTGTTTTAACTTTCCACCTTCATCCATTTTCATGGGCGACGGCGGCAGCATGGTACTGGGGTTTTTCCTGGCGGCACTCACGATTCGCACAACGTACTACACCACAAGCGGGCGATGGTACAGCCTGTTAATACCGCTGATTGTGACCGCGGTACCCATTTATGATCTGGTGGTGGTAAGCTTGGTGCGGTTGCGGCGGGGGCGAAGCCCGATGACCGGCGACACCAATCATTTTTCACACCGGCTTACCCGGCACGGCTTTACGCAGCGCGGCGCGGTTCTGGTAATTTACGCGGTAACCCTTGCCTGCGGACTTTCGGCCCCCCTGCTGGCGGCCGCGGGCGACGTCACCGCGATTCTCATCGCCGTTCAATGCGGCGCAATCCTGGTAATCGTCGGGATATTGGAACGCGTGGGAGACCACACCAAATGAAACATGCGCGCGGTGCAGTCAATCCGGAAACGGCGCGGTCCATGTCAGGCAGGATGCTTTTACCGCGGCAACGAATGCAAACCATTGTAAGTTGGGCGGCACTGGCTGGCCTGCTGCTGATTCTCTGCATTCGCCTTACCACCAACGAACCGATTGAAGATGGTGCATTTTCCGGATCCGCCATAGCAACCGTAACCGCCGGCGGATATTCCAATCCCGGTCCGCGCGAAATTTTAACGCTGGCCGTCGGCACGCTGCTGCTGACATGCGGCGCCTTATGGGCCGCCGGCCGTGTGACCATGCAACGGATCGGGCAGTTGGGCCTTATCGTGCTGCTGGCGGGATGGGCCACCGCATCGGCGGTGCAGGCCTCCAACAGATTCGCGGCCATAACCGGCGTGTTTGACATGACCATGGGCTTGATCGCGGGTTGGGCCGTGGCGCAGTTGTGCACCACGGATCGACGCCGGCAATTCGTCATCAGTATATTGGCCGGGCTTCTGGCGGTTATATGCGCCAAGGGGTTCTACCAGAAATATTTTGAATTGCCGGAAACGCTGCGATATTTTCAGCAGCACAAGGCAGCCTTTTTTCGGCAGATGGGCTGGGGGAAAGGCGATCCAAGCATTCTGTTGTTTGAAAGCCGGATCAAATCACAGGCCGTCACGGGCTTTCTGATTTTAAGTGATGCACTGGCGGAAGTCATACTGCCGTTGAGTCTTATTTGTTTGCCGCTGGCATTATTCCTGTTCCGCCGCCGGCCCGACACCGTGCCGCCGGCGCCGGAAAAAGAAACGACACGGGGCCGGACAGGCGGCCGGATATCCGCCGCCGGCGGGGAAATTCCGCCGGAAGTGGTGCCGGGAATTCCGATTCTTCTGCTTTTTTTCGCCTCTCTGGCGGTACTGGTTTTCACCCTTTCCAAGGGGGGCGTGGCGGCTGAAGTAATTTGCATCATCACGCTGGCGACAGGCTATTTGAACCGCCAGTTTTTGCAGAACAAGCGTTGGCTCGTCGCCGGATTGGTAATGCTGATGATTGCCGCCGCGTCCTGCGCAATGGTGAGTTGGGGCCTGCTGCGGCACGGCCTGCCGACAAAAGACCTGCTTTACCGCTGGCAATATTGGACAGGCGCGGTGCGCATGACGGAGCACCGGCCGCTGCTGGGAGTCGGGCTGAATAATTTCGGCTACTACTACACGCATTACAAGCTCCCCAACGCGCCGGAGGATGTCAAAGATCCGCATAACCCGATTGTGCGGCTGGCCAGCGAAGCGGGGCTGCCGGCTGCGGCGATGTGGATTGCACTGGTTCTGTGGACATTTCTTTCGGCGATTCGCAAACCTGTCGTCAACACGCGGCAGCCGGCGGCCAAGACCGGGTTGATTCCCCCCGCATGGCTGGGTGGTTTTGCGGGAATCTGGTGGATCATGCAGGTGATGATCACCGCACCGGAAAGCAAATCGGCCGGGGAGTGGAACTTCCTGTTTATACAGGGGATCTGTTTTGCCGCGGTGGCGTTTCTGGGAATGGTGCTGGCAAATGATGCGTGGCGGCACCTGAATGTGCCGCAGAGACGCGTGGTAATGCTGTCTTTGGCATTGGGCGCCGCGGGCATGTGCCTTTATGACCAAATCAACCTGGCATTGGTAACCGGGCCGGTGGCCATGCTGTTCTGGGTGTGCCTGGGCGCCGCCCAGCCGCAAACCGCTGATTCGATTGCTCCAGTCGATTCAACGCAAGCCGCCGACGGCGACCGCATCGTCCCCGCGCGGGGTCAAAAAGCGGGCGCGGCATTGCTGACCATGGGCGCCGCGGTCGGAATTTTCGCCGTCTGGCTGCCGGCGGAAACAGGACGGCTGGCGATTGATCCGGCAATTTGGCAAAAAGCCTATGCCGTGGCCGCCGCCGATCATAACCCGCAGGCCGCGATGCGCGCCGTGGATCATGTGCTGCAATGCAAACCGCGATCGGAGGTCTGGCTGGGACGAAAAATCGGCCTTTTAATGGCATCGGGAAAGAATCCGCGGCGCTATGTTCTACGGCTGCTATTGATCAATATCACCAATCCCCGCGTGCGTATCGGATTCGCGATGACATCGCGCGCCGGCCTGACTGTTTCCGAACGAATAGCACAGCTTAAACTCGCCCTGCAATTAAATTCGGATCTACCCCCGCATGAATTGACCCGGCTGACTCCTGTGGAAATTGCGCAGATTAATCATGAAATCAAGGTGTTGAGCCGTCGGCACGGAATCGGGAAGTAACGGACAAAAAAGCGAGCCTTTACCACCCAATGGCCTTTACCCGCCGCAGACCGGAAGGTTAACACATGCGACGGCAGGTGCCGATCCCTACGCGCCGCGGCATCCATGCGGTAATCTGTCCGCATGCAGCCACTGCCGATTGACGACCAGATTCCGGCGATTCTTCAAGCCTTGAAAACCGATCGACGGCTTATTCTGCTGGCCGAACCCGGGGCCGGCAAAACCACGCGGGTTCCGCCGGCATTGGCGACGGCGGGAATCTGTCATCCTGATCATCCACGGGTGATTGTGCTGCAGCCGCGGCGCGTGGCGGCCAAAGCCGTTGCCCAACGCATTGCCGATGAGCGGGGATGGGAAATTGGGCGGCAGGTCGGCTATCACGTACGAATGGAGCGAAAATACGGGCCGCACACGCCGTTGTTGCTGTTGACAGAAGGCGTATTGACCCGCCGGCTTACCGCAGATCCCCTGCTGGAGGGTATTGGCGCGGTAATTCTTGATGAATTCCACGAACGGTCCATTCACAGCGATGTGGCCCTGGCGATGCTGACGCAGATACGGCAGACAGTGCGTCCGGACCTGCTGCTGCTGGTCATGTCCGCCACACTGGATCCAACGGCGATAAGCGCTTATCTTGAAAACGCCCCGGTTACCCGGGTTCCGGGGCGGCTTTATCCGGTGCATATTCAGTACGCGGCGCATGCCGATCGCCCGGTGGAAGACCGGGTCGCGGCCGCCGTGCAGTCAGTGCTGGCGGATCCACCTTTGGTCGCCGGCGGCGAAGCCTGGACTGCCGGCCACATTCTTGTTTTCCTGGCCGGCGCCGGAGAAATAGACCGGTTAATGCGCAGGCTTACCTCCACGGCCCGGGAGCACAACGCATTGTTGCGGCCTTTGCACGGTTCCTTGCCGCTGGAACAGCAGCTCATCGCTTTGGCGCCGAGCCGGCAACGGAAGATTATTTTGTCCACCAATATTGCTGAAACCAGCATCACGATTGAGGGCGTAACGGTCGTGGTGGATTCCGGTCTTGTGCGCCGCGCCGGCTTCGATCCTGACCGCGGCATCGACCGGCTGGAACTGCAGCGGATAAGCCGCGCCTCGGCGGATCAGCGTGCCGGCCGTGCCGGCCGCACGGCGCCCGGCCGTTGCATCCGCCTGTGGTCCGCGCAGGAAAACAGGCATCTTGCGGAATTTGACGTGCCGGAAATTCAGCGGCTGGACCTCACGCCTGCCGTCCTGGGTTTTTATTCATGGGACCGCCGGGGTCCGGAGGGAATCAACTTTCTTTCCGCACCGCCGGCGGATCGCCTGAGGGCCGCCGCCGAATTTCTGCTGGATATTGAGGCTCTCGCGCCGCAACCCGACGGCGGGCGGATCATCACGCCGCTGGGAAAGCAATTGCTGGCAATTCCGATTCATCCGCGTTTGGGAAACCTGATTCTACTGGCGGGAAAACAGGGCTTGATGCGGGAAGCAAGTTTGCTGGCGGCGCTGCTTTCGGAAAAGGACATTCTTGCCGGACGTGCCCAACATGGCGCCCAAACCACCGGCGATTCGGATATCCTGTGGCGGCTGGATATGCTGGAAACGGGACGGTCCACGGCGCCGAGGAGCCGGGCGGTGGATTCCGCCGCGGCGTATTGCGATCTGGATGAAATCGCCGTCAGTAGGGTGAAGGCGGTGGCGGCGGAGTTGCACAGGCTTGCGGCCGGAGCCGGCGAGCAAATTGCCGCCGGCGCAAAACAGGTCGCCGCTTCTCCCGGTCCGGAAAACAGGTCCGCGATCCTGCGCCGTCTTTTGCTTGCCGCATACCCGGACCGTGTGTGCCGCCGCAGAGCAGCGGACCCTTCGCGGGCCCTTATGGTCGGCGGCCGGGGAGTCCGGATGACCGGGGAGAGCATTGTAAGGCGTCCGGAATTTTTTCTGGCGATTGATGTGGAACTTTCCGGGAATCCCCGGCAAATCGACGCAACGGTGCGCCAAGCCAGCGCTCTTGATCCGCAATGGCTTGGCGAATTGTTTCCCCAGTCCATCCGCCGGGAGGAAAAGCTGCAGTGGGATGCCGCGGCACGGCGCGTCATTGCGACAACGGAAATTCTCTACCATGATTTGCCGCTGGAAACCCGCATGGACGTCCCCAAAAACCCCGCGGCAGTTCAGGCACTGCTTATTGAACAAATAAAGAACTCGGCGGCGACATGGCTGTTGGAATCCGAACGATGCGCCCAGATTCTGTATAGATTCGCCTTTTTGCAACGGGCCTTTCCGGAAAAGGCCTGGCCCCTGCCGCAAATACCGGACGATAATTCGCCGATGGCCCCGGACGGGGTAACGCAAGTACCGCTGACGGAGGTGCTGGCGAAATGGCTGGCCGCCCAGGCGGCCGCAACGGGCCGCGTTGATCAACTGCTGGCGGATGAATCCCTGGCGGATAGTCTGCTTGCAAGCTGGGACTATGCCGTGCAATTGCAATTCGATCGTCTTGCACCAGCCGCGATGCGCATTCCCAGCGGCCGCAACGCCCGGCTGATCTACCGCGCCCAAGGTGCGCCGGTTTTATCCGCTAAACTCCAGGAACTGTTCGGCCTGCGGGACACGCCGCGCGTTGCCGATGGCCGCGTGCCGGTTACCGTGGAGATTCTTGGTCCGAATTACCGCCCGGTGCAGACCACCGGCGATCTGGCCGGCTTTTGGTGCGGCAGCTATCAGCTTGTACGCAAAGACTTGCGGGCACGCTACCCAAAGCATGACTGGCCGGAGAACCCGCTGACTGCCGTGGCCAAGCCGTTAAAATCCCGCGCGTAGTTTGACGGCCGGTGCGATAAAATCGCGAAATGCCGGCCCCGATCGCTTTGACACGCCGTCTGTGCGACAAACTTCTTAAAAACGCCCGCTCCGGCTGACCGGTGCAAGCGGCATGAATTCCGGAATTGTTCCAATCGCAAGATTCCGGCAAGACACGAGGTCGCGGTGGACGCTTTGCGACGGGCACTGTCAATTTCCCCGCGACAGCGTTATCCTTGCTGATTAATTATGCGGAGCCGCCTGATCGTGACTCAACCTGCACACTCCACAGAACAGCTCGAAACAACCATTGCGGCGCGAACAGAGGCGTTCCGCGACAATTTTTCCGCAATGGAAGGGGAACTGGGCAAGGTTATTGTGGGCCACCGCGGGACAATTCGTCATACGCTGCTGTGCCTGCTGACCGGCGGGCATGTATTGCTGGAAGGTGTGCCGGGACTGGGCAAAACGCTGCTCGTGCGAACGCTTGGCCAGGTGCTTGATCTGGAATTTTCGCGCATTCAGTTCACACCGGATTTGATGCCGGCGGATATCATCGGCACAAATATTCTCGTCACGGATGCCAACGCCGGCCGCTCGTTACAATTTCAACCCGGCCCGCTTTTCGGCAATCTGATACTCGCGGATGAAATCAACCGCGCCAGCCCCAAAACCCAGTCCGCACTTCTGGAAGCGATGGCCGAGAAGTCGGTCAGCGTGGGGCGAACCACTTATAAAATGGCCGAACCATTTTTCGTGCTGGCCACGCAAAACCCGCTGGAAATGGAAGGAACCTATCCGCTGCCGGAAGCGCAGCTCGATCGCTTTGCCGTTAAACTGCGCGTGGAGCTGCCGTCGGAAGCCGAATTGCTGCAGATTATAAATCGTACCACCGGCACACAGCAGGCCAGCCCGCTTACGCTGGTTCATGCCGGCACACTGGCGGAAATGAAAGCCCTGGTTCGGATGGTTCCGGTCGGCGAAGGATTGCAGCGTTATATCGCCCGGCTGATTATGGCCACACATCCGGAATCAGCTTTGGCCACGGATATGGTGAAGAAACATGTGCGTCATGGCAGCAGTCCGCGCGGCGCACAATCCATCGTGCTGATGGCCAAAGCCATGGCCATGGTTCAGGGGCGGCCGAATGCCGGACAGGCAGATGTCAAGTCAATCGCGGTGCCGGCATTGGCGCATCGAATCATCTGCACGTTGGAAGCGGCTCTTGAGGGCATTTCACCCGAGGCGATTATTCAGGACGTTCTGGACAGAGTATTGCCGGGTCCGGCCTGATAAATTCCAACCTTATAATTCACGAAAATGAACTTGTCGGCACTTTAACCCTACAGGCCGCCCTTCAACAGGCGTTTTTTAGCCGGTACCACCTTGGCGGCAGTCGGCAAGGGTGCTGCTGGTACCGCAGTTTCATTCACTGGTGGCACCGGGCTGGCCGCCAATTCAGCGGATTTCGCAGCGGCTGCCGCCTCGCGCAGGATCTGGGCAATCGAAAGGCTGATCCGTTTTTTTTCCGTATCTATGGCCAACACCTTGGCCTGCACTTGCTCATCCGCTTTTACCACTTCGCGCGGGTGCCCCACGCGACGATTGGACAACTCTGACACGTGCACAAGCCCTTCAACTCCAGGGCCAATTTCCACAAACGCGCCGAAGTCCATCACTTTTGTCACGCGACCATTTACAACACTGCCGATTGGAAAATCGATTGCCGCTGTTTCCCACGGGTCCTTCTGCAATTGTTTAAGCCCCAGCGACACTCGCTGTTTCTCGCGATCTACCTGCAGCACCATGACCTGAACCCGATCGCCGGTTTTTACAACCTTGCCCGGGTCAGCCACGCGTGTATGGCTCATGGCGGACACATGCAGCAAGCCTTCCACGCCGCCCAAATCCACAAATGCTCCGTATGGCTGCACACTGCTGACGACGCCTTCGCGAATCTGGCCGGTAGCCAGTTCAGTCCATGTTTTTTCACGTAAAACCGCAATCTGGTCTTCCAGCACGGATCGCCGGCTGACCACCAGATTCCGCTCCGCGCGGTCAATCTGCATTATGCGGCATTTGATTTTTTCGCCTACTAAAGTGTTGAAGTCCGCAGTAAATCTAACATCCACCTGCCCCGCCGGCATAAATGCCCGGATGTTATTGATTTTTACTTCCAGACCGCCTTTGTTGGCGCCGGTCACAACGCCCTCCACCACATCTCCCTCGCGCAATTGATCCCAGCCGCCCTGGTTCACAGCGCCCTTGCGCGCCAGCAGAACCAGCCCCTCGCGAGCGTTATACCCGGCGTACAGGAATTCAAATTCCTGCCCGACCGACAGCGGTGTTTCGGCTTCATCCGGATTGGACGGCCTAAACTGTTCCAGCGGCACAACGCCCTGCGACTTGCCGCCAAGATCAATCAGCACATCTCCATCGCGTATGACCGCCACAATTCCACGGCGAATCCGGCTGCCGGAATCGGCATCTGGAATTCCGCCCGCGCCAGGTCGGCCGCCGCGCGTCGGGCGAGCGGGATCTTCCGTCGCCGCCGCCCCTTCGACGGACCGCCTGCTTACCTGCGACAGCAGGTCATCAATTGAAATTCCCCCCATGGCATCGGCCACCGCCTGATCGATACTCTGTTTTTCCTGCCCGGATTCAAAGCCCGACATCATTCACACTATCCTCAATTGCCCTTGCGGTTCTCCGCCGCTGTTGTCGAAGGGTTCTTCCTTACCCGGGAACCACACGGTTCCAGAGCCGGTATTCTAACCATTTACCGGCCGCAAGCGAAGAGGCGCGGTAATACCGCCGCCGATATTACAGTTTTCGGCGAATAGAAATAATCGTCTTGAGGATTTTACCGACGCGCGGTGAAAGGCGGCTGCGGTTATATGCATCCGCCGCCTTTTTGAATATTTCCGACTGCGTCGGATAGGGATGAATCGTTTTACCGATTGCGGAAAGGCCTAGGCCGGCCGTCATCGCCAGGGCCACTTCCGCAATTATCTCCCCGGCATGCCGCGCCACAAGCGAAGCCCCCAATATGCGGTCCGTTCCGGCGGCCAGATGCACTTTAAGGTACCCATCCGTCTGGCCGTCCAGTACCGCTCGGTCCACCGATTTCATATCAATGCGGATTGTCTTAAATGAAGTATTCGCTTTTTTCAGTTGCTCTTCTGAAAGTCCCACGCCCGCCACCTCCGGATCCGTATACGTGCAATGTGGGATCACCAGCCGGCTTACTCGCTGCCGGCCGAAAAATAGCGCATTGGCCAGTACGATACGGGCCATGGCATCCGCGGCATGCGTAAACTTGAACGCTGAACAGACATCTCCGGCCGCATAAATAAGCCGATTGCTTGTACGCAGGAAATCATCCACCAGCACACCCTTGTGCGGCTCCCACTTAACACCCGCGGCTTCCAGGTTCAGGCTTTCACAATTGGGTGTGCGGCCCACCGCCACAAGAACGGCGTCTACCGTAATGCTCGACAGCGGCCCGGGGCCCGAAAAAAATACCGCACACCGGCCATTTTCCCTTGGGCCGAATCCGGCTACGGCCTGATCCGCAATTATTTCCACACCGTCGGCCCGCAGCGACGCCTCCACGCGCTGGGCTGCGTCGCGATCTTCCACCGTCATGAATGAATGGCCGCCGCTTAGCAGATATACCCGTGACCCCAGGCGGGTCAGGGCTTGCGATAACTCGCAGCCGATGGGACCCGCCCCCAGCACCGCCGTTCGCGGCGGCAGTTGCGTCAAGGAAAATACCGTTTCATTCGTCAGGTAAGGTATCTTATCCAATCCCTTGATCTTCGGGATCGTCGCGCGGGCGCCGGCGGCGATCACCGCCCGCCGAAATCGCAAACCGGCCCCGTCCACTTCAATTTTGTTCCGGCTGACGAATTTGCCGGAACCAATAAACACATCGATTCCCAGCGAACGAAATCTCGCCGCGGAATCATGATGGCTGATACCGGCTCGCAAACGTCGCAGTCGCTCCATTACCGCCGGGAACTCTGCTGTAATTTCCCCTTTGATGCTTATGCCATAAGCCGCCGTGTGCTGCGAATCCGTACATACGGCCGCTGACCTTATCAAGGCTTTGGAGGAAACACAGCCGACATTCAGGCAATCGCCGCCCAGCAGCGCACGCTCAACCAAAGCAACCTTGGCTCCCAGCCCGGCCGCTCCGGCGGCTGTCACCAAACCCGCCGTTCCACCCCCGATGACAACCAGATCATAGAAAGGCTTGGGAACGGGATTGACCCAGTCAGGCGGATGCACGTTGCCGGCAAGTATCTGATTATGCGCATCCAACGGATCCAGCGCCGCAAGGAATTCAGCCTCCATTTTGTTCATGGTTTGTTCCCCGTTTGCGGCATATTTTGAATACTGTTTAAATTCCAGTCATATTGCTTGAAAACAACCCTTGGTTTTCTCCCTGCGGCAAGGTCGGCCGCCAGCCGCCGGTTAAAGCGTGCGGCAAACTTCAGCACGCCGCCTGCGGCCTGCTGAAAATCACCACTGTACCAGTCATACAGCATGGTAAGGTGAATTGTACGGCCCCGGCTGCCGAACCGCAGCCATCGCGGATTGTTATTGACATAGTCAGCCTGACTTTGCAGTTGTGCATTTACCGTATTGCCTTCATAAGCCTCATCGCGCAACGGCGGACAGCCGATGGAGGCACAGACAATGGCAAAGTGAATCCGGGGATCGGCAAAATCGCTCCGCAGCATCAGTTCTATGTTTTCCAGGCTGTACAACTTTCCGCCAATGTTCCAGCGTACCGCGGCCCAGCGCTGGTCTGACGGAATATCCATAATGGATTTGATAGTGGGGTAATGATCCAGTATCAGCCGCAAGGTGCAAGCATTGTAGGCATTTATCAACAGCGCCAGTTTCTGATCCCGACCGAGCTTTTGGAAATCAACATGGGTCAAAGAGGCGATATACTGATCCAGATAGCGCGGATGTTTGGATAGACCGGTGTAATCCACCCAGCCTCCAGGATGCACATATTCGGAAACAACCCGGTTGAATTCCGCATTGCTGAACACCGGGCCGCCGGGATTGTGGTGGAATCTATTTACGAGTTTCACCGGCGGCGGACCGAACACACCTTGCAGGGCGGATCGCTTCAACCAGCCGCACACCGCGGCGGTTGTCATGATTATGGCGATAATTGCCAGGACAACCGTACGCCTGACGCCGCCGGCGGCGCTGGTTACGCCCGGCGTTTCCGCGGGGTTATTGCCGATGCCGGCGGCACCGGCCAAAGCCTTCCTGGCGAGTTTCGTAATATAGGCGCTGACCAGCAGAATAATCGCCAGCCCGGCGCCCAACAGCGTCCAATGCAGCCAGCCGGAGGTTTCCCCGCCGGCAGCTTGGCTTGCCGCGTATCCCAGGTACACATAAAGCAAAGTTCCGGGAAGCATGCATATCCAGCTGGCCAGAACATAGGAACCAAAGCCCACGCCGGTTATTCCAAAAAAGTAGTTGCTCAAATTGAACGGCACCACCGGTGAAAGCCGCAGCAGTGCCACAATTTTCCAACCGTTGGCCGCGATGGCGCCGTCAATTGCGCGAAATTTGGGATTGCGGCCGGCAGCCCTTTCCACACTGCCGCGAAAGGCAAATCGACCCAGCAGAAATGCGGCGGATGCTCCCGTCGTCGCCCCGGCGGACACAATGATTGTTCCCCAGAGCGGGCCGTACAGGACGCCGGCCAGCAACGTAATGGCGGCGCCGGGCACCAACAACACCGTGGCCAGGACATAAATTGCCGCATAAGCCAGAATTCCAACGGCGCCTGCGTGCGATAACCACGACTGAAGGCGTGCAATTCCCTGCCCAACCGGCAGCACGCGCGCAATAACAAACAGGGAAACAATGATCAACAATAAAGAACACATTTGCACGATCTTCGTTGATCGCGATACAGTAGATTCCGCCGCCATAACTACCTTTTATATATCCATATGTTAGTTATAAGCTTTATGCAAATTGCAATCGCGCCTCACGCGGCCGATTCCGCGAACCCCTGCGAGCTATCGCCGCAATTGTGCGGACAGCCTTCAGGCGGATACGGCGGTCTTGCAATTGTTTTGGGAAACCTCGCCGCCGCTGTCCGCCACCAGACTGCCGCCGCAGGATGATCCGCAGCCCGCCGTGCAGCCGAAACAATGGTCGCCGGTGGCGATCCGGCGATTGAGGAAGCTTGCCGGATCAAAGTTTTTTATATGCTGATCCAGCCGCGCCGGCAGATGCAGCGCGTAATTAAAATCGCAGTCGTACAGCCGGCCATCCCATCCCACATGCAGTTGATGGCGGCACATCAGTTCGGCCAGCGTACCGGCGTTAAATGCACTCTCCAGCATGGACTGATATTTTTCCGCGTAACCCTGCCGCCGCAGATCATGCAGGAAGCGTCCGAGCGGCAAATTGGTGATCGTGTAAAGTTTCGAAAAATGTATGCCGAATCGCGTGGACAGTTCCCGGCGGTATGCCGTCTCCAGCTTTGCCTGATCCGGCGGCAGTGAAGGCCCGCCCGGGTTATACACCAGGTCCAGCGGCAATTGCGGGTTTATGCCATAACCCTTGGCATTCAGCTTAAGAATTACGTCAATACTTTCCTGATAGACATGCTTTCCACGCTGCCGGTCGACATTTGTCTCCAGATAGCAGGGCAATGATGCCACAAGATGCACGCCGGCGGCGGAATAAAACTCCGGCAGGTCCGTGTAGCCATCCTCAAGTAAAATCGTCAAATTCGTGCGCACCATGACATGCAGCCCCTGCCGCCGGCCCGCCAGTACAAATTCCCGGAAATGCGGGTGCATTTCCGGCGCCCCCCCGGTGATATCCAGCGTTGCAGCGCCGGCTTTGCCGGCCGCCGCCAGCACGTCCTGCATGGTTTGCCATGTCATTTCTTCCCTACGTTTGGGCGATGATTCCACATGGCAATGGTGGCATGCAAGGTTGCATTTAAGACCAATATTTACCTGCACAGTGCGAATGCTGCGACCGGTGAAATTCACCTCGCCCCCGGCGTTTAGCCGCTGGCTGAACCGATCAGATTCCAATACCGACAACTGCACTGGTGATACTCCTGAAACCAACCTGGTGCAAAACAGGCCCTTATATTGTAACAGTTTTGCGCGGCCTCGGCAGCCTGTCACCCGTTCACACGTTCAAAACGCCCGATTACTGCCGGAATTAGTCGGGCCATTGGATCGATAATTACAATCGCGTTGGCCATTTGCCTGAAATTAAGCCGACGCAGCGATGGTTCCGCCGCCAGCCCCGAATACCGACCTGCGATAAGGGCTGCCGCATCCAGCGTATCCGCCGCCCGTCAACCCGGGGCGTCAATGCGGGCATGCCGTACAAGTGAATTGGACCCAATTCAGGAAGGCCATCCCACAAATAATCCGCCGTCAACAGCAGCCGTCCGTAGTGCAATTTTCGGCGGGGGTAATTGTCGCCTGGTAATTCCGACCCTTGGACTGTTGTGGATGGCGCAGGGATACGCCTTTACAGTTAAACGCGGTGGCTTCGGATGCGGGGACGGAAATCAGCGGTTCAACGCCGAAAATATCCGCGGCATACGGCCCGTTCAAATTGGTCATAATGCGATATGTTTTATCACAGACCGCTGTGCGACGGCCCCGCAGTAAAATATGGCCGTCATCATCCACCACCTGTTTCCACGGTCCGGCATAAATCACCGCCTGATTCCGCTCCAGGCACGGCCCCTGCTTGCCTTTATGCGCCGTCACCGTCACGCTGCGGAATTCAATACCATTCACCGTCCGCCACGGCTTTTCATCGCGTTTAACCAGCCTGATGCCAAAGAAGCCGGCTTGTTCAAATGCCGCCGGAAATTCATCCTCCCGTAATGCCCCGCTTACGCAGCCGGACCATAATTCCCGGTCATTTTGCAGTTCCGGCGGCACATCTTCATCACTGACGATATCACTGATCGCGACCCGGCCGCCAATTCGCAGCACACGGAACATTTCCGCAAACAACTGCGACTTCTGCTGCGGCGACACCAGATTCAGCACACAATTGGAAACAATTACATCGACGGATTCATCCGCCACAAGCGGACGCGACTGGCGTTGTAGCTGCTGATGGGCCTCCAGCGCCTGCAGATCGGAAAGCGAGGTAACCGGATGTTCCGCCAGATATTGCTCAGTATCCGCAATATCCAGCCGCAGGTCCTGAATCAATCCTTTTTTGAATTCCACATTGTCGTAGCCGATGGCCGCGGCAACCAGCGGCTTGTTGCGGCGAGCCAAAGACAACATGTCGTCGGTCATATCCACGCCGATAACGCGGCCGGCGCTGCCAACGACCTGGGACGCAATAAAGCATATTTTTCCGCCCCCGGACCCCAAATCCAGGACCGTTTCGCCGATTCGGACAAATTGGGATGGATCACCGCAACCATAATCCCGCTCCAGCACCTCCTGCGGAATCACTTTTAAAAATTTCGGATTATATGAAATCGGACAACATAAACGTTCCTCCTTCTGCCGCGCCGCGGCGGCATAGGTACGCTGTACGGATTCAATAACTGTTTCTCTGTTGGATGCCATGGGTTCTCCTTCGCGCCGCCGGTACAACCCAACCGGAAGCCGGCGGACACAAGGCTTCCCGGCGGCGTGCCACATTTAAGCAGGTGATCAAGCAGAATCAGGCGCCGGGCGACGCACTCGAACGCTGATCTTGCATCAATCTTTTTATCCGTTCCGCCGCCTGCGGCGAAAGATCGCAATTCTCATCCACCAACCGGGGAGCGGCCGCCGACTCGTCATCCGCCAATTCGGCCATCCGTTGCAGCCACGCAAACTGTTTGCTCACAAGCCCGCATGCCGAACAAAGCGATAAATGAACTTTCAGGGTAAAACGCTGCCAACCATTCAGGCCGCCGTCCAGCTTGCCGGACATCAGCTCCGCCGCTTTTTTGCAAGATATCATCATTCCGCGGCACCTTCCGCACCGGCTGCACCGAGCCAATTTTTTTCCAGGCAAGGCCGAAGCCGCGACCGGGCACGATACATCAACACTGATAAATTAGTCGCTGATACCTTTAATTCTTTACAAACGTCCGCTGTCGCCCCTCCATCAACCGTTACCCGGACAAATGCCCGTCGATAGTTTTCCGGCAAAGCGGACAGACACCGCCGGAATATTCGCCAAAAATCGGCCTTTTGAGCATCGTCCGCCGGGTCTTTCGGCTCCGCGCATGGCTTTAACCGATAGTGCAACGTGAAATCGAATAATCCATCCACAATCGGATCTTTTCCCAATGCTGGTTGATCATGCGAAACAGCGGGTTGGCCGCGGAAGTGATCAAGAATTTTATATTTCAGAATCGCGACAAACCATGTTGCCGGCGAAGACTTGCCCTGAAAATTTCCCCGACTCTTCAACGCCGCCAAAAATGTTTCCTGTACAAGTTCCTCGGCAATCTGTGCATCATTCACGCGCAACATCGCGTAGCGAAAAAGAATGGAGCCGAATTCATCCACCCATGTCTGCGAGTCCGGCAGAACGACAGGCTGCGGCTGTGAGCCAGATTCGGTTGATGGCACATCCGGCATGGTTTTCCCCTGTACCGTACTTGGTACCGTACTTCCGGTCTGAATTTTATCCAAGATGAAGCAGATGGTCTACGCGACCGGACATCAGAAATGTTGTACTGCCGATAGCCCTCTTGAAAGCCATCCGTTCCGGGCAGCGGTTTGGTGTGCGCCCCGGATAGTCTGTTGCCTAATTGTCATAGGGAACGTGCCTTCGCCCCGGACGCATCGCAATGTTCACTTCTTGCGCACCAGCATCATGCCCGCACCAACGGTGGCAATCATGGCCTCCACCCGCGGGTCATCACGCAATTTCATGTTGAACGCATGCATCGGGCATGTGGCGGGGTCATAGCCGGGGCGGTCAAAATGGTCGCTGTCTCCCAGTGAATTGTCCATGACAATCAGCCCACCCGGCCGCAGCAGTGGCATTATCCGATTGAAATAATCTTCATAGGCCGGTTTATCCGCATCAATAAAGGCGAAATCAAAACGTTCCGCGTTGCCTGATTCCAGCAGTTTGTTCAGTGTCGCAATGGCCGGGGCCAGACGCAGGTCAATTCTCTCCGCCACTCCGGCCTGTTTCCAATAGCGGCGGGCGATTCCAGTCCATTCCTCGCTGATGTCGCAGGCGATGAGTTTCCCCTCCGGCCCCATTGCACCCGCTATGCACAGAGCGCTGTAGCCCGTAAACGTGCCAATTTCAATCGCGTGGGTCGCCCGGATCAATCGCACCTGCATCGACAGAAAAGCGCCCTGGTCCGGGGTTATCTGCATCACCGCTTCCGGCAGACGGGAGGTTTCCTGCCGCAGTCGCTCCAGCAATTCTGTTTCCCGCACAATCACGGCATTGACATAGTGCGTCACATTCTCCGATTTCAACAGGGATTTTGACATATTGCATCTCCTGATCAGTCGGCAAAACAACCGGCGGCCGACGTCCGCACACCGCTTCCTTCCGCCGGTTCCAACGCCGGTCCATTGCGCCCGGTGCCGCACGCATGTCATATTATCCTGAACCGCCATCGCGCTGTAGCACCACCACGCTTCCTGTTCGCGATTTGGGCGGGATTCGGAGTATAAAAATACGCGACAGCCGCATGCCGGGACAATGGCGGTGGCACGCCTTTTATTTTCCCCGCTCGGGCAAAGTCGCGGGAATTAACCGCGGTCATTACCGAAATGTGCTTTCGTGGTGGTTTTATGATGGCTTTATAATGCACGGAACCGGACTTGCAAAACACGGCACAACCTATGCCATGGTAGTTGACATCCCGCATGCGGAAAACCCGCGGAGCATCATGGCGAATACTGGATGAATCCTGACTCACGGCGAAATGCCGACCGTTATTTACGGGATTTTGAGCCGTCGGTACCGCGAACCCGCTTGGCTATTCGCCCCAAAACCCGAATTCCATTTCCCTGCCGCCAAGGCGCTTCGGGCAACCATTTATTCGACCATAATTCCGCAGTCGCCGAAGATTACCCCTTGCACATTGCCGCCGCTATCCCTCAGCCATTCCGCCGCATATCCGGTGCAATGTCATAAACGCTGCGAAGAACCAGTTGATCCTTAAATTCGGCGGGTGAAAGAGGTTTGTCCAGGGTGATATGAATCGTGCTGGTGCGGCCCGGGCACAAATGAATGAAATTGTCCGAATAGATCGCGCCGGCGTTACGCAGTTCCGCCCAGAACCAGAGCGCCGGCACATCCGCGGCGATGCGCAAATGGTAATGCCGGCCGCTGCCGCGGGTGGTAAATGCAAAGGTCGGTCGGCTGAGCTTCAGTTCCACCGGCCGGGTAAAGAAAAGCGTATTCTCCGCTGCCACGTGGCCTTTTATCAGAACCGTCGGCCAGATCAGCAGATTGGCCGCCCCATGCGCCTGCACCAAGTCCGAAAGGTCCAGTGTATTGGCCTTGCCGCTCGTGCGGGCCGGAATGGAAATAGGCCGGGAACCATGCAAAAGCTCCGTGCCGCCAAGGTCGGTAACGCGCCACTTAAGTTCACCGGATGCATCCGTCTGGCGATCGCTGGTGACGTATAAGTCAACCTTGCCTGCAACCGGGTCCGGAATGCCGCTTACCAGCACCGGTGCAAAAAAATGCCGCGACTGGTACTGAATTGCCTTCCATCGGCGGTCATAATCAATCATCGACCAGGTCGGGCCGGGCCAGCAATCGTTATATTGCCAAATCGTGGCCGCCATTGACCGCGGCATATCGCGCCGCCAGTGCTCCACACCGTAGCGAATGCCATAGGCTTGGTTAATCTGCGTGAGCCGCAGCACTTCGTCAAAATCCTCCGGCTGTCGTCCGAAGTACATATTCGTATAGTGCATGATCACGCCGATGCCGTGGCCGCTGCCGTCCATTTCATGGTAGCGCATGACCGCGGAATGAATGGAATCACGGTCCGCGGCATCTGTATAGGTGTCCACGGTTTTGGGTGCGGGAAAGGATTGCATGCCGAATTCCGTCACGAATCCCTCAACCGTCCGGTATTGTTCAAAGGGTGCATTGCCGTGCCACACATTCCACGTGTGAATGTCGCCGCTGCCCGCCGCGCCGCTGCCCACTTCATAAAACGCTCCCGGCGCCAGCCGCCGCACGGTTCCGCCGATTACATCATTAAACAGATGGTAGTATCCCTTGAAGTCCTGAATTTCATTGTTACCGCTCCAGATAACAATCGACGGATGGTTGCGGCACCGGCGAACCTGCTGGTCGATTTCCATCCGCAGATTGCCCATCCACTGGGCGTCATGCACCGGATAAACATCGTTGGCGAATTTGAATTCAAATTGCAGCATCAGGCCCAGTTCATCGCACAAATCAAACAGTTCGTCTTCCTCGTAATAGCCCCCGCCCCATAGCCGGATGAAATTAAAATGGCAATCCGCGGCCGTCTTCATATACCATCGCAGAAGTTCCGGTGTAACTCGTGTGGGCAGATTATCCGCCGGGATCCAGTCCGCACCTTTTACGAATACCGGAACCCCATTCACTTTCACATGCATGGCGGTACCGTCCTTTGGCGGCAGCACCTCCACTTTTCGCAGGCCAATGCGCTGACTGCGGCTGTCCAGCTCGCCCCCCGGGCCAATCAAATCAACCGCCACGGTATAAAGCGGTTGGGCGCCCATGCCGTTGGGCCACCAGAGTTCCGGGCGGCTTACGCTAAGATCAATTCGGGATTCCCCGGCATTTACCACACCCGTGGCACGGGATACCGGCATACCGGCCAGCGAAACAACGGCATGCACCCGGGCACCCTGCGGTGCACCCTGGATCAACGTATGAACCGCCAGGCCGACCGAGCCATCGCCATGGTGGGTTTGTAAAAGCCCCAAGTCCGTAATGCGGGCATCAAATGCCTGCAGCTTGATACTTTTCCAGATACCCTGCGTCAGCAAACCACGGCACCAGTCCCAGCCCCACATGTAAGGACCCTTGCGTATCCAGCTGCGGGCATCGTTTAAGTCTATATTGTATTTTGCCTTGTACGCGGCGGATTGTGCCTGAACCGTCGGGGTCAGGCTGGCAAATCGAATACGCAGCGTATTGGAGCCGATGCGCAGGCGGCGTTTCGCGTCAAATGTCCAGCTCCGGAACATATTATCCGCGCCGCCAAGCTCCTGCCCGTTCAGCCATACCGTCGCCAGGGTATCCAGCCCGTCGCATTGCAGTTGCACATGCAACCGTTCCAGCATGTCGGCTGAAACGTCAAATGTCTTTTCATAAATCCAGTTCTTTTCCGCCACCCATTGAACCTGCCCGTTGTTCCGGCGGTAAAATGGATCCGGTATTTTTCCGGCGCGCAACAGGTCCGTATAAGTGCTTCCCGGCACGATGGCTGCTATGGTTTCAGTTGAGCCTTCCTGCTGCAGTGTCCAACCGCTGCCCACCAGCGACAGTGTCAGCGGCAAGCCCGCGGCCATGCGCGGCGGGTCGGTATCTGTGCGATTATCCGAACAACCCGACATGGTCATTTCCGCGCCGGCTGCCAGGGCAATCTGCAGCAATCCGCGCCGGCTCAGGCTGAATTCCTGTTCCTCGTGAATTTCGTCATATGCCATAGATCATCCTTTTTTCTCATCGCACCCGTATCGGCCACCGGCCGGCACACCCCATCGCCAATGGTTTCACTTTCCCGCCAGCGCCCTTTTTATTAAGCGGCCGAATATTGACGGCTGATAGCGCCAATTCGTGATCAGCACCGGCCCGGCCTTGGGATGAAAGCTCCAAGCGCACCAGCTGACATTATTCTTTGACGCAAACGCCAGAACTTTTTTCCCAAAGGCGACATCCTTTGCGCCGCCGCCAAATTCATCAATTATCAACGGCTCACTTTTTGCCTCCGTTTCAAAATTTCGCCGCCATTTGTTCTTCCATGGATACACGTGGCAATCATAAACCACATTGTGCCCCCTTATCGCAAAACCATGAGGAATGCCGAAATCGTTGTACGCCCAGCTTAACCCGCCGACAATCACAATATTTTCCGCACCGGTCTTGCGCACCGTATCATAAAGCTGCTGCATCCCCGCCGCCGGATACGCCACAACCGTTCGCCTGGTTTCTCCGGCGCACGGCCCGCCATTTCGCCACATTGTCCATGGGATGCCGTGCGGCTCGTTATAGACATCAAACAGCACATTGGGAAAGTGCTTATAACGCTCCGCCGCGGACCGCCAGAAAATCAGGGATCCCGGTCCGGGCATCCGGTGTTGCCCCAATGCATCCGTATGCCCGCCCATATCCGTCCAGTGCAGGTCAAACACGACATAGACATGGTTCTCCGCCGCCGTTGATATCAATTGGTCCAAGATATGCCTGTATACGCGTCCGCCGTGCTTCTGTCCCGGCATCTGCCCGAACCAGCGGGCATCGGCCGTCGGAATTCGCACAATCCGTATGTGCCACTGTTTGATCGCCGCCGCAAGTGACCGTCGGATGTGTTCGCCGCGATTCGTCCATTCCATGCTCGGCAAATCCACACCATGCACCACCACGGTTCCCCCCGCGGCATCCAGCAGGCGATTGCCGCGCGTGTGCAATTGCATGGCTTTAATCGGGTAACCACAGGTTAAACTTCGCATCGGCACATGGATCGCCGCCCCGTTGACGCAAGCACACGCGGCAAGAAGCGACACAATCCATACAACCGGGGCAACGGCGATTCTGAAATAACTCATGAACAAACTTCCTGAAAACCGGCCGCGACAGTCAGCCTGCATCTACCAGGCGGCACCACAAGATATCTGACAGGTTTCATCCGGGTGCGTAAAGTCCAATATACAGGCCGCCCACGCCTACGCAATGCATCATGACTCGGCTATTTTTCAGCATCGCATAAAGCCGCTCCGGCATTCGGCAAGACCGCTGTGTTTACTTCCGGATCAGTTGCGGTTCGCGGGCCGCTTGCGGCCGGCGGCCCGCGAACCGGGTATCCCTGGTGCTATACCATCGCCGGGCCGCGGGCGATCCTGCGCCGCAGCAGACACAGGCCGACAGCCGCCGCTGCAATCGCCAGGCTCGCCGGCTCGGGCGTGCTGGTCGCCACCGGCTGAATTTGAAACCCGTTAAACGCGCTCTGATTCTGACCGGCAAGATTTGTCGAATAAATATTGATATCACCGTTGCCGTTCGCCTGCGCCGTCAGGCTGATCCAGGTAATCCCCTTGGTGGCCGCAGGACTGGCATTGGCGTAATTGTAATCCAGGGAATTCGCCTCCCAAGGCAGATCAATGGGTCCGGCACGGGTTGGGGAACCGGTCGTCGATGCGGTGGTCGGCATTCCACTGACGGCATTGGAAGAGTCCAGTGAAAAGGTTGTACCCATGTTGTTGTTGTTCGTGCCGGAACCGTATAAATACAGCACATACCGAGCGCCCGGTGTCAGTCCGCCAATCACATCTTCAATTGGTGCGGCCACCGGGGCGGCGCCGCCCCGCGGAGTCGGCGAATAGACATATTCATTGTTCATGGCTACCTCCGGGCTTGGCCAGGTAGCGCTCTGAAAATTGGCCCCCACAGGCGTTGTGAATGAAACGCCCGTGGCATTTCCCATGGCATCCACCAGGCCGGCCTTGGTATAGGCGGCACTGGCATTAAAGTAGGTTCCGCCGCTTAACGCCCCAAGACCGCCGTAAGCCGCGGAACCGGGCACCATCATGTTCCATGTCTGCCCGGTGTTGGATGAATCCACGCCGTAAGCCGCCGGTCCGCTGGTGTAATTCGGCGCGTCTTTGATGCCCTTCGCATAATTGGACGAAGCGGAATAGCCCGCCTCCCCTTGATATGCAAAGGCAAGATTGATGGCATTCGGCCCGTCATATCCCACGGTTGCCCGGACGTTGCCCGCCGGAACCGCCGCCCATGCAGCCGCGGTCGCCGCCAGCCCCGCGATCAACACATGCCCCGTCCTCAACCATTGAATTCGCATAAAACACTCTCCTGAATAAAACCGGGCCTGTAAAGAGCCGACCCGCACGCCCTGTCCGCAAGACGCCCTCCGCGGGCCGTCAAATCATTTCATATTAAACACATATCTTCATTAATTATTTATTGGCGTCTGCGGCAACCGCCGCGATACCCGTCCATGCGTGCGTTAATCGCCGCTGGGTGACGTCGGCTGAAAATCGCCGACCGGACAATTGGACCGCGGCGGATTCGTCAGGTCCTTGATACCGTTGGTGGTGTATTGAAACGAGCTGGCATGACCATCACCGAACACAACGTTCATCTGATGCTGATTGCCGTAACCATGCCTCCACCGGCACCAGTAATCATTGGACCACGATCCCTGGCTGTCCGCCGGATAGCTGATGGTTGTGCCATATTCCCGATGATTATGCCGTCGGTACACTTGCCGCCGAATACCTGCTCTCCAAGGGCTATCGAATTTTCGCCTATTACGGCATGAACGCCGCCTACATTTCCTGGCCATGGGAAAAGCTCCGCCGCGCCGGCTTTATTGAAACGCTGGGCAAACGCGGCATCAGGCCGCATGTTTTTGACAATGCCGTCCCGGACTGGTGGAAATTTCAGGATGACCGCCAGCAGGACGCCTTGCGCTCATGGATTCAAAAACTGTCCAAACCCGCCGCCCTTTTTGCCTGTATGGATCGCTTCGCCTACGAAGCCGTGCGTATGGCCCGCGATGGAAATGTGCGCGTTCCCAATGATCTGACCGTCTGCGGCGTGGACAATATCCAATGGATTTGCATGCTCTGTGAACCGCGGCTCACCAGCATACCGTTGAATCCCCTCCAGATCGGCCGGGAAGCCTGCCGCGTACTCAACGACATGATGAACGGCCGTCCGGCGGCGCCCCCGGTGGTCCTGATTCCGCCGTTGCCGGTGGTGCAGCGGGCATCCACGGATTTCACGGCCTTTGAAGACCCGGATGTCGCCGCAGCGCATCATTTCATCCACCAGAATGCGCATCAGCCCATCCGCGTGCAGGATGTTGTGGATAAAATCCTGGTTTCCCGGCGGAGTCTGGAAATGCGCTTTCGCGCCCTTACCAATTCCACGCTGCAGGATGAGATCTGGCAGGCCCATGTCAATCGCGCCAGGCAATTGCTGATTGAAACGGCGAAGCCGATGTGGAAAATCGCCATGGAATCCGGATTCCGCAGCGAAACGGTTTTCAACGTCATGTTTCGCAAGGCCGCCGGCTGTACACCCACAGCCTATCGGCGCAACGGCGGAAATCCGCCCACGGCTGATTAATGACGCCCTTATCCGCTTTGACCGCGTCGGTCATACGTTGTTTTCAATGCCGTTACCATCGCAGGAGAGTTCGAATGGCCATTGCAGACATCCGCAACACGATCAACCAAAATCAAAAATGGTCCACCATCGTTTTCGCCGTTCTTATTGTCGCGGCGGTCATCTGGATGTGGCGGTGGCTGCTGCCGGCCAATACCGCCGCCGCGCCATCCCGCTTTTACTTCTATGACACCGCCAGCCGCACTGTTTTCATCCGCCCCAGCACGGATCTGCCGCCTCTTATCGGATCGAACGGCAAACCCACCCTTGTCCGCGCGATATTCCTTACCTGCGGTTCCTGCGCCGCCCGCAAGCTTGCCTATCTGCTTAAATACAACGCTTCCGCCCGTGCCGCCGCACAATTTCTGGATAATCCGCCCGCTGCGTCCGCGGGACAATCCGCCGCGGCGCAGTTCGCATCCCTGCTTGCCGCGCGCCGGCTGCAGGTCTCGGAAGGAACGCTGATCCGCCTTCCGGCGCCGGGTTCGCCCTGGCTTCCCGCGATGAGCCCGCAAGGTGCGGCGATCATTCATCAGGCACAGCAGTGCCCCGGAAATTCCTACGGCCGGCGATGCCAACCCTGACACCCCTCCATCCATCACGCTCCCTCCGCCGCGTGGCTGCAAGCCGGGCACGCCGGCTGCATGAAACTGCGCCGGCAACATGCTAAACTATTCCATGCGGTTTGTCGGGAACCACGCCGTTGATTCTCCGGCCGCCGGATGCGCCACCGGAGCACTGCCCATGGATCAGTCCCGCGAATCTATCCAGTCACTCAATGGCTATTTCCTCATTGCCGCGCCCACGCTTCTGGATCCCAACTTTGTGCGTTCCGTCATTCTCATTATTCAGCATGGATCACAGGGCGCCATGGGCGTTATCCTGAATCGCCCCTTGAAACGAACCATCGGCGAGGCCTGGCAGCAGGTTGCCGAACTTCCCATTGATAACGCACAACCGCTGCATGAAGGCGGCCCATGTCCGGGCCCTCTTATCGCCATCCATCAACTTCCAACATTCAACGAGTTGCAGATTCTTTCGGATGTTGCCGTGGCAATTTCCAGTGAATCCGTGGCGGCCCTGGTCCGACAGAATACCCAGCCGGCAAAATTCGTCTTCGGCAATGCCGGATGGGCCGGCGGACAGCTTGAGGCGGAAATCAATGATGGCGCCTGGCTGCTCCTGCCGGCGACTCCGGAATCCGTGTTCGCCCCCGCGGAAGGATTGTGGCTTAAACTCACGCGCGAAGCATCCCGCCGCGCCACGGCGCCCGGCATTCCCGATTTTATCGTGCCGACGGATCCCCATCTTAATTAGCCGGGCCTGCAAGCCAAGCACGCACAGGTCGCCCTTGCGCCCTTGTCCTCTTTTTGATCTCAATTATCCGAAACTGGATCCCGCCGAATCGTCCCGGCGAATTCCCGCCGCATTGTTGCGCGCAAAACCGCCGAATTTATATCTGCGGATACAGTTCACCAATGTAGCCGCGGGTCTGCAGCAATTGCACAATTTTTTCCACGCTTTCCTCCACCGAAAGCCGATGGGTCGGAACTTCAAGGTCCGCGTGGACCGGCGGTTCATAAGTGGCGTTTACCCCGGGCAGATTTTTTACCTCGCCGGCCTCGGCCAAACGGTAAATGCCGGATGAATCGCGCTGTTTGCATACTTCCAGCGGAGCCGACAGCCAGACTTCCAGGAAGCGTTCGGGGCCGATCAGCCGCCGCACTTTTTCGCGCACGGCCGCATGGGGTGAAAGCAATGCGCAAATGCATATCAGACCGGTATCGTTAAGAATTCTGGCCAGCCCGGCGGCACGACGAAGATTTTCCGAGCGGTCATCGGCGCCAAAACCCAGGTCATTGGTTAAGCCGCGGCGGAGTTCCTGGCCATGCAGCACGGTAACAATTCGACCGTCATTAAACAGGCGTTCTTCAAGGGCATAGGCCAGGGTCGCTTTTCCGGAACCGGTCAAACCGGTCAGCAGAACGGTAACCGGATTTTGATTCAGCCTCTGGCGACGGCGTGCCGGGGAAATCCTGGACGCGGGCTGATTTCCGGATCCTTCCAATCGGGAACTTTCGCCCCACGGATCCACCGCGCCGTGCGCGGATTCACGCTCCAGAATCATGCCGCAGGCCACGGTATTGCTGGTCATGCGGTCGATGACAATAAATGATCCCGTGCCGCGATTGCCGGAATAGGCGTCAAATGAGATCGGCTGCGTGGTGGAAATAGCGCAAAGACCAACTTCATTAAGCTGCAGCGTTTCCAGCGGCCGGTCTTCCAAAGTGTTGACATCAATACCGTTGAGCAGCGTAATTTCCGCCGATGTGGTGCGGGTGGTCTGTTTGATCAGGTAACTGCCGACCGGGTCCATCGGCTTTTCATTAAGCCAAACCAGCCGCGCGCTGAATTCCTGGCCGAAGTGCGGCGGATCCTGCGGATGAACGAGCATGTCTCCGCGGCTGATATCCACTTCATCGGCAAGGGTCAGTGTAACGGCCATCGGGCACTGGGCGGATTCGAGTTCGCCATCCAGTGTGACGATTGATTTAATTTTGCTGCGCCGGCCGGAAGGCAGGACCATAATCGGATCGCCCCGCCGCACCACGCCGGAAGCCACGGTGCCGGCAAAGCCGCGGAAATTCAAATTCGGCCGCAGCACCATCTGCACGGGAAAGCGGAAATTTTGCATGTTACGGTCCGAAGCGATATGCACGGTTTCCAGATGGCCCAGCAGTGTCGGACCCTGGTACCACGGCATACGGGAACTCGGCTCGACGACGTTGTCGCCGTTTAAGGCGGAAATGGGAATAAAATGCACATCGCGAATGTCCAGCCGTTCCGCAAAAGCCGCATATTGGGCTTTGATTTCGTTGAAACGCAGCTCGGAAAAATCCATCAGGTCCATTTTATTAATGGCCACCACCAGGTGGGAAATTCCCAGAAGCGAACAGATAAAGCTGTGGCGGCGTGTCTGCGCCAGTACGCCGTGCCGCGCATCAACCAGAATAATCGCCAATTGGCAGGTGGAAGCCCCGGTGGCCATATTGCGGGTGTATTGTTCATGACCGGGCGTGTCGGCAATGATGAATTTGCGTTTGTCTGTGGAAAAATAGCGATACGCCACATCAATCGTGATGCCCTGCTCCCGCTCGGCCTTCAGCCCGTCGGTAAGCAATGCCAGGTCCACGGCGCCGCCCGTGGTGCCGTGCTTGACGCTGTCGCGCCGGATGGCGGCAAGCTGATCTTCATAGATCATTTTGGTGTCATGCAGCAACCGCCCGATCAGGGTGCTTTTGCCGTCATCCACGCTGCCGCAGGTTAAGAACCGCAGCATCTCCTTGCGCTGGTTGCGCGCCAGATAGGAATGAATATCTTCGTTGTTCAGGGCCTGTTCAATGGCGGTCATTGTCGGATTTTTCCTTGTTGGTCAAATGCACTTGCCGTGGTCATGGAATTCGGGTGTTTAAAAATATCCTTCCCGTTTTTTGGCTTCCATGGAACCCTGCTCGTCATGGTCAATGGCGCGGCCGGCCCGTTCGGACTGCCGGAACAGCAGCATTTCCTCGATTATTTTTTCCAGCGTATCGGCCTGGGATTCAATCGCCCCGGTCAACGGATAACAACCCAGTGTGCGGAAACGGACTTTTTTGATTTCCGGTTTTTCGCCTTCATGCAGCGGATAGCGGTGGTCATTGACATAAATCAGCTGCGGATCGCGACGCACCACGGGCCGCGGGGCGGCGAAATAAAGCGGGCAGATCGGAATTTTTTCAAAATGAATATATTGCCATATATCCAGTTCCGTCCAATTGGACAAGGGAAATACCCGGATTGAATCCCCCTTGTTGATGCGGGCGTTGTACAAATTCCACATTTCCGGCCGCTGATTTTTCGGATCCCATTGATAATGCCGGTCGCGGAAGGAAAAGATGCGTTCCTTGGCGCGGGATTTTTCCTCTTCGCGGCGGGCGCCGCCGAAGGCGGCGTCAAACTGGTATTGGCGCAGCGCCTGCAACAACCCCTGCAAATTCATGTTGTAGGTGTATTTCACACTGCCGGATTCAAACGGATTAATGCCGGCCTTGATGGCGTCCCAGTTGGTGTGCACCAGCAATTTCAAATCAAATTCAGCCACCTGGGAATCGCGGAATTTATACACCTCCTGAAAGTCCCAGGTGGTATCAATATGCAAAAATGGAAAGGGCACCTTGGCCGGGAAAAAGGCCTTGCGCGCCAGGTGCAGCATTACCGATGAATCCTTCCCGCTGGAAAACAGCATGACCGGATTCGCAAATTCAGCGACCACTTCGCGAATGATATGGATGCTTTCGGCCTCCAGTTCGCGAAGATGGGTAAGCGGGGCCTCATTTTTGCCGTGGCTGGCGATACTGGCGATTTTTGCTGGTTCCTGCATAGTCTGCAAAGTTTAGCTCCTCTGGGGCCTCTGTCCAAGAGAGTTGGGGAACGACTCCAACCATTGGAACTATTCCGATAAGAATAGTAGGAGATCGTCGAATCGTCAAGCCAGGTCCCGTCGTTTACCCTACCGGACAGCGGCAATTTCCCATGTATTTAAGTACAAATTAAAGCCAAGGAGCCAGTGCCAGCGTCTAAAATCCTATTTCTACCTATTTTCGCAATATTTCAACGCATATCGGTTGGCATGGCGAGCGTTCTCAAGTTATTGGCTTCCTTGCCATTCCGGGCAATAGCCGTAAAATACGATGCTCCCGATTTTAACCCAGTCGGGGGCATCGCTTCTGAGGCCGTAGCTCAGCTGGTAGAGCAACAGACTTTTAATCTGTGGGTCCTGGGTTCGATCCCCAGCGGCCTCATTTTTCCCGCAGAGTGCAACGTGGCGCAATTTCGTTCATTTTCCTGCGAAATATGCGGTTTTTTGGCGTTACCGGTTTTTTCCAGCGATGCAGGTAAATGCGAATTTAGGCACCCAAAAGCAAGGTCCATGGTGCTACCTTTGGTGCGACAAAGACCTGTATTGGCCGTTTGGCCACTGGGTTCCATGGCGGCCTTCCCAGTGGCCTTCGGCTGCGCATTATCAAATCGTGGCAGTCGAGCCATGGCGTCCAACGTTGGCAGTTGCGTAACGTCCGTATAGACGACATTGGTAAGCCGTTGGTCAGAATGGCGCATGATTTCTTGTGCCGTTCGCGGGGATACGCCGGACCGTGCCAGCAATGTGGCGGTTGTATGGCGCATGGAATGCCAGTCGATTATCGCCGATGGCCGAGAATAAAAACGCCATGCTGAGGCAGCGGAAATATCGCAGGCTTTCCCATGTATGCCTGTTATCCAAATTCAGAAATAACAGGGTAGACGCGGTTCACCTTACGGATACAGTGCAAGTGGGGCCTCTGCAATCAGGCTAAGGGAGCTTACGCTTCCTCAAATCCGTAACTCGTGAATTTTAACGTTCGGCAGTTTTCGGTCAGGTCACGGACGGTTTTGTCTGATGCGCCTTCGGCCAAATCGGCACGAATTTCGATGGTGATTTCGACGTTTGTTCCAACCAGTCCCGTCAAATATTGGACTACCTCCACAGCGATCCGTGCGGTGTCGCGGCCGAACCGGATAGGATCAGCCTTCACTGCCCCGTGGAAACGGCGGAGTTTGGGTGCCGTTCCCGGTGCAGCCATGTCGCAATCAACTTGCCGCGGTGTGCCACCGGCGTCCGCGGGCATCGCCGGTGAAATGTTCGGATCCGATGCGGTTGGGGCCGCCGCCTGCCGATCAGCCGCGAGTTGAGCGGCAGCCGCTTCCGGTTTCACCAAAACAGAACTATCATCCGCGACGACACAGATTGATTGTCCGGTGCGTAAGCCCAGATAACGCTTCTTTTGTTCATCCCAGCGTTCGGCGTAGGCGAATGTCTCCGCCTGCCAGGTAAGACTGGCCACGCCTTCCCGGATGGCGGCAAACAGCACCTGTTCATCCCGGAGTCTGGGAAGATAGAGGTAGCGCGCCATGTATTCGGCGAGCTGCTTCACGCTGACGTGGTTCCCCGTCCACAAGGGAATTCGATCCAGTTCGGCGCGCAGGCGAACCGCCCCCATTTGCACCAGCAGCGATTCGTCATTCTTGAGCTTCTTTGCGGCGTTGGCGGCAAGGTTTTCCTGACTTTGCAACTTCAAGTCTGTCCAGGATACGTCGCCCTTCGGATCGGCCTGGACTGGTACCA